>NZ_JAOCBT010000002.1:0-484098 GCF_029840045.1 Pseudomonas sp. GD03903 | reverse complement strand
TCGCGTGCCGGGGCTTTTTCCATGGACGCCGGCGCATCGCCGGCCGCCGTCCAACGCACCACCCAGGAGAGTTATCCAGCGCTGACGCTTTGCCGTGTGCATCCACAACAACAAGGGACAATCCCCATGCAAACCTGGCAACAGCTCTACACCCCGCTTGGCAGCCTCGGGCTGTCGGCACTGGCGGCCCTCGTGCCGATCATTTTCTTCTTCCTCGCCCTGGCGGTGTTCCGCCTGAAGGGGCACGTCGCTGGCGCGATCACCCTGGTGCTGTCGCTGCTGATCGCCATCACCGTCTACCACATGCCGGTGGACAAGGCGCTGGCCTCGGCGGTCTACGGCTTCTTCTACGGGCTCTGGCCGATCGCCTGGATCATCGTGGCGGCGGTGTTCCTCTACAAGCTGACGGTGAAGAGCGGGCAGTTCGAGATCATCCGCAGCTCGGTGCTGTCGATCACTACCGACCAGCGTTTGCAGGTGGTACTGATCGGCTTCTCCTTCGGCGCGTTCCTCGAAGGCGCGGCGGGCTTCGGTGCGCCGGTGGCGATCACCGCGGCGCTGCTGGTCGGCCTGGGCTTCAACCCGCTGTACGCCGCCGGCCTGTGCCTGATCGCCAACACCGCGCCGGTAGCCTTCGGTGCGTTGGGCATCCCGATCATCGTCGCCGGGCAAGTGTCGGGGGTGGACGCCTTCAAGATCGGCGCCATGGCCGGGCGGCAGCTGCCGATCCTGTCGGTGATCGTGCCCTTCTGGCTGGTGGCGATGATGGACGGCTGGCGCGGCATTCGCGAAACCTGGCCGGCGCTGCTGGTGGCCGGCGGTACCTTCGCCATCAGCCAGTTCCTCACCTCCAACTTCATCGGCCCGGAACTGCCGGACATCACCTCGGCGCTGCTGAGCATGGTCTGCCTGACGCTGTTCCTGCGGGTGTGGCAGCCGGTGAATCTGCGCGAGACGGAGTTCTCCAGCATCAATGCCGACGGTAGTGCGACGCTCGGCAACTTCGGCGGCGGGAACGGCAGCGCCCAGCGTGAATCCGAATACAACCTCGGGCAGATCATCAAGGCCTGGTCGCCCTTCCTGATCCTCACCGTGCTGGTGACGATCTGGACCATGAAGCCGTTCAAGGCGCTGTTCCTGCCCGGCGGCGCGCTGGAGAACTGGGTGGCGGTGATCGCCGTGCCCTACCTCGACCAGTTGGTCCTGAAAGCCGCCCCCATCGTCGCCAACCCGACGCCGATGCCGGCGATCTACAAGTTCGACCTGGTCTCGGCCAGCGGAACGGCGATCTTCCTCGCGGCGCTGATCTCCATGGCCATCCTGCGCATCGGCGTGAAAAGCGGCGCGGCCACCTTCCGCGACACCCTGCTGGAGCTCAAATGGCCGGTACTGACCATCGGCATGGTGCTGGCCTTCGCCTTCGTCACCAACTACTCGGGGATGTCCACGACCCTGGCGCTGGTACTGGCGGGAACCGGCGCGGCCTTCCCGTTCTTCTCGCCGTTCCTCGGCTGGCTGGGGGTGTTCCTCACCGGCTCGGACACGTCATCCAATGCCCTGTTCGGCTCGCTGCAGGCGACCACCGCGCACCAGCTCGGCGTGAGCGACACACTGCTGGTAGCGGCCAATACCACGGGCGGAGTCACCGGCAAGATGATCTCGCCGCAGTCCATCGCCGTGGCCTGCGCGGCCACCGGGATGGTCGGCCGGGAGTCGGACCTGTTCCGCTTCACGGTCAAGCACAGCCTGATCTTCGCGGCGTTCATCGGCTTGATCACCCTGGCGCAGGCGTATGTGTTCACGGGGATGCTGGTGCACTGACGGTGCGATCCAGAAGGAGCAGGCAGCACACGTAGGGCGCATAACGCGCCAGCGTTATCCGCCGTGCGGGGCGGCGGATAACCTGTTCCAGGTTATCCGCCCTACAGTACTGCGCCTGCCGTCGGGGACTCCTGTAGGAGCGAGCTTGCTCGCGAAGCGATTCCGCTGCGGGGCCTAGTTCGCGAGCAAGCTCGCTCCTACGAAGGCCAAGAGCCCCTCACCCTCTCCCGCAAGCACGAGAGGGGGCTGTTCGGTACGGGATGAATCCATGCTGTCAGCCGGCACAACCGGCCCCCTCTCCCCTGGGAGAGGGCTGGGGTGAGGGGAAGGCCTGAGCGTCGATATTCCCAACGGCCCGGACCGCGCTCAGTAATCCACCTTCCCCCGCCCCGCCTTGATCGTCCCACGCTTGCTCTTGCCCTCCAGCCGGCGGGTTTTCGAGCCCAGCGTCGGCTTGGTCGGGCGGCGCTTCTTCTCCACTTTCGTGGCACTGCGGATCAGTTCCGCCAGGCGGTTGAGCGCGTCCTCGCGATTCTGTTCCTGGGTGCGGAACTGCTGCGCCTTGATCACCACCACACCATCGCTGGTGATGCGCTGGTCGCTGAGCGCGAGCAGGCGTTCCTTGTAGAACTCCGGCAGGGTCGAGGCGCGCACATCGAAGCGCAGGTGCACCGCGCTGGACACCTTGTTGACGTTCTGCCCGCCGGCGCCCTGGGCGCGGATGGCAGTCAGCTCGATCTCCGCCTCGGGGATCTGCACGGTATTGGAAATCTGCAGCATGGGAAGCATTCAAAGAGGAAATGAACGTCAGGATAGCGCGCAGCGTCGCTGCTGTCCCGAAGCCATCTAGCCCGCCGCAGAGCACCCTTTCCTGACTTTTGCGTCAATTTTTGTATACGTATTTGTGTACAAGTTTTTCTTGCAGTGTCCTCAATTAACCATTAGAACCCAGCCTGTCACCGACCGCAATTCCTCCTGCGGGACGCCGGCCCCCAAGCCACAAAAACAAGAAAAACACAGAGGTGCAGCATGGTTTCATCCGCGATGACGGCCCCTGGCGCCGCCCGCCCCCAACCGCGTTCCAGCCGCCGCCTGAGCAACGGCCGCCGGTTCGCCCTCGGTACCGCGCTGGTCCTTGCCCCGCTGGGCATGGCGCAGGCCGAGGAAGATCGCTTCTTCGAGTGGACCAGCAACACGCTGGGCTTCCGCTACGGCAAGGGCTTCACCAACCCGAACAACCCGCACGACATCAGCAAGCGCATCTTCAGCTTCAGCCACGCCGATGGTTACCGCTACGGCAGCAACTTCTTCCACCTCGACGTGCTGCAATCCGACAGCGATGACCCGCGCAAGGGCACCGACCACGGCAGCAGCGAGGTCTACGGCGTGTTCCGCAGCCAGCTGTATGCCTCCCGGGTGTTCGACCTGCCGCAGGGCAAGGGCCTGGTGAAGGACCACGCCTTCACCTTCGGCTTCGACGCCAGCCGCAACAACAACCTCGGCTCGGCGAAGAAGCGCGCACTGGTGTTCGGCCCGACCATCAAGTTCAACGGTCCCGGCGTGCTGGATCTCTCGCTGTTCTACTACCGCGAGAAGAACCACTCCGGCATTCCCAACGTGAAACACCCGGACCACACCTTCGACACCACCTACATGCTCAACCTGACCTGGCTGCGGCCATTCCAGCTGGGCGACCACGGCGCGAAGTTCCAGGGCTTCCTCAACTACACCGGGGAGAAGGGCGAGGACTACAACGACAACGACACCGCGCCGGAAACGCTGGTGCGCACCTCGCTGATGTTCGCCACCCTGCCGGGCACCAAGCGCCAGCCGAACCTGTGGCTGGGCGTGGGCTACGAGTACTGGCACAACAAGTTCGGCGTGGACGGCGGGCGTGGCACCCGCACCTCGACGCCGACGGTGAACCTGGAGTTCACTTTCTGACGCGCGTTCTCCTGCCCCGCAGGCAGATGGGCCCCTTGTAGGAGCGGACTCTGTCCGCGATGTTCAACCGCCGCTCGGAGCGGCCGGAAACCGATCGCGGACAAAGTCCGCTCCTACGGGGCAGCATTCCCCGGACGGCCCATGAAAAAGCCCGGCCAATGCCGGGCTTTTTCGTCAGCGCAGTACAGGAAGCCTCAACGCTCCTTGCAGGCCACGCCGTCGGCGGGCTCGCCGCCTTTCCAGTCCTTGTACAGGGTCGCGTCTTCGCCCTTGGTCCACCAGACATACTGCCCGGCGGCGTAACGCGCGCCGGAGGCGGAGATGACGTTGGCGAAGACCAGGCTGGAGGCGTCCGTCACCGGCACCACGGCCAGGCTGTTGTCGCCCTTGTTCAGGTACTGCACGCTGATCTTGCGGCCGTCCTCGCACTTGTACGAGACGCTGCGCGAGTCCAGCTTGGCATCGCCGGGCAGGACCAGTGCGTCGACCTGCGGCGCTTTCTTCTCTTCGCCACCACAGGCGACGAGGATGACCGGCACGGCTGCGGCGAGCAGCCAAAGTGCTTTTTTCATGAGTATCCCTCTGACGAAAAATGGCCCGGTCACTCTAGGAAGGATCGGGCCGCGCGGTCAATCGCGCGCGGCTCGACCCAACGTAGGATCAGGCCGCCAAGTCAGTCAGCCAGCGCCGCGCTGGCGCTGCTGCGCGCAGCCGGCTGACGTTTGAGGCGATAGCAGCCGTACATCACCAGCAACCACACCGGGATGGCGTAGACCGAGACCTGGATGCCCGGCGTGAGCAGCATGACGCCAAGGATGAACACCACGAAGCCCAGGCACAGCCAGTTGGCCGCCGGATAGGCGACGGCCCGGAAGGCGCTGCGCTTGCCCTCGGCATCCATGTGCGCGCGGAACTTCAGGTGCGCCAGGCTGATCATCGCCCAGTTGATCACCAGCGCGGCGACCACCAGGGACATCAGCAGCTCCAGCGCGCGGGCCGGCACCAGATAGTTCACCAGCACGGCGAGGAAGGTCACCGCCGCCGAGACCATCAGCGAGCGCACCGGCACGCCACGGCTGTCCACCTTGGCCAGCGCGCGCGGGGCATCACCCTGCTCCGCCAGGCCGACCAGCATGCGGCCGTTGCAGTAGGTGCCGCTGTTGTAGACCGACAGCGCGGCGGTGAGCACCACGAAGTTGAGGACGTGCGCCGCGGTGCCGCTGCCGATCATCGAGAAGATCTGCACGAAGGGGCTGCCGCTGTAGGAATCGCCGGAGGCGTTGAGGGTCTGCAGCAGGCTGTCCCACGGGGTCAGCGAGAGCAGCACGGTGAGCGCGCCAATGTAGAAAATCAGGATGCGGTAGATCACCTGGTTGATCGCCTTGGGGATCACCTTTTTCGGCTGGTCGGCCTCGGCGGCGGTGAAGCCGAGCATCTCCAACCCGCCGAAGGAGAACATGATGATCGCCATGGCCATCACCAGCCCGCTGATGCCGTTGGGGAAGAAGCCGCCATGGGCCCACAGGTTGCTCACGGTTGCCTGTTCGCCGCCGGTGCCGCTGGCCAACAGGTAGCAGCCCAGGGCGATCATGCCGACGATGGCGGCGACCTTGATGATGGCGAACCAGAACTCCGCCTCGCCGAAGGCCTTCACGTTGAACAGGTTGATCGCATTGACCACAACGAAGAACAGCGCGGCGGTGGCCCAGGTCGGCACGTCCGGCCACCAGTAGTGGATGTACTTGCCCACCGCGGTGAGCTCCGACATGCCCACCAGGATGTACAGCACCCAGCAGTTCCAGCCCGAGAGGAAGCCGGCGAAACCGCCCCAGTACTTGTGCGCAAAATGGCTGAAGGAGCCGGCCACGGGCTCCTCGACGATCATCTCGCCGAGCTGGCGCATGATCAGGAAGGCAATGCAGCCGGCGATGGCGTAACCGAGGATCATCGACGGCCCGGCGGACTTGAGCACCCCGGCCGAGCCGAGGAACAGCCCGGTACCGATGGCGCCGCCGAGGGCGATCAGCTGGATATGGCGATTCTTCAGGCCGCGCTGGAGCTGGCCTGCGTGTTGAGTTTCACGCGTCATGCGTCACCTGTTGTTGTTATCTGTGACGGGATTCGGCCGCCCGGCTTGTGGCCAGGCGGTGCGGGCAAGGCAAGGCTAAAGAGCGGTGGAGCGGGCAGGCTGGTTTACAGGGTTACTGGGCGTCGGGCTGCACCTCCGGGGCGGCCTGCTGGAAGGCTTCGAGGAGCTCGCAGCGCGCGGCGATGGCGAGCAGGCGCGGGCAGCCGGAGAGGTCGCAGTCGAAGCGCCGGGCGTTGTACAGCTGGGGAATCAGGCAGGCCTCGAAGTAGCCGGGACGCTCGCCCAGGGATAGCGGGCCGGACCAGCCGGAAACGCCCTCCTCTAGCGCATGCAGGCCGGTTTCGACCCAGTGGCGAATCCATGCCGTCTTCGCCTCGTCCGCCACCGCCAGCGGGCCGCTGAGGTACTGCAGCACACGCAGGTTGTTCAGCGGGTGAATGTCGCAGGCGATATGCAGGGACAGCGCGCGAACCTGGGCGCGTTGCAGCGCATCGCGCGGCAGCAGGCCGGGTTGCGGATGGGTTTCGTCGAGGTATTCGAGGATGGCCAGGGACTGGGCAATGCGCGCGTCACCGTCCACCAGCAGCGGCACCAGTTCCTGGGGATTGAGCGCCTGGTAGTCGGCGGCGTGCTGCTGGCCGCCGTCCTTCACCAGGTGCACCGGCACCTGGCGGTAGGCCAGGCCCTTGAGACCGAGTGCGATGCGCACGCGGTAGGCGGCGCTGGAGCGCCAGTAGGAATACAGGGTGAGCATGGCGGTTCTCCGCGGGTGGCCACGCTACGTGCGCGGCCACCCTGCTAGCGAGTCACTGATCGGAGATCACGCCACGGCGAATCTGGTCTTCCTCGATGGATTCGAACAGGGCCTTGAAGTTGCCCTCGCCGAAGCCCTGGTTGCCCTTGCGCTGGATGATCTCGAAGAAGATCGGGCCGATCACCGTGTTGGTGAAGATCTGCAGCAGGATGCCGTCGTCGCCCGGCGCGCCGTCGATCAGGATGCTCAGCTCGCGCAGGTCCTGCAGCGATTCGCCGTGGCCGGCGACGCGGGTGTCGACCTTCTCGTAGTAGGTGTCCGGAGTGGTCATGAAGTCCACGCCGTTGGCGCGCAGCTGGCGCACGGTTTCGTAGATGTTCTCGGTGGTCAGGGCGATGTGCTGGATGCCTTCGCCGTGGTACTCGCGGATGAATTCCTCGATCTGCGACTTGTCGTCCGCCGACTCGTTGATCGGGATGCGGATCTTGCCGCAGGGCGCGGTCATGGCGCGGGACAGCAGGCCGGTGAGCTTGCCTTCGATATCGAAGTAGCGGATCTCGCGGAAGTTGGCGATGCGCTCGTAGAAGCCGGACCAGACGTCCATCTGGCCGCGCTTGACGTTGTGGGTCAGGTGGTCGATGCACAGCAGGCCGACGGCGTTGTCGGTGGCGCTGCGGCCTTCGATGAACTCGAAGTCGACGTCATAGATGCTCTTGTCGCCATAGCGGTCGACGAGGTACAGAAGCGAACCGCCGATGCCTTCGACGCAGGGGATGTTCAGCTCGCCGAAGTTGGCGTGGCTGCCCACCAGCCTGGCGCCCTGGGATTCGACGTAGGCGGCGGCCTGGGCGGCATTCTTCACCCGGAAGGCCATGGCGCAGGCGCTCGGGCCATGCTTCCTGGCGAACTCGTGGACGTGGCCGGTGGGGCTGCCGTTGAGCACGATGTTGATGTCGTTCTGCTGGAACAGGAAGACTTCCTTGGACCGGTGCTTGGCGGTTTCGGTAAAGCCCATGCCGGTGAACAGCTGGCGCAGTTGCTCGATACCCTGGGCGTCGGGGGCGGTGAATTCGACGAACTCGAAGCCGTCGGTGCCGATGGGGTTGTGCTGCTCGATCTTGGACACGGCGTTCATCCGGCCTCCTCGTTGTCGTTATCGGCTGGTTCGGCGCGGGGCCGTCCAGGCGTTTGGAATACCCTCATGACAACCGGCGGCGGGCTTCGGAACAAGCCGGCAGCGGGCCGCTCTCGGGGCGACCGCGCCGGCGGCCCGGCAAGAAACCCTTACACCCCGCAAAGCTCCGTGCGGCATGCCGCCGCAGCGTAAAGAATTCGTGACAAGGTGGTGCGCCAGCCTGCCAGTCCAAGTGCCGCGCTCTCGTCAGCGAGCCGCGCGGCGACTACCATGCGGCCCATCGCTACTGCCCGAGTCACCCCATGGCCCGCGCCGCTCCCCCTGATTTCGACGCCACCCCCGCCTCCCTCCGCGCCCTGGCCCGCAGCTACCCGCGCGGGCTGCACATCGAGCCGCACTCCCATGACTGGGGGCAGGTGCTCTACGCCATGTCCGGGGTGATGTGGCTGGAAACGCCCGCCGAAGCGCTGCTGGTGCCACCCAACCGCGCCGTCTGGCTGCCGCCGCAGGTGCCCCATGGGATTCGCGTGGTCAGCGAGTTGCAGATGCGCAACATCTACCTGCGACCGGGAACGGCAGACTCCCTCGGTGAGCAGGTGCAGGCATTCGAGGTCGGCGGGCTGCTGCGCGAGCTGATCGTCACCCTGGTGCAGCACGAGCGCGAGCCGGACACCGACTACTACCAGGCACTGTCGCAATTGGCCGTGCTGGAACTGCAACGCGCCCGCAGCCTGCTGCTGCGCGTGCCGCTGCCGGACGACTCCGACCGCCGCCTGCTGAACCTGTGCCTGGCGGTGATGGCCGAGCCGTCGCAGGACATCTCCTTCGAACAGCACGCCGCCGATGCCGGCGCCAGCGTGCGCACCCTCGCCCGCCTGTTCCAGCGCAGCCTGGGCATGGGCTTCGCCCAGTGGCGCCGGCAGGTGCAGTTGGCCACGGCGGTGGCGCAGCTCAACGAGGGCCTCGCGGTGAGCCAGATTGCCCATGGTCTGGGCTATCAGCCGGGGAGCTTCAGCGAGATGTTCCGCCGTGAGCTGGGCGTGGCGCCTTCGGAATACTGCGCCCGGTAGGCCTGGCCTTTCGCAGGAGCGAGCTTGCTCGCGACCGGCATTGCACCGTGCCGTGCGGGTTCGCGAGCAAGCTCGCTCCTACAGGAAAAGCCTGCTCCACGCTCTGGCTCTGGCTCTGGCTCTGGCTCTGGCTCTGGCTCTGGCTCTGGCTCTGGCTCTGGCTCTGGCTCTGGCTCTGGCTCCAGCGTCTAGAAGACTTCCAGAGAAACACCCAAGCGCTCCGGAATGCCCCGTTCAGGAGGCCTCGTTGAATTGGAGTTTCAGGGGTTGAGCGGCATGGATGCCGCGAGAGCCACGATGGGCCAGGGATGGCCCTTCGTGGTGTGCCCCTGAAACTTCGATTCGACGAGGGTATTTTTCGCCCAAGCGAAAAACCGGATGTCCGGGGCTAGACCTTTGCCTTCTTTGGGGCGTTTGCCAAAGAAGGTCGCCCGAGGGGGCGAAACCCAGAATCCGCGCGTATGCCGAAGCGGCGCGGAAACACCCAGGTCAACGCGACAGTCCGGCAGCACCAGAGCAAAAGAAAGCGCCGACCCTGCCGACTGATCGCGAGCATGGCCCGTTCCTGCAACGGGCACTGCCGCTCGGCACCTGGCACGCCCATCCAATACTCCCCACCGACATCTGTCCGATATTCCGAAGTCCCTGACCGGCGACGCCCTCCCGCAGCCCCTAGACTGCCTCCATCCCACCCGGCCGCCGGAGCGATCCACGGAGGACACATGAGCTACCTGATCTCCCTGGCCATCGGCATCGCCGTCGGCCTCGCCTACCACTTCCTCGACTTCCGCTCGCCGGCGCCGCCGCTGGTGGCGCTGGTCGGCCTGCTGGGCATGCAGATCGGCGAGAACGCCCTGCCGCTGCTGACCCGCTGGCTGCACTGATTCCTCACTCCCACTGCTTGCCAAGGACCCGTGCCATGAAAGCCCTGCAATTCGACCGCACCGGCGACCTCGCCGCCCTGAGCTTCACCGAGATCGCCGACCCGGTGCCCGCCGCCGACGAAGTGCTGGTGGAAGTCCACGCCGCCGGACTCAACCCCAGCGACGTGAAGAACGTCCTCGGTCGCTTCCCCTACACCACGCTGCCCCGCGTGCCCGGCCGCGATTTCGCCGGTACCGTGGTACAGGGCCCGACCGAGCTGCTGGGCAAGTCCGTCTGGGGCACCGGTCGCGGCCTCGGCTTCAGCCGCAATGGCAGCCACGCCCAGTTGATGAGCGTGCCGGCCGGCGGCGTGGCGCTGATGCCCGAACGCCTGAGCTTCGCCCAGGCCGCCAGCTGCGGCGTGCCCTTCACCACCGCCTGGGACGCCCTGGAGCGCAGCCAGGTCGGTAACGCTACGCGCCTGCTGGTGATCGGCTCCGGCGCTGTCGGCGCGGCGGCCATTTCCCTGGCCAAGGCCCGTGGTGCGCAGGTGCTGGGCGCCGTACGGCGTGCCGAATCACAGGTGGAACTGCAGGCCCAGGGCGTCCCGAGCATCCTGCTGGGCTCGGCGGAAACGCTGGCGGCACAGGTGGAAGAACATTTCCCCGGCGGCGCCGAGGTGATCTTCGATACCACCGGTTTCTGGCTGCCAGCCGCCGTTTCCGCCCTGGCCACCTTCGGCCGCATCGCCATCATCGCCGCACCGGTGGACGGCCATGTGCAGTTGCCGGCCCTGGCGCTGTATCGCCGTGGCGGTTCAGTGGTGGGGGTGAACTCGCTGCTGTACGACACGCTCGCCTGCGCCGCGATGCTGCGCCAGTTCGGCCAGTGGTTCGACGACGGCAGGCTGCCGTTGCCCACCGGCCTGCGCGAAGTGCCGCTGAGCGAGGGTGTACAGCATTACCACGAGATCAACGAAGGCAGCAGCGAGAAGATCATTCTCGTGCCGTGAGGATTCGATTGGCGGTCCGCTGAAAGCCCCTCACCCTGGCCCTCTCCCGCAGGGAGAGGGCCAGGGTGAGGGCATTCCCCTGCGCCGGAGCACAACCAGCCCCTACCCCGCCGCCTTCATCGAAGATCCCCGCCGCAGCCCACTCTGGGCCTGCTCCAGTGCCAGGCACTGGTCGAGGAACATGCGCATGTAGCCGTAGCTCTTGCAGATCGCCTCGCGCAGGGCCAGGCAGCGCGGCATGGCGAGCTGCGGGCCGCAGAGGGTGCAGATGATCTCCAGGGCTTCCCAGGGATGATCGTCGTCGTAGCGCGCGTGCATCTTCAGCCAGCGCATGGCGTCCTTGCGGGCGCCGGCCGGCAGGGTGCGTTCGTAGGTATCGCTGGAGCAGACCAGCGCCGACCAGTCTCCGGTCGCGCCTTCGATGGCGTAGTTGGTGGCCGCCATGGCCAGCGCCAGCTCTTCGGTGGCACAGCTGTGCCAGCACCAGTGACCAAGGGCGTGGAGTTCGGCGGGCACCAGTTGCGCCTTGAGTTCGGCCAGGGTCACACCATAGGCCTCGGCCCAGCGTACCCAGTAGTCGGCGTGGTTGAGCTCGACGCGGATGTTGCGCATCAGCCAGCGCCGCGCCATGTCCTCGCCAGGGCTGCGGCCGAAACGGGTCTTGAGCAGGTTGTGGGACATGTACAGGGGGAACTGCTCCACCACCTGCCAGCCGCCGATGAGGAAGGCGCGCATGGTCTGGCGGCTCAGCTGGCCGTCGCGCATTCGCGCGTAGAGTGGGTGGCCCACCACCGCCAGGCGGCTGGTCTCGCATTCCTGCACCAGGCGTTGCGCCCAGTGCGGGTAACTGGAAAGTTCCTTGAGCGGCCCACTGCGAACAAAGGTGTCGTTCATCCAAGGCTCCGTTGCTGGTCGATCCATGCAAGCACCGGTAAATCAGGCCTCAGGTTAGTCCTCTCCTGGCTGCGCGTCACCGTCCGGAGGTTGTGTCGGATGCCACGGCTGCGACGTGCGTCTCACGCAGGAAGTTCCGATTGAAGGGCTGCGGCCGCGCTAGGCCATACCCCTGGGCATAGTCGATGCCGATTTCGCGCAGGACTTCGAGGATTTCCTGGGTCTCAACGAACTCCGCCACCGTGCGTTTGCCCATCACGTGGCCAATCTGGTTGATGACCTGGACCATGGCTCGGTCGATGGGGTCCTCGAGCATGTCCTTGATGAAGCTGCCGTCGATCTTCAGGTAGTCCACCGGCAGGTGCTTGAGGTAGACGAAGGAAGACATGCCGGCGCAGAAGTCATCCAGCGAGAAGCGGTAGCCCAGGGCCTTGAGCTCCTGGATGAAGCGCGTGGCGTTGACCAGGTTGGCGATGGCACTGGTCTCGGTGATCTCGAAGCACACGCTCGACGGCTCGATGCCATAACGTGGCTGCACTTCACGAAGGAAGTCGAGGAAGGTGTCGTCACCGATGGTCGCGCCGGAGAGGTTGATGGCGCAGGTATGGATCGGTTCGTAACCGCCGTCCGCAATGCGTTCGGCGAGGATCCTGAAGGCATTCTCGACCACCCAGCGGTCGATGTCCGGCATCAGCCCGTAGCGCTCCGCCGCGGGAATGAAGTTGATCGGAGCCACCAGCCGGCCGCACTCGTCGTTCAGGCGCAGCAGCAGCTCGACGTGGGCGCCCTCCATCACGCGCTCGTCGACCGGGAAGATCGGCTGGGCAAAGAGGCAGAAGCGCTCCTCCTCCAGGCCCAGGCGAATTCGCTGCACCCAGGCCATCTCGCCGACGCGGTTGGACAATTCGGTATCGTCGGGGCGGAACACCTGGGCACGGTTGCGGCCCTTTTCCTTGGCCATGTAGCAGGCCATGTCGGCGCAGCGCAGCGCCTCCTCGACCGACACCAGCATGGCCGAGATGTGCACCACGCCGATGCTCACGGTGACGTTGAAGCCGCGCCCTTCCCACATGAAGTGCAACGCCTGCACGGTCAGGCGGATGCGCTCGGCGATCTGTACCGCCATGTCCGGCGGGCAGTGTTCCAGGAGGATGCCGAACTCATCACCGCCCAGGCGCGCCAGGGTGTCGCCATCGCGCAGGCACTGCTGCAGCACCGAGCAGACCTGGCGCAGCAGTTCATCGCCGGCGGCATGGCCGCAGGTGTCGTTGACCAGCTTGAACTGGTCCAGGTCCAGATACATCAGCGAGTGCTGGTCGTGCGAATCCGCCGAGCTTTCCAGGGCCTGCTTCAGGCGGAATTCGAATTCGCGGCGGTTGGTCAGGCCGGTCAGCGCGTCATGGGTCGCCTGCCAGGACAGGCTGGCCATGTACTGGCGCTCGCGGGTCATGTCGTGCAGCACCAGCACCACGCCGACTACCCGGCCATCGGCGTGAATCGGCGTGGCCACCAGGGTTACCGCCACGCTGGTACCGTCCAGACGCTGGATCAGCTTGCTGGTCTCGCTGCCGCCGTCCACTTCGCCACGCAGGATCTGTCCCACCAGGGGCAGGCCCTCGACCTGGGAGCTCTCGTCCAGCACGCGCAGCAGCGAGCGCAGCGGCAGGCCGACGGCCATGGAGTTGTCCCAGCCGATCAGGCGCTCCGCCGCCGGGTTGAAGTAGGCGATGCATTCGTGGTCGTCGAGGGTGACCACGCCGTCGCCGATTGCCGCCAGGGTGGTCTGCGCGCGCTCGCGCTCGGTGTCCAGCGCACTTTCAAAGGCTCGCTGCTGGTGCAGCAGCTTGCGTGTGCGCCACACCGCCAGGAGGATCAATGCCAGCCCGGTCAGGCCGTTGGCCACCAGCAGCACCCACATGATCATCCGCGAGCCCTGCCCCAGCGCGGCGGAGAAGGCCATGGCGGCGGGCGTGACGCCGTCGTTGATGGCCTGGATGCGGCTGTTCCAGTAGCTCAGGTCGCCGGGGCGGACGTCGTCGGCGCGGATCTTTGCGCTCATCTCGTCGGCCAGTTGTTCCAGCTGATCGAGATAGGCGTCGCCGATGATCCACATCTTCACCGCCTGGTCGAAGTAGCTGTATTCGTGGAAATAGCGGTACAGCCAGATCAGCGCGCCGACATCGTCGGGATGGATGCCGCCCTGCAGGGCACCGCTGCGAGCGAGGTCGAGGTCAGGTTGGCTGAGGTCGAGAGCCGCGCGGAAGGTGCGATCGCCCTGGGGAATGGCAATGGCGGTGCGGTAGCGCTGGTAATCCTCCGTGTCGCGGCTCTGGCCGTAGAGTTGCAGGTAATGGATGGCGTCCTTCTGGCCCTTGGACCAGAGGCTCTCGCCGCCCACATAGGCGCGCACCCCGGAGAGGATAAAGAAGCTGCCGCTGCCGATCAGCGTCTGCAGCAGGACCACGACCATGAACGGCCAGACCAGCTTGAGCAGACGCGTCGTACGCCGGGTCGGCAAAAGTCCCATTGCATCCATAACCAGTTTCGACTTCCTTCTTCTGATCCCTGCCAGGCCACAGGGGAGGAGCTGGCGCTCCGCCTCGGGGACTTTTCTGTCAGGCGGCCCGTTCCTTAACTTCTAGCCGATCACTGGAAATCCTCAAACCGAAGGGCATGACGCTTGGTCGGCTGGATGCCTGCCGTCCAGCGGAAATACCGTGGCTGCTGAGCGCAAAACACCTTCCGTCGCCTGCCCGCCGCGGCGACCAGGTAGCCGATTAGTGGCCTTGCGACAGCGAAGGCCATGTGCCATACCTGAGCCGATCGTGCAATCTGCAAAGTGCAATCTGCAAGGCGCAACGTGCAACCGGCAAGCAACGGATGGAGCGGCCATGCCTCGGCGGGATATGGACAGACGCTACGACCGCCTGGTGGGCCTGACCTACGAGTGCGTGCTCGACGAGGCCAACTGGCTGCCGCTGCTCACCGAGCTGATCTGCGCCAGCGGCCGCCAGCAAGGCGCCCTGCTGTTCTGGGACCAGACCGAGAGCGGTGCGCTGGCCAGCGAGATCAACCTCTGCGATCCCGGCGCCATCGAAACCTACAACCGCGAGTTCTGCACCATCGATCCGTCCAAGGGCTTCATGCTCCACCGCCCGGTCGGCCACTGGTACCACGACCGCGAGGAGTACGGCCCGCAGCGCATGGCCCGCGATCCCTACTACCAGGAATTCCAGCGCCCCAACGGCATGCACAACGTGTCCTGCCTGAAGCTCAACGAACAGGCCAACTCCGGCGTCTACCTGTCGGTGCTGACCAGCCTCGGCGCTCGCTATCCCGACGCGCAGGAACAAACCCTGCTGACCCGCCTTAGCGAGCACCTGACCCGCGCCGCGCGGATGTTCGGTCGCATCGACGAGATGCGCCAGCAACTGGCCCACCGCGACCTGCTGCTGGACCAGCACCCCACGCCACTCTGGCTGCTGGAAGGCAACGCCCGGGTCCTTTACGCCAACCAGGCGGCGCAGCAGCGCCTCGGGCAGCGCGCCGGGCTGTTCCAGGAAGTCTTCGGGCGCCTGCACTGCCGCCAGCACGACGCGAAACTCCAGGCCCTGGTGCGCCACGCTGCGCCGCGCTCCGGCAAGGGCAAGGCCGGCTGGCTGCCGCTGGGCGATGGCAGCGGGCAGGAACTGCTGGTCACCCCGGTGCCCGCCGAAGCGAACTTCAACCAGCCCTTCCAGCGCCCCCTGGTGCTGCTGGCGCTACTCGACGCACATCGCCAGAGCCGCCTGCTCGGCGAACTGTTCGGCCTCACCCCGGCCGAACAGCGCCTGGGCGCCCTGCTGGTCCGCGGCCTGGCGCCGGAGCAGTGCGCGGAACAGCTCGGCACCTCGATCAATACGGTCCGCAGCCAATTGCGCGCGCTGTTCCGCAAGACCCACACCAGCCGTCAGGCCGAACTGGTCAGCCTGCTGGTGCGGCTCGGGCAGCGCTGAAATTTCGCCGCCGTCATTCATTCAGATGATGGCCCGGGGCCAAGCGGCCCCTAAGGTGTTGGACGGGGCACCGGCGCGGCCGGTGACGCATTCTTTTCACTGCGCGATTTCCCAGGTGGACGGCAATGGACAATGGCACTCAGCATCCGGACTCGCTAACCGAAGCCATCGAGCAACTCGAACAACAACTGCGCCACCTCAGGGATGGCGAGACCGATCTGCTGACCCTCGCCACGGGCAGCGCGCCGCCCGCGGAGAGCCTGCGCGTGGTGCCCTTTCCCCGGCGTCGCGAACGGCCGATGGGCGAAGGCGCCGGCAACGCCGTGCTGATGGATTACCTGTACGGCATCGACAGCACCCTGCGCTCGCTGTTGCCCGACGGCCCCACCGATGAATTGTTCCGCTACGCCAGCTCTGCCCCCGCGTCCCGCGCGCTGCGCTCGCGCCGCCAGTTGCTGGCGCGGGAGATCGACCGCTGCTGCGACCAGCTCAGCGGCCAGGCGCGCATTCTCTGCGTGGGCTGCGGACACCTGCGCGAAGTCGAGCTGGCGCGCTCGCTGCGCCATGGTCGATTCCTCCAGTTCACCGCGCTGGATGCGCAGTCCCTGTCCCTGCAGACGGTGGAGGCCAGTTACGCCGCGCTCGGCATCCAGACGCAGCAGTGCACCCTGGACGAGCTGTTCTACGGGCGCCAGGACCTGAGCCATTTCGACCTGATCTACTCGCCGGGCCTGTACGAGGTGCTGGATGACCATGACGCCCGCGACCTGACCCGCAACCTGTTCGCTCGCCTGCTGCCCGGCGGCCGCCTGCTGATGGGCAACTTCCTTCCCGGCGTGCCGGATATTGCCTACCTCGAGGGGCTGCTGGACTGGCGCCCGCACTACCGCACCGATGCTTCGCTGCTCGACCTGTTGCTGGGCATTCCCTACAACGACATCGGCGGCGCGCGGGTCTTCCACGACCTGGGCAATTGCGTGGCCTTCCTGGAAGTCACCCGCTACGGCTGATCAACCCTGCTGCAGGTGACCGTACAGGCGCGCGTAAAGCCCGCCTTCGGCGATCAGTTGCTGGTGATCGCCGTCCTCGGCGATGCGCCCGCCGTCGAACACCAGCACGCGGTCGGCCTGTTTCACCGCAGACAGGCGGTGGGCGATGATCAGCGTGGTGCGGCCTTCGAGGAAGCGCTCCAGCGCCTGGTGCAGGGCATATTCGGTGGCGGCATCGAGGGCGGAAGTCGCCTCGTCGAGGATCACCACCTTCGGTTCGGCGAGCACCATGCGGGCGATTGCCAGGCGTTGCCGCTGACCACCGGAGAGGCGCACGCCGGAACGCCCGACCACGCTGTCCAGCCCCTGTGGCAAGGCACGGATGGTGTCCGCCAGCTGCGCCACCTCCAGGGCACGCCAGCACGCTTCGTCGCCGCGCTCGCGACCCATGGTCAGGTTGGCGCGCACCGTATCGTTGAACAGCGCCGGATGCTGCAGGACCACGGCGACATGCTCGCGCACGCAGTCCAGGCCGATCTCTTCCAGTGCCGCGCCGCCATAGCGGATGGTTCCGGACTGTGGCTGGTAGAGGCCCAGCAGCAGCTGCACCAGGGTGCTCTTGCCGCCGCCGCTGGCGCCAACGATGGCGACTTTCTCGCCGGCGGCGATGTCCAGGTCGAGTCCGTCCAGCACAAGCTCATCGCGGTAGGCAAAACTCAGGTCGCGCACCTGGATGCCGACGCTGCTCTGCCCGGCGAACGGGTCGCGGCGATGTTGGTAATGCGGCTCATCGGAGCGTGCCAGCAACTCATTGATCCGCGCCAGCGCACCGCCAGCGGCGTAATACGCGTATTGCAGGCTGAGCAGTTGCTCCACCGGGCCGATCATGAACCAGAGGTAGCTGAACACCGCGAGCATCTGGCCGATGGACAGGTCGGAGAACAGCACGGTGACCATCGCCGCGGCGCGGAACAGGTCGATGCCGAACTGGAACAGTAGGCCACTGGCTCGCCCGGCGGCATCGCTCTTCCACTGCGAAGCGACGGCATAGTCACGCACCTCGCGGGCGCGCAGGCCCAGGCGGCCGAGGAAGAAGCCCTGGCGATTGCCGGCGCGCACTTCCTGGATGGCTTCGAGGGTTTCCGTCAGCGCCTGGGTGAAGCGCGAGGTGCTGTCGTTCTCCAGCTTCTTCAGGTGCTTCACGCGCTTGCCCAGCTGCACCGTGGCGAAGATCACCAGCGGGTTGAACAGCAGGATCAGCAGCGCCAGCTTCCAGTGCATCCAGATCAGGATGCCGGCGGTTCCGCAAAGGGTCAGCAGCGCCACCAGGAAGCGGCTCAGGGTGTCGCCGACGAACTTGTCGAGGGTATCGAGATCGGTCACCAGGTGTGCGCTGACCGAGCCGCCGCCCAGGGTTTCGTACTCGCCCAGGGCAATGCGTTTCAGGCGTTCGATCAGGCGCAGGCGGATGCGGTAGACCACGTCCTTGGACAGCCGCGCGAACAGCCTGGCCTGCAGCACGTTGAACACCAGCGCGCAACTGCGCAGCACCAGGGTCACCAGCAGCATCAGGCCGATGTAGCCGGCGGGCTTGTGCCAGCCGGCGGGCAGCCAGTGGTTCATCACCTGCAGGGCAGCGTCGCCCTTGCCCAACAGCACTTCGTCCACCAATAGCGGCAGCAGCAGCGGGATCGGCACGCTGCAGGCGGTGGCCAGCACGGCGACCAGGTTGGCGAGGAGCAGGGCCTTGCGATGACGGAATGCGAGCCGGCGAATCTCCGCCCAGCTCAGGCGGTCAGCGGACAGCTCAGGCATGCCGCCCACGCTCCAGCCAGCGCTGCAGCAGCGGCGCGAGTTCGCCCAGCGGCTGGTAGCCATTGGTCAGCAGGGCCAACTGGCCGTCACGCTCGGCGAGCAGCGTGGGGAAGCCGGCGATGCCCAGGTCACGCGCCCAGGAGAAGTCGGCCAGGGTCGCCAGGTGGTTGTCCTGGCTGTCGAAGGCTTCGGCGAACTCGATGCGCGGCAGGCCAACGCGTTCGGCCAGCTCGCTGAGCACGCTGGCCTGGGTGACGTCGCGGCCTTCGGCGTAGAAGGCACGCTGGATTTCGCCGACCAGTGCCCAGGCGCAGTCCTCGTCCAGGCGCCGCGCTGTAACCACGGCACGGCAGGCCGGCTCGGTGTCGTAGACGAAACCTTCGGGCAAGGCGTCCTCGAAGCGGAACGGCTGGCCGGTGGCGTCATGCACCGCGTGCCAGTGTTCGAGAATGTAGCGCTTGGTGGTCGGCTCCAGCGCCGCCCCCTGCCCCGTGCGCAACCCGCCCATCACCAGCGCCAGCGGCACGCCGGCGGTGCGCGCCTGCTCCACCAGTTGCCTGGCCACCGGGGCAAACCCCCAGCACCAGGAGCACATCGGGTCCATCACGTAGAGCAGGCGGCTGGTCATGGATCAGTTCTCCGCGCGGGGGTCACGGCCAATGGGGTGCGGCTGATTGCGCTGGCGCGCCAGCTCGATCTGCTTCTGCCGCTCACGGGCACTGGCGCGGGTTTTCTCCGACAGGCTGTCCCAGCAGTGCGGGCAACTGATGCCGGGGGCGTAATGCTCGGAGGCGCGATCCTCGACCGAGATCGGGTTGCGGCAGGCATGGCACTGATCGTAGTCGCCTTCGGACAGGTCATGGCGCACGGTCACGCGGTTGTCGAACACGAAGCAGTCACCGCGCCACAGGGTCTCGGCCTCGGGCACTTCCTCCAGGTACTTGAGGATGCCGCCCTTGAGGTGGAAGACCTCCTCGAAGCCTTCGCTGAGCATGTAGCTCGAGGCCTTCTCGCAACGGATGCCGCCGGTGCAGAACATGGCGACCTTCTTGTGTTTCGCCGGGTCGTAATGCTCGCGGATGTACTCGGGGAATTCACGGAACGACTTGGTCTTGGGATCGATGGCGCCCTCGAAAGTGCCGATGGCCACTTCGTAGTCGTTGCGGGTGTCGATCAGCAGCACTTCCGGATCGGAAATCAGCGCGTTCCAGTCCCTGGGCTCGACGTAGGTGCCGACCTTGGCGTTCGGGTCCACGCCCGGTACGCCGAGGGTGACGATTTCCTTCTTCAGCTTGACCTTGGTGCGGTAGAAGGGCTGCTCGTCGCAGTACGACTCCTTGTGGTCGACATCGGCCAGACGCGGGTCGTTGCGCAGCCAGGCGAGCAGGCCGTCGATACCGGCGCGGGTGCCGGAGACGGTGCCGTTGATGCCTTCCTCGGCGAGCAGCAGGGTGCCCTTCACGCCGTTGTCCAGCAGGGCCTGCAGCAGGGGTTCGCGCAGGGCGACGTAGTCGGGCAGGGAGACGAACTTGTACAACGCCGCGACGACGATTCTTTCGGTGCTCATGCATCACTCCAGTGGTCACCCGCGTAAAGGGCGGACCGGGTTCTTTGGATCGACAGCCTGAAACGACAGCTGCATCAGAAGCTGAAAATGACAGCGCCGGCAGAAGCCGGCGCTGGGTGTCGCATTCTACACGGAGCGGGGCGAACCCCGCATCCGTCAACCGATCAGTGCAGCAGGCATTCAGTGCAGGTCATGCTTGCTGCCGCCACGGCAGGTCGGCGAGTCCGGCGCCTGCCCCTGCTGTGCCCACTCCTCGGGGGTGTAGGTGTGCATGGCAAGGGCGTGGAACTGGCTCATCAGCTCGCCGAGCGTGGCGTAGACCTTCTGGTGCCGCTTCACCGCATTCAGCCCGGCGAACACCGGGCTGACGATCACGGCCTTGTAGTGCGTTTCCTGTCCGCGGCTGTGCATATGGCTCTCGTCGAGCACCTCGAGGTGTTGCGGTTCGAGGGCGCCCAGGGCGGATTGGATTCGGTCACGCATGCTCATGTCGGGTCTCGCTGGCAGTCAGAACGGTTCAGGCTGGCGGAAGTCAGGACGATCAGGGCTTCTTGGCCGGGGCGGCCGGGGCTTTCACGCCCAGTTCCTTGTCCATGTCGGCCATCAGCTTGTTCACCGGCTCCACGGCGGTCTGCAGCTTGGCCTGGGTCAGCTGGGCGGATTCGGCGGTCAGGCGCGGCATCTTCTCCAGAACCTTGCGGCCCAGGGGCGATGCATAGAAGTCGTTCAGTTGCTTGAGCTCGGACTCACTGAAGTTGCTGGTGTAGAGCTTGACCAGTTCGGGCTTGAGCTTGTCCCAACCCACGGCACGATCCAGCTCGGCATTGGCCTTGGCCTGGTAGCGATCGAGCACGGCCTTCTTGCTGTCCGGCGCCTTGGCCTGGGCGAAACGCTGGGCAAGCATCTGCTGGACTTGCGCGTAGACCGGCACGGTCAGCTTGTCGGCGTGAACCTGCTTGAGGAATTTCTCCGCCTCGGCGTTGGCGTCAGCCAGTGCCACGGAACTGAAGCCAACCAGAAGTGCTGCGGTGCAGAGGGAACGAAGAACGGTCATGGGGCAGTCCTGTGAGTCTGAAGGGTGTCCGTGTGGGACCCGCCATTCTGCGCCTAAGTTCGGAATGCGCTCAAGTGAGTGCCAATTGACCGGGAAGTGACCGACTTCTCTTGTAGGACAGTTCATGAAACGGCATGCTGCGGCGCGTTGCCACATGGATGTGACCGATGAACACCCTCTTCCACCCACCGACGCCTGTCGCCGCGCCGCCCCTGTGCGATGCACGCGGTCGCCTGAACAGCGCGGCCGTGGGCTGGTCATCGCGGCCGCA
This sequence comes from Pseudomonas sp. GD03903, assembly GCF_029840045.1. Lineage (NCBI taxonomy): Bacteria > Pseudomonadati > Pseudomonadota > Gammaproteobacteria > Pseudomonadales > Pseudomonadaceae > Pseudomonas > Pseudomonas sp. GD03903. The sequence goes on along the minus strand of NZ_JAOCBT010000002.1, from coordinate 462,824 downwards.
GACGCTCTGCCAGCTCTCCGGCAACACCGGCCGGCGCAAGCGCTGGAACCACTGGTGCATCAACGCACCGGGCTGGATGCTGTCGATCACCATTGCCGACCTCGACTACCTGGGCTACGGCGCCGTCTACTTCCTCGACCTGGAAACCGGACAGTCGGTACACCGCACCCAGTTCAGCCCCTTCGGCCGGGGTTGCCACCTGCCGGACATGCCGAACCAGAGCCATCGCTTCGAGCACGGCCAGCTGTGCCTGGGCTTCGACGAGCAGCCCGGCCAGTTGCGCATCACTGCCTGCGCGCCCAACCTGGGCGGCCAGCCACTGAACCTCTCCCTAGAGGTGCAGCGCCCGGCACACCTTGAGTCGGTCAACCTGGTGGTGCCCATGACCGGCAAATGCTTCCACGCCTGCAGCCGGCAGATGGGCCTGCCGATCAGCGGCAGCCTGACGCTTGGCCACAGGACCTACCGCTGCACCGAGGGCCGGAGCTTTGCCGCGCTGGATTTCGGCCGGGGCGTCTGGCCATTCAATACCCAATGGACCCGCGCCGCCTTCGCCGCACCCGGCGGCATCGCCGGCAATTTCGGCGCCGGCTGGACGGAAAACAGCCACCTGAGCGAGAACGCCTTGTGGTTCGGCGGCGAGTTGCAGCCGCTGGGCGGCCCTGTGGATATCCGCCAGGTGCCGCATGACCCGCTGTCGCCCTGGCAACTGCTCGGCGGCGACGAGCGCGTCGACCTCACCTTTACTCCGCGCAAGCTGCACCGCGCCTGCCCACGCCTGGGGCCGCTGTTCGCCGAGACCTGCCAGTGGTTCGGGCGCTTCGACGGCTCGCTGCGCGAGGCGGGCGGCGAGCTGGTGCCGGTCAGCGGCGCGCTCGGCTGGGTCGGCTCGACCCAGGCGCGCTGGTAACAGCCAGCCGCCGCCTGCCCGGCGGCGCCATGTCCTGCCATTGAAACCGCTCTATCACGGCCATTGAGCCAGAGTGGAACCCGGAAGCCCCGTGGCGGCCTAAACTGGCCGAGACCCTATTCCGGAGAAGCACCATGAGCCGCACCGAAACCGACAGCCTCGGCCCCATCGAAGTCCCCGACGACGCCTACTGGGGCGCGCAGACCCAGCGCTCGCTGGAGAACTTCGCCATCGGCGGGCAGCGCATGCCGCTGGCCGTGGTGCATGCCCTGGCGCTGATCAAGAAGGCCGCCGCTCGCGTGAATGCACAACTGGGCGAGCTGCCGGAAAACATCACCAGCCTGATCGAGGAAGCCGCCGACGAAGTACTCGCCGGCGAGCACGACGAGCAGTTCCCTCTCGTCGTCTGGCAGACCGGCAGCGGCACCCAGAGCAACATGAACGTCAACGAGGTCATTGCCGGGCGCGCCAACGAGATCGCCGGCAACGGCCGCGGCGGCAAGAAACCGGTGCACCCCAACGACCACGTGAACCGCGCGCAGAGCTCCAACGACAGCTTCCCCACCGCCATGCACATCGCCGCCGCCCAGGCGATGCAGAACGACCTCCTGCCGGCCATCGCCGAACTCAGCGGCGGCCTCGCCCAGCAGGCCGCGCGCCACGCCCACCTGGTGAAGACCGGGCGCACCCACCTGATGGATGCCACGCCGGTCACTTTCGGCCAGGAGTTGTCGGCCTTCGTCGCCCAGCTGGACTATGCCGAGCGCGCTATCCGCGCAGCGCTGCCGGCGGTCTACGAGCTGGCCCAGGGCGGCACTGCGGTCGGCACCGGGCTGAATGCGCCGAAGGAGTTCGCCGAGGCCATTGCCGCCGAACTGGCCGACCTCTCCGGCCTGCCCTTCGTTTCCGCGCCGAACAAGTTTGCCGCCCTCGCCGGCCATGAGCCGCTGGTGACCCTGGCCGGCGCCATGAAGACGCTCGCCGTGGCCCTGATGAAGATCGCCAACGACCTGCGCCTGCTCGGCTCCGGCCCCCGTGCGGGTTTCGCCGAAGTGAAGCTGCCGGCCAACGAACCCGGCTCCTCGATCATGCCCGGCAAGGTCAACCCGACCCAGTGCGAGGCGCTGTCGATGCTCGCCTGTCAGGTCTTCGGCAACGACGCCGCGATCACCTTCGCCGCCAGCCAGGGCCACTTGCAACTCAACGTCTACAAGCCGGTGATCATCCACAATCTGCTGGAATCCGCGCGCCTGCTGGCCGACGGCTGCCGCAACTTCAATACCCATTGCATCGCCGGCATGGAGCCCGACGCCGCGAAGATGCGCGAGCACCTCGACCGCGGCCTGATGCTGGTGACCGCGCTGAACCCGCACATCGGCTACGACAAGGCCGCCGAGATCGCCAAGAAAGCCTACGGCGAAGGCAAGACCCTGCGCGAAGCCGCGCTGGAACTGGGCTACCTGAGCGACGCCGAGTTCGACCAGTGGGTGCGCCCGGAAACCATGCTGGAGGCCGGGCAGAATGGTTGAGCCAACCCGCTCCGGCGCCACCCCGATCGAGGGCGACGGCAAGCGCGTACTGCTGGTGCTCGGCTCGCCTAAGCCCGGCGGCTTCTGCCACGCGGTCGCCGAGGCCTACGCCCACGGCGCCCGCGCCAAGGGCCATGTGGTGCACGTGCTGAAGCTCGGCGAGATGAACTTCGACCCGGTGCTGCGCGGCGGTTACGAGCAAAGCCCGAACCTCGAGCCGGACGTGCTCGAAGCCCAGCGGCAGATCCACTGGGCGCAGCACATCGCCTTCGTCTACCCGATCTGGTGGGGCGGCCTGCCGGCCCTGCTGCAGGGCTTCTTCGACCGCGTGCTGCAGCCTGGCTTCGCCTTCCGCTACCGCTCGCTGGAGTCCCGCGAGTTCGAACCGCTGCTGGGCGGGCGCAGCGCCGACCTGCTGGTCAGCCACGACCAGACGCACTGGCACTACCGCCTGCGCCAGGGCGCTCCGGCCCATCGGCAGATGACCCGCTGCATCCTCGCGCCCTGCGGCATCGCCCTGCAGCACCTGGAAGAATTCAGCCCGCTGCGCGGCTCCGGCGAGGAACAGCGGCAGGGCTGGCTGCGCCGGGCGGAACAGCTGGGCACGCAGGTCTGAACGGAGGGCGGATAGCGCCTCGCGCGCTATCCGTTGCGCCTTCGACATCCGCCTTCAGAAGGCATTCCCCACACCTTGGGAATTCCCCTACACCGCCCCAGCCTCTGACTTCCCTAGCATGCGCAAGCCCGAATTCCGGGCTCCTTCTTTGCCTCTGGAGGCAGCATGCTTCGCAAACTCTCCGCCGAAATGATCGGCACGTTCTGGCTGGTGTTCGGTGGTTGCGGCAGCGCCATCTTCGCGGCCCACGCCATTGGTGTACTGGGTGTAGCACTGGCTTTCGGCCTGACGGTCGTGACCATGGCCTACGCCATCGGCCCGATCTCCGGTTGCCACCTCAACCCCGCCGTCAGCCTCGGCCTGTGGGCCGGTGGCCGCTTCCGTACCGCTGAACTGGTCCCCTACATCATCGCCCAGGTCATCGGCGGCGTGCTTGCCGGTGCTGTGCTGTTCTACATCGCATCCGGCAAGCCGGGCTTCGACGCGCTGGCGGGCTTTGCCGCCAACGGCTTCGGCGAAGGCTCGCCGACCGGCTACAGCATGATTTCCGCGCTGCTGACCGAAGTGCTGCTGACCGCGTTCTTCCTCTTCGTGATCATGGGCGCCACCGACAGCAAGCTGGCCCCGGCCGGCTTCGCGCCGATCGCCATCGGCCTGACGCTGACGCTGATCCACCTGATCAGCATCCCGATCGACAACACCTCGGTGAACCCGGCGCGCAGCCTGGGCGTGGCGATCTTCGCCGACCCGCTGTTCATGAAGCAGCTGTGGCTGTTCTGGGTCGGCCCGCTGGTGGGTGGCGTGATCGGTGCGCTGGCGTACCGCGTGGTGCGTCCGGCCGCCTGAGGCTGATAGCCGCGATAGCAAACGGGCGCCTTCGGGCGCCCGTTTTCGTTGGCACTGGGCGCAGGCCTTCTGCTAGGGCGCATAACGCCAACGGCGTTATCCGCCGTGAGCACCATCGGCGGATAAAGCGTTCCGCTTTATGCGCCCTACGGGCACGCCGGATCGTTGGAGCGAGCTTGCTCGCGAACCCGGCCTGCCTCGCTGCTGCGGGGAAATTCGTTCGCGAGCGAGCTCGCTCCTACAATCGACAGGGAGTCTCTCAGAAGTACTGGGTAAGACTGAACTTGGCGTTGCGGCCCTGGCTGTAGACGCTGTCGCCGGCCAGCGCCGGGTGGTAGTCGCGGTTGAACAGGTTGTCCACGGTGAAGTTCAGCTCGGTGTTTTCGAAGCCCAGGCGACGCGGCTTCCAGCTGGCGAAGACGCGCTGGGTGTCGTAGCTGTCGTTGACCGTCTGGTCCCAGAAGATATCGCCAACGCTGGTGCCCATGCCGCCGGAATACTTGTCGCTGGGCAAGCGGTCGGTCTTGCGGACGAACTCGCCCTGCCAGCCGATCTGCGCGTCCCACGCCGGAATCTTGGTGCCCAGGGTGGCGACCCACTTGGCCGGCGGCACGTCGCGCGCCCATACGTTCGGGCCCCAGGGGTTGCTGTAGGCGCCGTCGTGCTTGCCGGTCACCCACGAATAGGACAGCCCGCCGAACAGCCAGGGGCTGTCGTAGAAGCTCTCGATCTCGAAGCCCTTGTAGGTCACGCCCGGCAGGTTGCGGTAGTTGGACAGCGGCAGGTAGTCGCCGCAGCTGCCGGAGATAGTGCCGTTGTCGATCGCCTGCTGCTCGCAGCCGACGCTGCGGGTGCGGAAGATCTCGTCCTTGATCTTGTTCTGGAACAGCGTGGTGCGCACCTGCAGGTTGTCGCCGTTGATGAACAGGTCCGGCAGGTTGACCAGCGAGCCGAAGCGCAGTGCGTGGATGCGCTCGGGGTCGAGGTCGCGGCTGGTGGCGCTGACCGTGCTGCTGTTCTGCACCTCGTACATCTCGTCGATCACCGGCGCGCGCCAGGTGCGGCTGTAGTCGGCGAAGAAGCCCAGGCGCTCGGTGGCCGTCCAGAACAGCGAGAGGCGCGGCGACCAGCCGCTGTAGGTCTGCGAGCTGTAGTCGTGGCCTTGCGCGGCGTTGTTGTAGATCGGCGCGTCGTTGTCCTTGCCCTGGTTGCGCACATGGTCGAAGCGCAGCGACGGGGTGATGGTCACGCTGCCCAGGGTCAGCGCGTCCTGGATGTAGGCGCTGTTGGTGTTCTGCTTGCCGCTGGGCATGAAGGTCGGCTGGAAGTGCCCGTAGTTGTAGCGCGCGGTGTTGTAGGTGGAGCCGGGGATGTACATGTCGGTGGTGCGGGTGTGGCGGTGGAACTCGGTACCCACGGTGAACGCATGTTGCACCGGGCCGGTGGCGAACAGGCTGGTGTTGCGCAGCTCCAGCACCTTGTCCTTGTAGTCGGTATCCATCTTGCGGCCACCGGTGGAGACCTGGAAGAAGGCGTCCGGATTGCGCTCGTCGGTCTGGTCGATGTGCGACTCGGAGTACTGCACCAGCAGGTCGATCAGCGGGTTATCCACAGGGTGGTATTCGTACTTGCCCGACCAGGTGGTGTCCGTGGTGTCGCGGTGCGCCAGCAGGCGCTTGAGTGCCGCCTCGTAGCCGTAGCGGTCGATGCTCGACTGGGTCGGCGGCGTCGGGTAGGAGGCCGAGGAGAACGGCGTCCAGCGGGTGCTGTGGGAGCGGCTGTAGGCCAGGCTGATGTCGTTGTCGAGGTTGGGGTGCAGGTTCAGCTTGAACAGCCCGGCGTCCAGGTCCTGGGCGCTATTGGGCAGGCGGCTGGGGTTGATCGGGTAGTTGTTGTTCGGATCGGGAATGTGCCCGGCGAGCTTGATATCCCGACCGTCGCGGGCGGTCAGATAGGCCAGCGCGTCGACCTTGCGGTCCTCGGTGCGGCCATAGACGGCGCCGCTGTAGATCTTCTGCTGGTCGTTGGAGTGATAGCCGTACTTGAGCATGGCGCCGACGTTCTGATCGTCGCGCAGCAGGTCCGGCGCGTCCTTGGTTTCCATGTGCACGGTGCCGCCGAAGCCGCCGTTGCCGTTGTAGACCGAGTGCGGGCCCTTCTCCACTTCGATGCGCTTGATCAGCTCCGGCTCGATGAACACGGTGCCCTGCTGGTAGCGCTCGAAGCCGCTCTTGGGCGCGCCGTCGAGGGTGAAAGGCACGTCCTCGGCATCGCCCAGGCCCCAGATGTTGACGGTCTGCCCACCCGGCTTGGGCGAGCCGCCCATGGTCACGCCGGGCAGGGTCTGCAACAGGGTGGGAATGTTGTCGGCCTGGATGCGTTCGATGTCCTTGCGGGTCAGGGTCGAACGGCCAACGTTGCTGGAGTCCACCGACAGGCCGCTGCCGACGATGGTTTGCGAGTCCAACTCGATGGCGTTGTCGCTGAACTTGTCGACCTTGCCCGAACGCCGCACGACGAAGCCGTCGCCCGCCTCCACCAGTTCCAGCGACGAGCCCTTGAGCAGGTGCTCCAGCGCTTCACGCACGCTGTAGCGGCCGCTCACCGCTGGCGCCTTGAGGCCGTCCAGCTGGGCAGCATCGTAGAGCACCTGCACGCCGGCCTGTTGCGACAGGCTGCCGATGGAGTCGCTCAGCGCCTGCGCCGGCAGGTTGACCTGCCAATCGGCGGCACGGCTGTACTCGGCCATCATCAGGCTGCCGAGCAGCACGGCGCAGCCCAGCGGGCGTGCGAAGGGAATGTTGAAACGAGACTGCATGCAAGGCCCTCCCCAGGGTCGAAAAGCGCTGCGCGTTTCGCAGCGAATGACGGGGAAGACCCTCATTCGAGAAAAACCCACACCTGCAAATAAAAATATTTCTCAAGAAAGATTTGCGGCACGTGTGATCCGGTTGGGTAGGAGCGGACTTCGTCCGCGATGTGCAACCGGCCAGCTCAGAGCCGCCGGTAATCGATCGCGGACAAAGTCCGCTCCTACGAAATGGGCCAGCTCGGAGGAATACCGGCAGGTTGGGATCAGCGCGGCAGGATGACCGCGCTGCCATCGGCCTTGCGCTGCACGCGCACATCGAGCAGCACCGGCAGGGCCGCGAGGAAGTCGTCGGGGCGGGCCAGGCGTACGTTGCCGGAGATGGGCTTCTGCGCCAGGCGCTCGTCGCCCAGGCGGATAGGCGCGGCGCGGTATTGCGACAGCTCGTCCACCAGCGCACCCAGCGGCTGATTGCGGAAGGCGAGCATGCCGTCGCGCCAGGCGGCGATGGAGGCGACAGGCACGCGGTCGATCTGCGCCTCCCCTGCACCGGCGGCAAGCTGGGCGCGATCACCCGCGGTCAGGGTCTGCTCGCCCCGCGCATCGAGTTTCGCCTGCAAGGCCACCTTGCCGTGGCGGACAGCCACGGTCAGCCCATCGCGCTCACGGTGCACGTCGAACCCCGTGCCGAGCACCCGTACCCGGCTATCGCCGAGGGTCACGCGGAAGGGCCGGGCGGCGTTATGGGTAACCTCGAAATAGGCCTCGCCGCGCAGCAATTGCACATCGCGGAACGCATCCGAAAACTCGATGCGCACCGCTGAATCACCGGCCAGGAACACTCGCGAACCATCAGTCAGTGTCACCTCGCGCTGCTCGCCCGCGGCGGTGGTCTGCACCTGTTGCGGATCGGCCAGGCGGCCGCCGCTGAAGTCGTTGGCCAACAGCAACGCCGCGCAGAACACACTGGCAGCCGCGAGCCCGCGCCAGGGCAATGCCGGGCGACGGCCAGGCACGATGGCGGGTCGGCGGATGTGGTCGAGATCGCTCCACAACTGCTCGATCTCACGGTAGGCGGACTCATGCGCAGGGTCTTCCGCCAGCCAGTCGTCGAAGGCCTGGCGCTCGCGGGCATCCCAGGCGCCCGCGCGCTGGCGGCTGAACCACTTGGCGGCGAGTTCATCAATCACCTGCTGGCGTTCCTCTTGCGGCGTCATGCTTCGCCCTCTCCCTGAACCTGCCGCTTGCAGTGCAACAGCGCACAGGCGACGTGCTTTTCCACCATGCTCAGTGAAATTCCCATGCGCCGCGCTACCTCGGGCTGCGACAGGCCGTCGAACTTGTGCAGGATGAAAGCCTCGCGGCGCCGTGGCGGCAGGCTGTCCAGCGCCTGGGAAAGCTGCCGAAGGTAACGTTGTCGCTCGAACTGCACCACGGGTTCGCCCCCTTCGGCGGCCGGTTGCTGGTCACTGTCGACGGCCTCTTCCGGTTCGCTGGAAAAGCGCCGGGAGCGCTGCCAGTGGTCGCGCAGCAGGTTGCGGGCGACCTGGAAGAGGAATGCGCGCGGCTGCTCCACTTCATGCCGCGAAGACGACTTGAGCCACTGGGCGAAGGCGTCCTGGGCGAGGTCGGCGGCATCCGCCGAGCTGCCCAGCTGCTTGCGCAGGAAGCGCAGGAGCTCACCGTGGAAGGAGCGATAGGCGTGGGACACCGAACGGGAGAAACGCTCATCCATCGACCCACGCCTCCCGGCGTCGCCGCCCTGCCCCGCTGTTGCCCGCTACCACGTCGCCCCCGAACCGAGGCACTGGGCCTCGACAACCATCGAATTGCACAAATGATAATACATATCATTTGCGAAAATGAAGCCGAACGCGAGCGCTGGATAGCAGAAGGCCGTCTCGCGGCGGCCTTCGGGGCATTCAGAGGTTGGCGATGCGCGCCCTTCGCGCCCGGTAACTGCGCAACAACGAGGGTGCCAGTGCGGTGAGCGCCGAGCCGCTGACCACCAGCAGCGCGCCGAGATAGGCTAGGCCATTGAGGTCTTCGGGCAGGACGAACTCGGGCCACAGCGAGGCGGCCAGCGCCACCGAGGCGAAGGTGACCAACGGGGTGATCGCCAGGGTCGCGCTGACCCGCGAAGCTTCCCAGTGCGCCAGCGCCTCGGCGAAGGCGCCGTAGGCCACCAGGGTGTTCAGGCAGCAGGCCAGCAGCAGCCAGCCTTGCAGCGGCGAGAGCTCCAGCGCCTCCAGCGGATGCGCCCAGGGCGTGAGCAACGCGCCGCAGCCCAGGTAGATGACCATCATCACCTGCACCGAGGTCCACTGGGTCAGCAGTTGCTTCTGCGCCAGGCCGTAGAAGGTCCAGATGAAGGCGGCGAACACCACGATCAGCACGCCGGTGGTGTACTCGCCCAGCGAGCTGAACAGTTCCGCCAGGCGCTGATTGAAGAACAGCCCGAAACCGAAGATCAGCACGGCGAGGCCCAGTGCCTGGCCAATGCTGAAGCTCTCCTTGAAGACGAACAGGCTGCCCAGCAACAGCAGGATTGGCGCGATCTGGATCACCAGTTGCGTGGTGCCCGGCGTGAGCATGCGCAGGCCGATCAGGTAGCACACGTAGTTGCCGGTCAGGCCGAGAATGGCCAGCAGCACCAATCCCTTGCCGCGCGCGCCAAGTGGCGAGAAGCGCGGTAGCTGGCGGGTGAGGGCCAGGTAGATGAGCAGCAGACCACCGGACACCACCAGGCGAAACCAGGTGACGGTGATCGGGTCCATCACCTTCAGGACTTCCTTGAGCTTGATCGGCAGAATGCCCCAGAGAACGGCGGTGACCAGGGCCAGGAACAGGCCGAATTGCCAGCGGCCGGATGAAACGTGCATGAGAGCCTCGACGCGTGTGCGGTCCGCCATGCTATGTCATGGCGGTAACGCCCCATAGGAACAGTTGCGCTGTGCAACTGTTCCGGTCGCCGCTCAGATCAGGGTGGAAAGGCGCAGCAACCACCAGATCAGGATGATCAGCTGGACGAAGAACGCGGCGAAACGTACCCACACCGCCAGCGCCGAGGTGCTGAGCAGGTGCACGACGGACTGGACGATACGCGCCACCAGCAGGGTCGGCGCCAGCGGATCGGTGATCAGCACCTGGTCGGTGACCATGGCATAGAGCAGCACCGCGCAGAACAGCGGCACGTTCTCCACGCAGTTGGCGTGGGCACGCACCAGGCGCTGGCCGAAAGTACCGGGGGTGTTGCTGCCGTCGGCGGCGAAGACGTTGACCTTCATGCGGCCAGACATCACCAGCAGGCCGCGCTGGTTGACCAGCAGCAGGACCAGCAGCACGGTCCAGGCAACCAGGCCGAGCAACGCGAAGGCAGAGGGACTCAGGGACATGCGGGACTCCTTTCTCTTGTTGGTTTGAGCGGAGTCTAGGGGAAGTAGAGCAATTGCTCTAGCCCGCACAAAGGTGGGCTTGGGGGTAGGAGCGGACTCCGTCCGCGATCGATTCCCGGCCGCTCCGAGCGGGCCGGTGGCACATCGCGGACGAAGTCCGCTCCTACGCCCATTGGAAACACCACAAGCGGCCCGAAAGAAAACGGACAGCCGCACGCCGACAGCATGGGTATCGCTGCGCTCCACCCATCCTACAAAATCGCCCGGCGCGTCCCGGAAGCCGACGCGCAAAAGAAAACGGGCAGCCCGTTTCCGGACTGCCCGTTGTGTTCCAGCGGCGCATTCAGAGCTTGGCGATGGACACCTCGGTGGATTTCACGAAGGCGATCACTTCGCTGCCGATGGCCAGTTCCAGCTCTTTCACGGAACGGGTGGTGATCACCGAGGTGACGATGCCGGCGGCGGTCTGCACGTCGATTTCCGACAGCACATCGCCTTCGACGATTTCCTTGATGGTGCCTTTGAACTGGTTGCGGACGTTGATGGCTTTGATGGTCATGGCGTTTCTCCTTGGGGAATGGCGTTACACGTGTGAACGTTGGATCAGAGTGCCCAGCGCAGTTGCGTGGGCAGTGGCGATACGGGTTCCGGCTCGGGCGGCTGCGCCGGCAGCGACAGCACGCGTTCGAGCACTTCGGCTTCGAGCGCGGCCAGGCGTGCCGAACCACGGGCGCGCGGCCGGTGCAGCTCGACATTCAGGTCCAGGCCGATCTCGCCGTCTTCGATGAGGATCACCCGGTCGGCGATGGCCACGGCCTCGCTGACATCGTGGGTGACCAGCAGCACGGTGAAGCCATGCTGCTGCCAGAGGCCTTCGATCAGTTGCTGCATCTCGATACGGGTCAACGCGTCCAGGGCACCCAGCGGCTCGTCGAGCAGCAGCAGGCGTGGCTGGTGGATCAGCGCACGGGCCAGGGCCACACGCTGCTTCTGGCCGCCGGACAAGCCCGCCGGCCACTCGTTGGCGCGGTCGGACAGGCCCACGGCTTCCAGCGCCTCCAGCGCCTTGCCGCGCCAGTCGCCCTTGAGGCCGAGGCCGACGTTGTCGATCACCCGTTTCCACGGCAGCAGGCGCGAGTCCTGGAACATCAGGCGGGTCTCTTCGCGAGCGCTTTCCAGCGGCGCGGAGCCCGCCAGCAACTGGCCGTCGCTGGCGGCATCGAGGCCGGCCAGCAGACGCAGCAGGGTGCTCTTGCCGCAACCGCTGCGACCGACGATGGCGACGAACTGGCCGGCAGGAATGCGCAGGTCGATACCCTTGAGCACTTCACGCTCGCCGAAGCGCTTGCGCACGTTTTCCAGGGCCAGCGGGATGCCTTTCTTCAGTTGTTGCGGCAAGTTGTTGACGGCGTTCATGCCGCACCTCCCTTCACCTGATACGCCGGGTGCCAGCGCAGCCACACGCGTTCCAGGCCGCGGGCAGCGAGGTCAGCCAGCTTGCCGAGCACGGCGTAGAGCAGGATGGCCAGCACCACCACGTCGGTCTGCAGGAACTCCCGGGCGTTCATCGCCAGGTAGCCGATGCCGGAGTTGGCGGAAATGGTCTCGGCGACGATCAGGGTCAGCCACATGAAGCCCAGGGCGAAGCGCACGCCCACCAGGATCGAGGGCAGCGCGCCGGGCAGGATCACCTGGCGGAACAGCGCAAAGCCGGACAGCCCGTAGCTGCGCGACATTTCCAGCAGGCCCGGATCGATGTTGCGGATGCCGTGGTAGGTGTTGAGGTAGATCGGGAACAGCGTACCGAGGGCGACCAGGAATATCTTCGCCGACTCGTCGATGCCGAACCACAGGATCACCAGCGGGATCAGCGCCAGGTGCGGCACGTTGCGGATCATCTGCACCGAGCTGTCGAGGAAGCGCTCGCCCCATTTCGACAGGCCGGTGATCAACCCCAGCAGCAGGCCGATGCTGCCGCCGATGACGAAGCCGACCGCAGCGCGCCAGGTGCTGATCGCCAGGTGCTGCCAGAGCTCGCCGCTGACCACCAGGTGGTAGCCGGCCTCTGCCACGGCGCTGGGCGCGGGGAGGATGCGGCTGGACAGCCAGCCGAATTCCACCGCCAGTTGCCAGATCACCACCAGGCCCACCGGCAGGGCCCAGGGCGCGAGGCGCTGGGCAAGGTTGTTGGAAACGCTCATCTCTTCTCTCCGGATTCGTCGTAGGGCGCATGAAGCGGAACGCTTCATCCGCCGTCTCGCGTCGGTGGCGGATAACGCTTTGCGTTATTCGCCCTACGGTCTTGTCAGCTCGCCGATGCCGCCTTGGGCAGCTTTTTAGGAGGCAGAGAATCATTAGCGACCATCTCGCCGAACGGGCTGACGTAGCCGCGCGCCTGCGGCTGCTGGGGCTGGGCCAGGTCCAGGTGCGGGAAGAGCAGTTCGGCGACCCGGTAGGACTCTTCCAGGTGCGGGTAGCCGGAGAAGATGAAGGTGTCGATCCCCAGGTCGGCGTATTCCTTCACGCGTGCCGCCACCGTGGGGCCGTCGCCGACCAGCGCGGTACCGGCACCGCCGCGAACCAGGCCGACGCCGGCCCAGAGATTGGGGCTGACTTCCAGCTTGTCCTTGCTGCCGCCGTGCAGGGCGGCCATGCGTTGCTGGCCGACGGAATCGAAGCGCGCCAGGGACGCCTGGGCGCGGTCGATGGTGTCCTGGTCCAGGTGCGAGATCAGGCGGTCGGCAGCCTGCCAGGCTTCCTCGTTGGTCTCGCGGACGATCACGTGCAGGCGGATGCCGAAGCGCACGCTGCGGCCTTGCCTGGCAGCCTTTTCGCGGACCTGGGCGATTTTCTCGGCGACGGCGGCCGGCGGCTCGCCCCAGGTCAGGTACAGCTCGACCTGCTCGGCGGCGAGGTCCTGCGCGGCGTCGGAGGAACCACCGAAGTACAGCGGCGGACGCGGTTGCTGGATCGGCGGATAGAGCAGCTTGGCGCCCTTCACTTGCAGGTGCTTGCCGTCGTAGTCGACGGTCTCGCCTTCCAGTACGCGGCGCCAGATGCGGGTGAACTCGACCGAGGCTTCGTAGCGCTCGGCGTGGCTCAGGTGCAGGCCGTCACCGGCCAGCTCGTCCGGGTCGCCACCGGTCACCAGGTTGAACAGCGCGCGCCCACCGGAGAGCCGGTCGAGGGTTGCGGCCTGGCGGGCGGCCACGGTCGGGGAAATGATGCCCGGGCGCAGGGCGACCAGGAACTTCAGGCGCTGGGTCACCGGGATCAGCGAGGCGGCGACCAGCCAGGAATCCTCGCAGGAGCGGCCGGTGGGGATCAGCACACCACCGAAACCGAGGCGGTCGGCGGCCTGGGCGACCTGTTGCAGATAACCGTGGTCCACGGCGCGGGCACCTTCGGCGGTGCCCAGGTAGTGGCCGTCGCCGTGGGTCGGCAGGAACCAGAAGATGTTGAGACTCATCGCAGTAACTCCAGATAAGCGCGCCGGCGTGGCGTAGCCGCGCGATGAAGGGGTGGGTGTACGTGTTGCTGCTGTTCTTCGTAGGAGCGAGCTTGCTCGCGAACAGACTCCCGGCAGCGCTGAAGCTGGACGGGTTCGCGAGCAAGCTCGCTCCTACACAAAGCGGGTTAGTTGCTGGCGGCTACCTTGGCCGGCGCCGTCCACACCACGTCCTTGATGCTCAGCTTCTTCGGGATCAGCTTCAGGTCGGTGAAGGTGTCGGCGATCTTCTGCTGCGCGGCGGTGACTTCCGGGGTGATCGGCTGGGCGCCGTAGCCCTGGCGTTTCACCGCGGTGAAGGTGATGTCCGCCGGCAGGCCGAGCAGCGGCGCAACCTGGTCGGTCACCTGCTGCGGGTTCTGCTGGGACCACTCGCCCACCGAACGCACTTCGTCGATCAGGGTGGTGATCACCTGCGGGTGGTTGTTCGCGTAGGGGCGGGTCGCCAGGTAGAACTGGTGGTTATCCACAAGACCGCTGCCATCCACCAGGGTGCGGGCGGCGAGCTGTTTCTCGGCGGCAGCCTGGTACGGGTCCCAGATTACCCAGGCGTCGACGCTGCCACGCTCGAAGGCGGCGCGGGCGTCGGCCGGCGGCAGGTAGACGGGCTGGATATCGGTGTATTTCAGGCCGGCTTTCTCCAGGGCACGCACCAGCAGGTAGTGCACGTTGGAGCCTTTGTTCAGGGCGACTTTCTTGCCCTTCAGCTCGGCGACGGATTTGATCGGCGAGTCCTTGGGCAACAGGATCGCTTCGCTGGTCGGCGCCGGCGGCTCGTGGGCCACGTAGACCAGATCGGCGCCAGCAGCCTGGGCGAACACCGGCGGGGTCTCGCCGGTGACGCCGAAGTCGATGCTACCGACGTTCAGGCCTTCGAGCAGCTGCGGGCCGCCGGGGAATTCGGTCCATTGCACCTTGACGCCCTGCTCGGCCAGGCGCTTCTCCAGCGTGCCACGGGCCTTGAGCAGCACCAGGGTGCCGTATTTCTGATAACCGATACGCAGGGTGCCGGGTTGTTCGTCCGCCTGGACGTTGTAGGACAGGGCCGCGATCAGCAGGGCCGCCAGTCCACTACGCAAAGTAAGGGTCCGCATGGGAGTGATCCTTCATCGAGTGTGATTGCCGGACCTGCGGTCCCGTTGACGGGACGGTGAGGGCCTTTTCTTGTTGGTGACGCAGTTGCCGCCTGCCGGTTCGGGGCTTGGCGTGTTCCTGCGTGGAGTTGCCTGTCAGATGCTCCAGCGGGCGTTGATCAGCCGTTCGTTGAGCAGGTTCGGGTCGATGGGTTTCGGCCGGCGCGCGAGGGCGCCGTGGAAGTGTTCCAGGGATTCCAGCAGCCGGTGTTCGAGGGTCGACTCCAGGCGCGCCGGGGAATTGCCCTCGGGGTATTGCACCTGGCTCTCTTCGGCGAACACGCCGTGCAGGGTTTCCTGGGCCTTCAGCGCAGCGAGGACCGGCTTGAGCGCGTAGTCCACCGCCAGCATGTGGGCGTTGCTGCCGCCGGTGGCCAGGGGCAGCACCACCTTGTGCGCCAATGCCCGCTCCGGCAGCAGGTCGAGAATCACTTTCAGCGCCCCGGCAATGGACGCCTTGTACACCGGCGTGGAGATCACCAGGCCGTCGGCGCGCAGGACCTGCTCGATCAGCTCCACCACCCGCGGGCTGTCGAAGCGCGCATGCAGCAGGTCTTCAGCGGGAAAGTCGCGCACGGAGTAGGAGCGCACCTCGGCGCCGTGGGCGTGCAGCCAGTTCCGTGCGACATCCAGGAGGACACCGGAACGGGAACGCTGGCTGGGGCTGCCGGCAAGGGTGACTACATACATCTGCACGCTTCCTTATAACGATCAGGACGATACAAATGCCGTCCTGCTAACCAATGTGCATAGACCTTAACAGGCAACCTCATATTCCAATAAATGTTATTTTTTCATTTAATTATGCGATTTTGTTTTAAAAGCATGAACAACTGTCTTCTCCGGGATAATTCTGCGCTTGCATTTTCCCCTCACCCCAACCCTCTCCCTTAGGGAGAGGGGGCAGGCCGTGCCGGCTGATGCTGTGGTTTCATCCTGCACCGAATGGTCCCCTCTCCCTCTGGGAGAGGGCTAGGGTGAGGGCCGATCCGAGCACAGCGGCATTCCGTAGGGGCGGAACGTCAGATGACGTGCGACTGGTGCAGTTCGGTCAGCGCTTCGCCGCGCAGGAAGGCCAGTTCCACCGCGCGACGGTCGCGCGGGCGCGGCAGCGGCACGGGGAATTCGCGGCGCAGGCGGCTGGGCGTGCCACCCAAAAGCAGCACGCGGTCGCTGAGGTAGAAGGCTTCGTCGAGGTCGTGGGTGACCAGCAGGATGCTGATGTCGTACTCCAGCGCCAGTTGCTGGATCAGGTCCTGCAGGCGGATGCGGGTAAAGGCGTCCACCGCGCTGAAGGGCTCGTCCAGCAGCAACACCTGCGGCCGGCCATAGAGGCCACGGGCGATGGCCGCACGCTGGGCCATGCCGCCGGAGAGCTGCTTGGGCAGCAACTCGCCCTTGCCTTCCAGGCCCACGTCGCGCAGCAGGTGCTCGATGCGGGTATCGTCGGCCAGCCAGCCATCGGCGAAGCCGATGTTCTGCGCCACGGTGAGCCAGGGCAGCAGGCGCGGCTCCTGGAACACCACGCCGACGCCACCGCCGCCACGGCCGGTATCGCTGTCCGGGCCGAAGCCCAGCAGCGGGTTGCGCTCCAGCGAGCCGGCGAATTCGTCATCCAGCCCGGCGGCGATGCGCAGCAGGGTACTTTTTCCACAGCCGCTGGGGCCGAGCAGACTGACCACTTCGCCGGGCGCCAGACTCAGGCTGACGTCGTCGAGCACGCGTACGCCGGAGAAGCTCTTGCGGATATCACGCAGTTCCAGCAAGGCGCTCATCAGCTCTCTCCATTGCCGAGGAAGGTATCGCGCCAGGCCAGCGCACGCTGCTCCAGCGCCTTGAGCAGGCTGTCGCTGAGCTTGCCGAGCACCGCCAGCACCAGGATCGCGGCGATGACGATGTCCGGCCGCGAGGTTTCCCGGCCATCGCTGAGCAGGTAGCCCAGGCCACGGGTGGCGGCGATCAGCTCGGCGGCGACGAGGAACATCCAGCTCAGGCTCAGCGCGCCGCGCAAGCCGGTGAACAGGCTCGGCAACGCCGCCGGCAGCAGAATCCGCCGCACCAGGGCGAACGGCGACAGGTGATACAGCCGGCCCAGCTCGACCCACTTGCGGTCGACGTTACGCACGCCGGCTACCAGCGAGAGATACACGGGGAAGAAGGCGCCGAGGGCGATCAGGACGATCTTCGGGGTTTCGTCGATGCCCAGCCAGAGCAGCAGGAGCGGCACCCAGGCGAGGCTGGGGATGGCCCGCAATGCCTGGAAAGTCGGTTCGAGATAAGCCTCGGCACGCTGGCTGAGGCCGACCCAGGTGCCGATCAGGATGGCCAACGCCGCGCCGATGGAGAAGCCGGCAGCCACCCGCGCAAGGCTGGCCGCCACGTGTTTCCACAGCTCGCCCTGGGCCAGTTGCCAGAGCGTCAGCGCGACGCTGCTGGGTGCCGGCATCTGGTGCTCGGGCAACCAGCCGACGCGTACCACCAGTTCCAGCACTGCGCACAGCAGCAGCGGCAGCAGCCAGGCGCGCCAGCTCAGCCGCGGCCAGCGCAGCGTTGGCTGGCGGTGCTGGCGGGCGAGGCGCAGGCTCTGGGTCGGCAGGCTCTGGGGTGGCATGGCTTACTGCTCCGCCTTGGCGACGGCGCCAGCCTTGCCGATGACCTCGCCAGCCAGTTGCGGAGCGATCAGCTGATCCACCACGGCAGTGACGTCGGTACCCGGGCGAACCAGTTGCTCATCGACCAGAATCGGTGCGGCAGCTTTCAGCGCGGCAACCTGCTCGGCCCCCGGCAGCGGTTTGCTGAAGTCGGTGCGCGAGAGTTGCAGCTTCGCCACTTCAAGCGGCAGCTTGGCTTCCTCGGCGAGCAGCTTCGCGGTCTCCTTCGGGTGGGCGATGGCCCACTGGCGCGCCTCTTCGTAGGCGGCGATGACCTGCTTGATCAGCGCCGGCTGCTCCTGCTCGAATTTCTCAGTGACGCTGAGCACGCCGTAGCTGTTGAAGTCGACGTTGCGGTACAGCAGGCGCGAACCGGCCTGCAGTTCGCTGGCGGCCATGTGCGGGTCCAGCCCCGCCCAGGCATCCACCCTGCCCTGCTCCAGCGCGGCACGGCCGTCCGGGTGCTGCAGGTGGACGATCTCCACGTCGTTCTTGTCCAGCCCGGCCTGCTGCAGGCTGCGCAGGAGGAACAGGTAGGGATCGGTGCCCTTGGTGGCGGCGATCTTCTTGCCCTTGAGGTCAGCCACGGACTTGAGCGGCGAATCCTTGGGCACCACCAGCGCGGTCCACTCCGGGCGGCTGGCGATGTAGACGGTCTTCAGCGGCGCACCATTGGCGCGGCTGAGCACGGCGGCCAGGCCTGCGGTGGAAGCGAAGTCGGTACTGCCGGCGTTGAGGTATTCCAGCGAACGGTTGCTGCCCTGGCTGAATACCCAGCGCACTTCGGTGCCCTGCGGCTTGAGGGATTTCTCCAGCCAGCCGAAGTGCTTGAGCACCAGGCTGGTGGGCGCGTAGTAGGCGTAGTCCAGGCGCACCTCCCTGGGTGCGTCGGCGGCTTGGATGGGGCTGTTGTAGGCGCCGATCGGCAGGCTCGCGAGAAGAGCGACGGCCAGGCTGCGGCGCCAGGTGGAATGACCCATGGTCGTTCTCCTTGGCGTGGGCTGGTGTCTTCTTCCCGTTTGGCGGGCAAGTCAGGACGGGGACTGAAGCGAATAAAAAAGCGCGGCGTGGTCCGCGCGTGAAAGATAAAAAATGGGCCGGCGAACCGGCCCGATTTCCCGCTCGAGGTTGAAACTTCTGCCTCCGAAGCGCGCGAGCTAGAGCCAGGCAAGGCGCCAGCGGCAGTGAGAGCGGAGTGTGCTACAGCACATGAGCATCTCGCTGCCGCTGGCAACGCAGGCTGGCCGACGCACAGCCGCTTCGAATCACTTGTTCGGTTGCGGCGTCAGGCGCAGGTAGGGTTTGATCGCGCGGTAGCCCTTGGGGAAACGCTGCTTGATCTCTTCCTCGTCCTTGAGCGAGGGCACGATCACCACGTCATCGCCGTCCTGCCAGTTGCCGGGCGTGGCGACCTTGTGGTTGTCGGTGAGCTGCAGCGAGTCGATGACACGCAGGATTTCGTTGAAGTTGCGCCCGGTGCTCGCCGGGTAGGTGATGGTCAGGCGCACCTTCTTGTTCGGGTCGATGACGAACAGCGAACGCACGGTGAGGGTGTCATTGGCGTTCGGGTGGATCAGGTCGTACAGCTCGGAAACCTTGCGGTCGGCATCGGCGATGATCGGGAAGTTGACCACGGTGTTCTGGGTCTCGTTGATGTCGTCGATCCACTTCACGTGGGAGTCCACCGGGTCGACGGACAGCGCGATCACCTTGACGCCCTTGGCGGCGAACTGATCCTTGAGCTTGGCGGTCAGGCCCAGCTCGGTGGTGCACACCGGGGTGAAGTCGGCCGGGTGGGAGAACAGAATGCCCCAGCTGTTGCCGAGCCACTCATGGAAACGGATGCGGCCTTCGCTGGATTCCTGTTCGAAGTCGGGGGCGATGTCGCCAAGTCGCAAGCTCATGGGTCTCTCCTTGTTCGTGTTGGTAGCCACTATGCACAAGGTCTTTACGCATTAAAAAGAATATATTTTGATTTTCTTATAACCAAAATATCAAAACTTCTGCCGACCCTGCTCCGCCGCCCAAGGCGCCGGACACTGAGCATAGTCAAAGGCCGGTGAAGCTCGGCTGGGCATGTGTTTCAGCGCTGAGACGAAAGCCCACCGTTCGTCGCCATCCGCCCGTAACCCAGGCGCGGCGGGGCTTTGCGTCATACACTCGAATCAATTAATCCTTTTGTACGGGAGGTCAGCGTATGTTGGGGCAACGAGTCGACGACGGTCAGGCGGCCACCCATTACCGCAGTGATCGGATCAGTTCGGTCAATGGTCAGTACTTCTTCTCCACCCGCGAGGGCACGCTCGAAGGCCCCTACTTCACCCGCTTCGACGCCGAGCGCGAAGTGGCGCAGTACATCACCCGCATGCGGCAGGCAGCGGGGCTGATGGCGCGGGTTGCGCGTTGACTCCGAACTGACGCAAAGAACGCAGAACCCCGGCCTGGTGCCGGGGTTTTGTTTTGCCAGCTTCGCTCCACAGGCAAGCGCAAATGAAAAAGCCCCCGGCGTTTCCGCCAGGGGCTTTGCAAGGCACCGCACCGCTTGCGTGGAGCGGTCGGCGCCTTTCGGGCAAGGGCGGGCGCCCTCGCCCGCCGTGCTCAGCGTACCGCTTCGAACAGGCCGGTGGCGCCCATGCCGCCGCCCACGCACATGGTGACGATGCCGTAGCGCAGGTTGCGCCGCTGCAGTTCGCGCACCAGGTGGCCGACCTGGCGCGAGCCAGTCATGCCGAAGGGGTGGCCGATGGAGATGGAGCCACCGTTGACGTTGTACTTCTCGTTGTCGATACCCAGGCGATCGCGGGCATACAGGCACTGCGAGGCGAATGCTTCGTTGAGCTCCCAGAGGTCGATGTCGGCGACCTGCAGGCCCTTGGCCTTGAGCAGCTTGGGCACCGAGAACACCGGGCCGATGCCCATTTCGTCCGGCTCGCAACCGGCGACGGTGAAGCCGCGGAAGAAGGCCTTGGGCTTGAGGCCCAGTTCCAGTGCCTTGTCCAGGCTCATGACCAGGGTCATGGAAGCGCCATCGGACAGCTGGGAGGCGTTGCCGGCGGTGACCGAGCCGTCCTCGGCGAACACCGGCTTGAGGGAGTTCAGGCCCTCGAGGGTGGTTTCCGGGCGGTTGCAGTCGTCGCGGTCGACCACGGCATCGAGCACCTTCTTCTCGCCGGTGGCCTTGTCTTCCACCAGGTACTTCACGCTCATCGGCACGATTTCATCGTCGAACAGGCCTTCGGCCTGGGCGCGCGCGGTGCGCTGCTGGCTCTGCAGCGAGTACAGGTCCTGCGCTTCGCGGGTGACGTTGTAGCGGCGGGCGACGATCTCGGCGGTCTGCCCCATCGGGTAGTAGATGCCGGGGAAGTCCGACTCCAGGCGCGGGTTGACGAAGTTGTCGCGGTTCATCTTGCCCGCGGTCATGCTGATCGACTCGACGCCGCCGGCCACCAGGATGTCGCTGCAGCCCGAGGCCACCTGGTTGGCGGCAATGGCGATGGCCTGCAGGCCCGAGGAGCAGTAGCGGTTGAGGGTCATGCCGGCGACGTGGATACCCAGGCGCGACAGCACCGCCGCGTTGCGGCCGATGTTGTGGCCCTGGGCGCCTTCGTTGGAACCGGCGCCGACCACGCAGTCATCCACCAGCAGCGGATCGAGGTTATTGCGCGCCAGCAGCGCGTCGATGCAATGGGCGACCATGTCGTCCGGACGGGTCATGTTGAATTTGCCCCGGAAGGACTTGGCCAGGCCGGTACGGACGCTGTCGACGATCACCACTTCGCGCATGGGAAACCTCGTTGCTTGTTGTTCGTTGGGGAGGATGGTCTGGCCCCGAGCATAGGCGCCAGTGAGGACGCAGAGCGACGATCATTCACCAGCCGTATAGCCGAGCCCTGTTCCTCCCCATTGACCGATACGCCGGGCCCAAACGAAACCGCCGCCCGGAGGCGGCGGTTTCGACTGGCGTCACACGGGGTCAGACGGTGTCGGTCTTGATCGCGTGGTCCCCCAGCAGGCCGGTGAGCACGGTCTGCGTATCTCCCGCCGAGAGCACGCCGCTACCGGCATGGCCCGCGTACTTGGAGGCGAGGTCGACGTTGGCCAGGTCGACGGTCTGGGTGACGGCGCCACCGCTGGTGGGGCTGACGCCGATGGTGGTGGTGCCGGCGCTGACCGAGAAGGTCAGGTAGTGCGCCAGCGACGAGGCGGTGGCGGTTTCCCCTTGCAGCAGGTCGGCGAAGTTCAGCACGTCGTGCTCGGCGATGTTGAAGTCCTTGATCACATCGTGACCGGTATCGCCGGACTTCCAGATGAACTCATCCGCACCGGTGCCGCCGTACATGATGTCGTCGCCGGGCCCGCCGATCAGCTTGTCGTTGCCACCCTGGCCGAACATCAGGTCATTGCCCGGGCCGCCCTCGAGGATGTCGTCACCGCCGCGGGTGTCACCGGCGACGTTGAACTGATCGGCGTGCTGGACGATGTAGTTGCTGATCGTCGCCGCCGTCGGCGCCGTACCATTGGTCGCGGTCAGGTAGTCCACCAGCGCCTGGAAGCCCTGGCCGTTGTGCGTGCCGGCGGCATGCCCGGCCCAGGCCAGTTGGTCGGTGTTGATGACATCGCCGAAGATGATGTCGTTACCCGCGCCGCCGACCAGATGGTCGTTGCCCACCGTCGCCGGTGTGCTGGTGCTGAAGCCTTCCTGCAGCGCCGCCTGCAACTGCTCGGCGGTGTTGATGATCTGCGGCTGGCCGACCGAGTTGGTGAGGGTAGTGCCATCGACGCTGGTGCCGACAGTACCGGTGGTGTTGGTGTTGTCGAAGTAGCGCAGGTAGTCGCTGTTGATGCCGCTGCCGATACCGATGGCATTGACGCTCACCGAGTTGTCGCCGACCAGGGCGCCGTCATGGTGCAGCATGTCGTGCCCGGAAGTGAGCGCGACGTTCATGTCGTTGTAGTTGGTGCTGCTGCCACTGCCGGCGTTGCCGTTGTAGACAGTGGGGTTGCCGTCGGTGAGGAAGAACGCCAGGTTGACGTAGCCGTGGGCAGCATCGGCATGGTTGGTATTGACCTGGCTGTTGAACCACGCCGAGGCCTTCTGCATGGCATCGTCGTAGTTGGTCGCACCGTTTGCGCTGAGGGCATTGATCGCTGCGATCAGCAAGGTCACGTTGGCTGTGGTCAGGCCGTTGAAGCTGGTGCTCTTGGCGGTGTCGGCGAACGACACCAGGTTGACGTTGATGACCCCGTCATGTCCCTTGATGGTGTTCACCAGGTTGATCAGCGCGTTCTTCGCCAGGGCCATGCGCGACATACCGCTGCCGGAGGCGTCGGACATGCTGGTGGAGGTGTCGACGATCAGCGAGATGTTGTAGTTCTTGCCCGGCTGGGTATAGACCGAGACTCCGCCGGCATCACCGATCAGTACGTCGTTACCGCCACTGCCATTGATCTGCCCGGCCTTGTCCGCATCCAGCGGGCTGGGAACGGTGTGCAGGACCGAAGAGCCATCGACATCACCGGCGTTGCTGCCGACCACCAGAATGGGCTGGCCGTACTTCAGGCAGATATTGAGGTTGGCCGACGCCGTGTCGCCGTCGCCATCGACAATGGTGTACTTGAACACCTCGCTGATCTGCCCGCTTTCCGGGAAGGCCACGCCCGCCTTGGAGGCGTAGGTGTAGTCACCGGCATGGTGCCCCGCCACATCCTTGAGGTACACGGTCAGCGTGCCGCTGCTGGTCTGGATGGTCAGCAGGCCGGTACTGCTGCTGTAGCTGCCGGTCGCGCTGGTCGCGCTGGGGTTGACGTTGGTGAAGTTGCCCGAGGCATCCACGGCAAACTTCTCGCCGCCGAACTCGACCTGGCTGATGCGCACGGTTCCATCGGCGCTCACCGGCACATCGTTGGCCAGCAGGTTGCCGCTGACCGAGTCGATGGTCACCAGGTTCTGCAGGGTGGCGGTGAGGTCGCTGGGCTGGGTGACAATGATCGGCGTGCCCTTGCCATCGATGCCCACCAGGTCGGCGTTGGTGATCGAGGTGCCCAGGCCCACGGCGTAGGCATCGACGTGGTTGGTGGCGTCGTTGTTGTCACCGTCCGGGTTGGCCAGGAATGCCTTCCACTGGGTGATGGCGCTGCTGGTGTTGCCTTCGTTGGGCTGACCATCGGAGATGAAGTACACCCGGTTGATCGCCGCCGGGTCATGGCCGCTGGCGGTGATATCGGAGGTGACGTTGGTCTTGGCCAGGTTCAGCGCGACCTGGTAGTTGGTGTTGTCCTCGGTCTGCAGGCCGTTGATCTTGTTCACCAGGGAGGTGTACTGAGCGTCGGAGCTGCCGCTGAAGTTGAAGTCGCCGAGGTCCTTGGCAGTGCTGGCGAAGGTCAGCAGCGACACGTGGATGGCGATGCCCATGGCCGCATACTGCTGCACCAGGTTGACCAGCGCCGCCTTGGCGTTGGCCAGTTTGTCGCCCTGCATGCTGCCGGAAACGTCCACCACCAGGGTCAGGTTCACCGCCGGCGGCGCCTGCTGCACCAGGCAGCGCGGCGAATCGTCCACCGCCGTCGGGCCGTCGTCGAGGAAGTTCAGCTTGCTGCCCAGGTCGACGCTGACGGACTTCGAATCACCGTCGCCATCGGTCACCGTGGCGGTCAGGCCGATCTTGCCGTTGGCCAGGCTCAGCGAATCGTTCGGGTCATTGGCATTGGGATGTTTGAGGGCCAGTTGCTGGTCGAGCTTGACCACGCCACTGCTGTCGAGCGTCACCTTGAAGGCCGTCGCCCCACTGGTGCTGCCCACCCGGCCTTCGACCTGCGTATCGCTGACCTTGACCAGCACGATGTTCTGCCCGTCAGTGGTCTGCAGGCCGCTCTGGGTACCGCTGGTAGCCGTCAGGCTATAGGCAGTGCTGCCGCCATCGGCGCCGGGGTTGGCGTTGAAGGCCGTACTGAAGTTGGCGCTGGCATCGATGCTCAGGTTGCTTTCATCGACCGTCAGCGTCGGCACGGCGCTGTTGTCCACGCTGATGCTCGGACCATCGTCGAGGAAGGTCAGCTTGCTGCCCAGCTCCAGGCTCGCCGACTGGGAGTCGCCATCGCCGTCAGTGATGGTCGCGACCAGGGCGATCTTGCCGGTAGCGATGCTCAGTGCGTCGTTCGGGTCGGTAGAGATCAGATGCTTGAAGGCCATCTGCTGGTCGAGGGTCACGCTGCCATTGTTCACCGTCACGGTGAAGGCAATGGCGCCACCGCTTCCACCAACCCGACCGACCACGCCACCGTTTTCGTTGAACAGGAAGATCTTGTCGCCGTTGGTCACGCGCAGGCCGCTGTCGCTGCCTTCGGCCGCCGCCACCACCTTGTACACCAGCGATCCCGCACCGTCGGCGCCGTAGCTGCTGGTGAACAGACTGGTGACATTGGCGCTGGCATCGCTGCCCAGGTTCGACTCGTCCACGGTCAGCGCCGGGGCACCTTGCGAACTGGCGGTAATGCTCGGGCCATCGTCGTGGAAGCTCAACTGGCTGCCCAGTTCGACACTGGCGCTGTGCGAGTCGCCGTCGCCATCGGTGATGGTGGCGGTGAGGCTGATCTTGCCGCCGGCGATGCTCAGCACGTCGTCCGGGTTGGCTCCGTCCGGGTGCTTGAGCGCCATCTGCTGGTCGAGGGTGACGTTGCCGTTGTTCACCGTCACGGTGAAGGCAATGGCGCCGCCGGCCCCACCGACGCGGCCGACCACGCCGCCGTTTTCATTGAACAGGTAGACCTTGTCGCCATTGGTGACGCTCAGGCCGCTGTCGCCGCCCTGGCTGCTGGCAACCACCTTGTACACCAGCGAGCCTGCGCCGTCCGCGCCGTAGCTGCTGGTGAAGAGGCTGCTGACGCTGGCACTGGCATTGGCGTTCAGGTTGCTCTCGTCCACCACCAGCGCCGGACCATTGGCCTGGTTGGCGACGATGCTCGGCCCGTCGTCGTGGAAGATCAGCTTGCTGCCCAGGTCGATGCTGGCGCTCTGATGGTCGCCGTCGCCATCGGTGATGGTGGCCGTCAGGGTGATCTTGCCGGTCACCAGGCTCAGCGTTTCATCGTCGTTGTGGCTGTCCGGGTGGATGAAGGCGACACGTTGCTCCAGGGTCAGCGCACCGCCATCGGGGCGTACCACGAAGGCGATGGTGTTGCTGCCCTCAACCTTGCCGACCACCCCGTTGCCGTCGTTGAACAGCAGGATGCGCGCGCCATCGGCGCTTGCGCGCAGGCCGCTGTCGGTTCCGTCCTGGGCCACGCTGACCTTGTAGGTAACGCTTCCCGCACCATCGGCGCCGAAGCTGGTGGTGAACAGTTGCGACACCAGCGACGCCTCGACACGCGCGGCGCTGCCAAGGGTGGACTCATCCACCACCAGGCTGATATCGGCATCGGTGCACGGCTGGATGCTGGGGCCATCGTCGAGGAAGGTCAGCTTGCCGCCCAGGTCGACGCTCGCCGAGGCGTGGTCGCCATCGCCATCGGTAATGGTCGCGGTGAGGCTGATCTTGCCGGCGCCGATGCTCAGCGGATCGTTGGAGTCGGTGGTGATCAGATGCACCAGCGCGCGCTGCTGGTCGAGAGTGATGACGCCGTTCTGCTGGGTGACGCTGAACGCCACCAGGCTGGTGCCCTCCACGCGCCCTTCGACGCCATTGGCGGTGTTGTAGAGGAAGATCTTGCTGCCGGTGGCGGTGTCCTTCAGGCCACTGTCGATACCCTCGGTGGTAGTCAGCTTGTAGGTGATGCCACCAGCCCCGTCATTGCCGAAGTGGCTGCTGAACAGCGCCGCCACGTCACTGGCCGAGGCACTGGCGGCAACGCCCAGCTGGGTCTCGTCCACCGTCAGCCTGATGTCGGCGGTGGTGCAGGGTTCGATGCTCGGACCATCGTCGTAGAACACCATCTTGCTGCCCAGGTCGACGTAGGCCGAGGCATGGTCACCGTCACCATCGGTGATGGTCGCGGTGAGGGTGATCTTGCCGTTCTCCAGGCGCAGCGGTTCATCCGAGTCGTTCGGATTGCCGTGCACCAGCGCCAGGCGCTGGTCGAGCATCAGCGCACCGTTGTCCTCACTGACGACGAAGGCGATGGCGTTGCTGTGCTCGACGCGGCCGACCACCGTGCCGTTCTCGTTGTAGAGGAAGATGCGGTCACCGCTGGCGGTCTCGCGCAGGCCGCTGTCGCTGCCATCCACGGTGCTCACCTTGTAGGTGATGCTGCCCGCGCCATCGGCACCGAAGTGCGACTCGAACAGCAGCGAAACCAGGCTCGACTCGACGCGCGCATCGCTGCCGAGGTTGGACTCGTCCACTTCCAGGCTGATGTCGTAGATGCTCGAAGGGGCGATGCTCGGGCCGTCATCGAGGAAGGTCAGCTTGCTGCCCAGGTCGATGCTGGCGCTCTGGTGATCGCCGTCGCCATCGGTAATGGTCGCCGTCAGGGTGACCTGGCCATCCAGGTGCAGGGCGTCGTCGGGATTGGTGGTATCCGGATGCGCCATCGCGCGCAGTTGTTCCAGGGTGACCTTGCCATCAGCATCGATGCCCACGCGGAAGGCGACCGTACTGGTTCCCTCCAGGCGCCCCTCGACACCGTTGGCCGTGTTGTAGAGGAAGATCCTGCTGCCGGTGGCGGTATCCTTCAGGCCGCTGTCGGTGTTGTCGGCGGCGCTCAGTTTGTAAACGATGCTGCCGGCACCGTCGGCGCCGTAGTGGGCGTTGAACAGATCGGCCACGCTCAGGCTGCTGGTATCAGCCTGGCCCAGGTGGGTTTCATCCACCGTCAGCTTGATATCGGCATCCTTGCACGGCTCGATGCTCGGGCCGTCGTCGAGGAAGGTCAGCTTGCTGCCCAGGTCGATGTGCGCCGAGGAGCTGTCGCCATCCTTGTCGGTGATGGTGGCGGTCAGGGTGAGCGTATTCGGGTCGAGGCTGACCCCGTCATTGGCGTCACCGGGGTTCAGATGAACCACCGCGCGCAGCTGGTCGAGGGTGACCTTGCCATCCGGATCGAGGGTTACCCGGAAGGCCACGTCGGCGCTGGTGCCGACTCGCCCTTCCACACCATTGAGGGTGTTGAAGAGGAATATCTTCTCGCCGGTGGCGGTGTCCTTCAGGCCGCTGTCGGTGCCATCGGTGGTGCCTACCTTGTAGGTGATGTTGCCCGCGCCATCAGCGCCGAAGTGCGCGGTGAACAGGTCGGCCACGCTGGTACTGCTGGTGTCGGTGACGCCCAGGTGAGTTTCGTCCACCGTCAGCTTGATGTCGGCATCCTTGCACGGCTCGATGCTCGGGCCGTCGTCGAGGAAGGTCAGCTTGCTGCCCAGGTCGATGTGCGCCGAGGAGCTGTCGCCATCCTTGTCGGTGATGGTGGCGGTCAGGGTGAGCGTATTCGGGTCGAGGCTGACCCCGTCATTGGCGTCACTGGGGTTCGGGTGAACCACCGCGCGCAGCTGGTCGAGGGTGACCTTGCCGTCCGGATCGAGGGTGACCCGGAAGGCTACGTCGGCACTGGTGCCGACTCGCCCTTCCACACCGTTGAGGGTGTTGAAGAGGAAGATCTTCGCGCCGGTGGCGGTGTCCGTCAGGCCGCTGTCGGTGCCATCGGTGGTGCCCACCTTGTAGGTGATTGAGCCCGCGCCGTCAGCGCCGAAGTGCGTGGTGAACAGGTCGGCCACGCTGGTGCTGCTGGTGTCGGTGACGCCCAGGTGGGTTTCGTCCACCGTCAGGTGCAGGCCCTCGGTGTTGCCCACGGAAATGCTCGGACCGTCATCGAGGAAGGTGAGCCTGCTGCCCAGGTCGAGGCTGCTGCTCTGGTGGTCGCCATCGGCGTCGGTCACGGTGGCGGTCAGGCTGATCTTGCCGGTACCCAGGCTCAGCGGATCGTTCGAGTCGGTGGCGTCCGGATGGACCAGCGCGCGCAGTTGATCGAGGGTGATCTTGCCGTCGGTGCCCAGGGTCACGCGGAAGGCGACTGCACCGTCGGCACCGCCCACCCGGCCTTCGACACCATTGGCGGTGTTGAACAGGAAGATCTTGTCGCCGGTAGCGGTGTCCTTCACCCCGCTGTCGGTGTTGTCGGTCGCGGACACCTTGTAGGTGACCGAGCCGGCACCGTCAGCGCCAAACTGGACGTTGAACAGATCGCTTGCGCCGACCGTGCTGGTGGCAGCCTGGCCGAGGTTGGTTTCGTCCACCGTCAGGTGCAGGCCCTCGGTGTTGCCGACAGAGATGCTCGGGCCATCATCGAGGAAGGTGAGCCTGCTGCCCAGGTCGAGGCTGGCGCTCTGGTGATCGCCGTCGGCGTCGGTCACGGTGGCGGTCAGGCTGATCTTGCCCTCGCCCAGACTCAGCGGATCGTTCGAGTCGGTAGCGTCCGGGTGCACCAGGGCGCGCACCTGGTCGAGGGTGATCTTGCCATCGGCACCCAGGGTCACGCGGAAGGCGACGGCGCCGTCGGCACCGCCCACCCGGCCTTCGACACCATTGGCGGTGTTGAACAGGAAGATCTTGTCGCCCGTGGCGCTGTCCTTCACGCCGCTGTCGGTGTTGTCAGTGGCACTGACCTTGTAGGTAATCGAGCCGGCACCGTCTGCGCCGAACTGCGCATTGAACAGGTCGCCCGCGGCGACGCTGCTGGTGGCAGCCTGGCCGAGGCTGGTTTCGTCCACCGTCAGGTGCAGGCCCTCGGTGTTGCCCACCGCAATGCTCGGGCCATCGTCGGTAAAGCTCACGCGGCCGCCGAGGTCGATGGAGCTGCTGGAGGAAACGCTGTCGCCGTCGCGGTCGGTGACCGTCAGGTTGCCCTGCAGTTGCACCAGGCCGGAATCGAGCACTGCGGTCTGGCTGGCATAGCCGCTTTCACTGCCCGGCAGGGCATGATCGATGGCGCTGTACTGGGTCAGGGTGACCACACCGGTGCTGCCGTTCACCGACAGGCTGAAGATGGTGTTCTCGCCGCTGATGCCGGCGGCGCTGGCCGAGGTGGAGGCGACGATGGCGCCGCCCACGCTGTACAGGTAGATAGTCGCGCCGCCGCTGGTCAGGCCCGAGTTGGCGCCGTTACCGCCGACCAGGTTCAGGCTGTAGCTCATCTCGGTAGTGCCGGCGCCGTCACCGCCATAGTTGGCGGTCACCTTGAACGCCGCGCTGTAGTCGGCGCTGGAGGTGTCGAATGCTGCCCCGATGGTGTTGGCGTCATGGGTCTGCAGCAGCACGTCCACACCATTGTCGGCGGACAGGCTGGCCTGCGGCGCGTCGTCGACGATACCCACGGTCAGGGTACCGTTGGCCGAGGTGCCGTTGCCATCGGTGATGGTGTAGGGAACATCAAAAGTCAGCGTGTCCTCGGAACCCTTCACCGGGTGATCCACCGGCTGCAGCAGGGTGACCTCGAAGGCGCCGGTGTTGATATTGGTGAGGGTGATGGTGAACACCGGCGTGCCATTGGCGCTGCCGGTGAGCACATGGCCGTCAGGGCTGACGCTGTAGGTGATGGCGACACCACCCGAGGTCAGGCTGGATAGCCCCGCAGTGCCCCAGGCGAAGCTGCCGACACCATCGCTTCCGAAGTTGTAGCCCAGGTTGCCGGAGTAGCTCGCGCCCTCACCGGCACCATCGGGAATCCCGCCGGGCAAGCCGGCCTCGAATACGCTGGCACCGCCAGGGCCGCTGGGGCCCGCACTCGGCTGGCCATCCGGCGGCACCACCTCCGGCGGCGTAACGGCCTCGGCGCGAGGCTGCGGGACACCGTCGAACTCACGCAGGGGCAACGGGCCCGAGCCGATCGGGCCGGTGGGGAAGCCGATATTCGGGTCAATGTGCCCGCCCACCTCGGTCAGCAGCACGAAGGAGTGCCCGCCGCCTGGCTTGTTGTTGGCCGCGCCTGCGGCACTGGGCCCTGCGGCAGTGGCTTCGGCTTGCTGGGTCGGGTCGGCGCCCGCGGCGATGGCCGCCTGCAGCGCCTTGACGTCGGTGACGTCCTGCTTGGTCGGCGTCGCCGGCTGTTGCTGGGCAACCGCCTGGTCGCCCTGCTCCGCCTGGTGCGCGGCGGAAAGCATCTGCGAGGTCAGCGGCAGCGAGCTGTCACGCCCCAGCGTGATCTCGCCGCCTCCTGCGACCTTCAGCGCGACTGCGCCATTGGCGCCGGTGACCAGCTGCTCACCGACAAAAACCTTGTCTCCCTGTTCCAAAGGACGACGCGATCCATCGGCGGCTACCGCAAACACTTCGCCGATTACCTTGCTGACGACACCCATCAAAGTAGCCATGAGTCCTTCCTCCGCTGCACATCCCGCGGTCGGTTCCACCGACGCGCGATTGACCGAAACAGGCCATGGCACCGCTTGTATCGGGATGCTGCGAAGAAAGTTGCGAAGAGGGCAAAAAGGACTGCTAGCGTTTTTGCATCAAAAAGCCAGCGACAATTTTTTGTCATGCTGGCCACGCGTTTTCTTGTCCTTCTGCGGTGGTCCCCGCCCTAACTGCTACAAACCGTACCTGGCTTCTTCTGCAAGCGCCTTATCCGGCCCATACCCAGGAAACACGAGGGCTTGCACGTTCAAACAATGTGCTGCTTTTCACAGGGCTCATAAGATTTTTTCCGAATAACCCTTGTGAAAAATTCTTCTGAGGTTTTCGAAAAGTTGTTCTTAGCTCTGATGTTACAGGCGTGAAACGCTTGATAAGAGAAAAAAGCCAATAAATTGGCGATCCAAGAGCATCGAAGTACAAGAACACCAGGAGCAAAGCCATGCGCAGTCGTAACGCGGCACTATGGAGCGGTGTATTTTTGGCGGTGTCGGGGACTCATGGGCAAGCCATGACGCTGACCGAAGCTATACAAAGCACGCTGCAATACCACCCGGAAATCAGCCAGAGCGTAAACAGCCGCCTCACCGCGGATGAAGAACTGAAATTCGCCAGGGGCGGCTACCTGCCGACCGTCGATCTTGTCGCGGGCTACGGCCGCGAGAACACCGACAGCCCCACCACCCGCGCAGCGGGCAACCACAACGATGAAACCCTGACCCGGGGTGATGCCGAGATTCGTCTGCGGCAGATGCTGTTCGACGGCTTCGGCACCCCCAACGAGGTCAAGCGCAACGAGTCCAACGTCAATTCCAAGGCCTTCCGCATCCTCGGCACCTCGGAAACCGCGGCCCTGCGCACCGTCGAGGTCTACCTCGAAGTGCTCAAGCGCCGCGAGATGGTGGCCCTGGCGAAGAACAACCTGCAGGCCCACGAACGCATTGGCGACCAGATCCGTCTGCGCAGCGAGCGCGGCGTCGGCAGTACCGCCGACAACGACCAGGCCATCGCCCGCCTGGCCCTGGCGCAGAACAACCTCTACACCGAGGAAGTGAACCTGGCCGACGCCGAGGCGAATTTCTACAGCGCCACCGGACGCATGCCCGACCAGCTGGAAGCGCCCTCCACGGTCAAGGCGGAAGTTCCGCCGGACCTGCTGGTAGCCCGGCAGAACATGCTCAGCGACAACCCGCTGCTGAAATCGGCACAGGCCGATGTCAACGCCGCCGAAGCCCAGTACGAGGCCGCCAAGGCGCCCTTCTACCCGCGTTTCGACGCTGAGCTGGCCAAGGCGGCCAACAACAACGTCGATGGCGACGAAGGCCACTACAACAGCTGGGAAGCCCAGGTGGTGATGCGCTACAACCTGTTCAACGGGATGCGCGACAAGGCCCACCTGAACGCCACCTCGCACCAGATCAATGAGGCTCAGGACGTCCGCAACAACGCGCTGCGGCTGCTCAACGAGAACCTCTCGCTGGCCTGGGACGCGATGGAAAACTCCAAGAAACAGACCCAGCCAG
The DNA here is from genome assembly GCF_029840045.1 of Pseudomonas sp. GD03903. Classification (NCBI taxonomy): domain Bacteria; kingdom Pseudomonadati; phylum Pseudomonadota; class Gammaproteobacteria; order Pseudomonadales; family Pseudomonadaceae; genus Pseudomonas; species Pseudomonas sp. GD03903. The sequence goes on along the minus strand of NZ_JAOCBT010000002.1, from coordinate 430,570 downwards.
CACGTGAATACGCCGACTACACCCGCAAAGTGCGCGAGGCGTACCAGCAACAGTTCACCCTCGGCCAGCGCACCCTGCTCGACCTGCTGGACAGCGAGAACGAACTGTTCACCGCCAACCGTCGCTACACCGAAGTGCGCTACACCGAGGAGTACTCGATGTACCGCGTGCTCGGCAGCATGGGCGCGCTGCTGAAGTCCCAGCACGTGGTGGCGCCGCACGAAGCCGTAGCGCTGTCGGATGTGAAAAACGAGGCACGCCTGCCTGACCTGAAATAAGAAAGTCGCTCGCGTCCGTCCCTGTGCCCTGCGCCGCCCGGCGCAGGGCTGACGACCGTGAAGCGATACGACGGGGCATGGATAACCCGACGACCGGAGTGGCCGGGCGAACACCTGCAAGTGTTCGCCCGGCACGGTTGACGCGGGTGGGCCCGGCCCGGGAGGAAGTAGCGTGACCATGATCATCCAGGAGCGCGGCACACCCGCGCCGGGCGATCCGCGCCTGAGCCATGACGATCCCCTGCTCGACGGACTGCTGATCCTCTGCCGGCTGCATGGCTGCGCGGTGAGTCGCAACAGCCTGGCCGCCGGCTTGCCGCTGCCCAACCAGCGCCTCTCCGCCAACCTGCTGCCACGCGCCGCCGCCCGTGCCGGGCTGCAGGGGCGACTGCTGCGCCGCGAGCTGAAGAGCATCTCCAACCTGAACCTGCCGGTCCTGCTGCTGCTTAACGACGGCCGCAGCGCCGTGCTGCGCCAATGGCGCGACGACGGCCAGGCGCTGATCCTGCCCTGTGAAACCGAAGGCGGCGAACAGGCCGTCAGCGCCGACGAACTGGCTGCGCAGTACAGCGGCCAGGCACTCTTCGCTCGCCCGCGCCACGAACTGGAAGCGGCGCGCAAGCCGCTGGTGCCGCGCGTCGAGGCCTGGTTCCGCGACACCCTGCGGCTGTCGCGCTGGCTCTACACCGATGCCCTGGTTGCCAGCCTGCTGATCAACCTGCTGGGCATGCTGGTGCCGCTGTTCGTCATGCAGACCTACGACCGCGTGGTGCCCAACCAGGCGCTGTCGACCCTCTGGGTGCTCGCGGCCGGCCTGCTGATCGGCACCATGTTCGAGCTGCTGCTGCGCGTGCTGCGCTCCAACCTGCTGGACATGGCCGGCAAGAAGACCGACGTGGTCCTTTCCGCCACCCTGTTCGAACGCATCACCGGCATGTCGCTGAAGGCCAAGCCCGAGACCGTCGGCGGCTTCGCCCAGAGCATCCATGACTTCCAGGGCCTGCGCGAATTCCTCACTGCGCTGACCCTGACCAGCCTGATCGACCTGCCCTTCTCGCTGCTGATGATCCTGGTCATCGGCCTGCTCGGCGGCTGGCTGGTGGCCGTGCCGCTGCTGGCCTTCCCCATCACCATCGTGTTCGCCCTGATCATCCAGAGCCGCCTGCGCGACACCGTACAGAAGAGCCTGACCCTGGGCGCCGAACGCCAGGCCCTGCTGATCGAGACCCTCGGCGGCCTGGAAACCCTCAAGGCCTGCGGCGCCGAGAGCGAGCGCCAGTACCGCTGGGAAGCCACCCACGGCGCCCTGGCGCGGTTGGACAACCACGCGCGCTTCCTCTCCGCGCTGGCCACCAACGGCACCCTGTTCCTGCAGCAGTTCGCCGGCCTGGCGATGATCTGTGCCGGGGTCTACAGCATCCTCGACGGCAACCTCAGCGTCGGCGCGCTGGTCGCCAGCTACATGCTCAACAGCCGCGTGCTCGCGCCGCTGGGGCAGATCGCCGGGCTGATCACGCGCTACCAGCAGGCGCGCCTGACCATGAAGAGCACCGATGCGCTGATGGAGCTGCCGCAGGAGCGCCAGGCCCGCCAGCGCCCGCTGGAGCGCACTCAGCTGCACGGTGCGCTGGAGGTCCGCCAACTGAGCTTCAGCTACCCGGAGCAGACCATTCCGGCGCTGAACCACGTCAGCCTGCGCCTGGCCCCCGGCGAGAAAATCGGCATCATCGGCAAGAGCGGCTCGGGCAAGAGCACCTTCGGCCGGCTGCTGATGGGCTTCTATCACCCGGACGAAGGGCAGATCCTCCTCGACGGCCTGGACCTGCGCCAACTCGACGTCTCCGACCTGCGCCAGCAGATCGGCTACGTGGCCCATGACCTGCCGCTGCTGGCCGGCAGCCTGCGCGACAACCTGACCCTCGGCGCACGCTACGTCAGCGATGCGCGGATGCTCGAAGTGGCCGAGCTGACCGGCGTCAGCGAACTGGCCCGGCAACACCCGGCCGGCTTCGACCGCCCGGTGGGCGAGCGCGGCCAGTTGCTCTCCGGCGGCCAGCGCCAGGCGGTGCTGATGGCCCGCGCGCTGCTGCTCGACCCACCGATCCTGCTGCTCGACGAACCCACCAGCGCGATGGACAACAGCAGCGAGGAAATCCTCCGCAAGCGCCTGCACGAAGCCTGCCGCGACAAGACCCTGCTGCTGGTCACCCACCGCACCTCGATGCTCAGCCTGGTCGACCGCCTGCTGGTGCTCGACAGCGGCCGGATCGTCGCCGACGGCCCGAAAGACGCGGTCATCGAAGCATTGCGCAAGGGCCACGTCGGCCCGGCAGCGGGGTAATGGCCATGCACTTTTCGCAATCGATCCGCGGCTACCTGGGCGGCAACGGCGCCCGCGACACCGAATTCATGCCCGAGGTCCAGGGCACCCTGCTGGAAGACTCGCCCAATGCCACGCGCATCACCCTCTGGGCCGCGCTCGGGTTGCTGGTGGCGGCCATCACCTGGGCCTACTTCGCCGACATCGAGGAAGTGACCAAGGGCGAAGGCAAGGCCATCCCCTCCTCCAAGGTACAGACCATCCAGAACCTGGAGGGTGGCATCGTCTCGGAAATCTTCGTCCGCGAAGGCCAGGTGGTGAACAAGGGCCAGCCACTGCTGCGCCTGGACGACACGCGTTTCTCCTCCAACAAGGGCGAGACCGAGGCCGACCGCAACTCCCTGGAAGCCCGCGTGGAACGCCTGAAAGCGGAAGCCGACGGACGCACGCCGGACTTCACCGACGACCTGAAGAAAGCCGCACCGCAGGTAGTGGAAGACCAGATGGCGCTGTACCAGACCCGCATGCAGCGGCAGAGCAGCGAGCTGAACATTCTCCAGGAACAACTGCGGCAGAAGACCCAGGAACTGCAGGAGTTCCGCGCCAAGACCCAGCAGTACCGTTCGAGCCTCGGGCTGGTGCAGCAGGAAATCAACATGTCCGAGCCGCTGGTGAAGGCCGGCGCGGTGTCCCCGGTGGAATTGCTGCGCCTGCGCCGCAGCGCGGTGGAGATCAGCGGTGACCTCAACGCCACCAACCTGGCCATTCCCCGCGCCGAAGCGGCGGTGAACGAGATCCAGCGCAAGGTGGAGGAGTCGAAGCTGGGCTTTCGCAGCGACGCGCTGAAAGAACTCAACGACGTGCGCACCGACCTCAACAAGCTCACCGCCACCAGCCGCGCGATCGACGACAAGGTCAACCGCACCCTGGTGGTCGCGCCCATGCGCGGCATCGTCAAGCAGCTCAAGGTCAACACCATCGGCGGCGTGGTGCAGCCGGGCAACGACATGGTGGAAATCGTCCCGCTGGAGGACAACCTGCTGGTGGAGGCGCGAGTGCGCCCGCAGGATATCGCCTTCCTCCACCCCGGCCAGCCGGCCACGGTGAAGTTCACCGCCTATGACTACACCATCTACGGCGGGCTCAAGGCCAAGCTGGAAGTGATCAGCGCCGACACCATCACCGACGACAAGGGCAACAGCTTTTACATGATCCAGGTGCGCACCGACAAGAATCACCTGGGCACCGACGCCAAGCCCCTGCTGATCATCCCCGGCATGGTGGCGACGGTGGACATCATCACCGGCGAGAAGAGCGTGCTGGACTACATCCTGAAGCCGGTGCTCAAGGCTCGGTGGGAGGCTTTGCGGGAGCGGTGAGTTCCTTGTGGGACTTCTCCGCTCGGGCTTGCCCTCACCCCAACCCTCTCCCGGAGGGAGAGGGAGCCGTCCGTGCCGGCTTGAAGGCCGGGCTTCTCCTCGCACAAAGGCATCCGACCAACTCGCCAGCCCCGCTTCACTCGGGATAGTCCCCTCTCCCTCTGGGAGAGGGTTAGGGTGAGGGGCTCTTGGTCCAATACAGCTGCCAACTCACCCTTCTCCCCGCCAATGCGCCCCCGGCCCCTCCTCCGCCAACTTGTCCCCCGGATTGCGCAACGGGCAGGCCTCCATCGACAAACACCCGCAACCGATGCAGCCGTCGAGCTGATCGCGCAGCAGCAGCAATTTCTCGATCCGCTCGTTCAGGTCCTCGCGCCAGCGTGCCGACAACCGCGCCCAGTCCGCCGCCGACGGGTTGTGCCCTTTCGGCAGCGAACCCAATGCCTCGGCGATCTCCCCCAGCGGAATGCCGACCCGTTGCGCCACCTTGATCACCGCCACCCGACGCAGCGTGTCGCGGGAATAACGGCGCTGGTTGCCTGCATTGCGCGAGCTGCTGATCAGGCCCTTGGCCTCGTAGAAGTGCAGCGCGGAAACCGCCACGCCGGCACGCTTGGCCAGCTCGCCGACGCTCAGCTCGCGGTGCATGGAGCAGGAAGAAGATTCTTTCATGGGCTATTGACCTCAACTTAAGTTGAGGTTTTACCCTCGCCAGGCATTCGGTTCAAGCCAGGGAGCCCAGGAACATGACGCAACCCGCCCCGATCACCGCCCATGCCTGCGTGGACAACCCGCACTTCATCCTGCAGATCGAGATTGACGTACCACCCCGGCAACGCCCGCACATTGCCGCGCGGCTGGGCGATTACCTGTCGCACCTGCAGGAGCTGTTCTACCGACGCCCCGGCTACCTCGCCAGCGAGTTGCATGCCGAAGGCGAGCCACAACGGCTGGTCGGTCGCCTGCACTGGCGCCGCCAGGAAGACTGGGAAGCCGCCTGGGACTGCCGCCACACCGCCAGCGACCTGTTCGCCGACAGCCTGCTCAGGCTCGGCGCGCGGAGCATCCGCTTCGGCAGCGGCGAGACGGAATCCGCAACGTAAATCGCCCGGGCGGATCTGTAGGAGCGAGGGGGACGCCTAGTCCTTGCTCGCGAACCCGTCTGAGGCAACGGCATCGTCGGGAAATCCATTCGCGAGCAAGCTCGCTCCTACACAGAGCCGCTTATGCCGGCAGGCTCATATGCAGCAAGGGGAATGGCCGCCCTTCGCCATCCAGCGGCGAGCGCCCGGTCTGGACAAAGCCATAGTGCAGATAGAACCCCACCGCCTGAGGATTCTGTTCATTGACGTCGACACTCAGCGTAGCGCGCGATTCGCGCACGAAATCCAGCAGCGCGCGGCCAAGGCCCCGCCCCCGGCAATCCGGGTCGATGAAAAGCATTTCCACATGGGTGTCGTTGAGGCCGATGAAGCCCTGGGGGCAGTCGTCGGCATCGACCGCCACCCAGACCTCGACGGCGGGCAGGTAGAGATCGCGAACCTGCGGCAGCAGCGCGTCAATGTCGGCGGGTTGCAGGAAGTCGTGGGTCGCGCGCACGGCGCCCAGCCAGATGTCGAGCAGCCGCGGGTTGTCTGCGGCAATGCGTTGGCGAATGAGCATGAATTCATCCTGATTCAGCAAATCACAATGGGATAGCGCGCCACGCAGGTGACGGCCGTTGGAGCGTCGGCAGCATGAATGCCCGCTTCGCGAATCAACGCCTGGGCGGTGCACGGCAGAGGCAGCCGGAGAGGGAAGGACGACGATCCTACCCAGCCCTTCCCGACCGGTAAAGCCTCACCCGGCCAGCCAGCGCCAGCCGATCTCCCCGCACTCCAGCCGCGCATCGAGTTCGAGCCGGTCGAGAAACGCAGCGTCATGGGAGACCACCAGCAGCGCGCCCCGGTACTGACGCAGGAGGTTTTCCAGCGCCTCGCGGGAAGGCAGGTCGAGGTGGTTGTCCGGCTCGTCCAGGAGCAGCAGCTGCGCCGGATGCTCGGCGTAGAGTTCGCAGGCCAGCGCCGCTTTCAGCCGCTCGCCACCGCTGAGCAGCGCACTGGGCAACTCGACCCGTGCCGCCGGCAAACCCAGCTGCGCCAGCCGGGTACGCAGCAGCGCAGGGTCCGCCACGCGATTGCGCTCCTGTAGCTGCTCGAACACCGAACGCTCCGGCGCCAGCGCGGTCAGGTGCTGATCCAGATAGGCACTGCGCACCCTCACTTCGCAGGAGCCAGCAGCGGGGCTGAGTACGCCGGCCATCACCTTGAGCAGGGTCGACTTGCCGCTGCCGTTGCGCCCGGTGACCGCCACACGGCGAGGCCCGTTCAACTGCAAGTCCAGCGACGCAGCGTTGCCGTATGGCAGGCGCAGCGACTCCAGCAGCATTACCCCACGGGACTCGGGCAGCTCGCAGTCCGGCGCGTTGAGGACCACCGCGCGGTCCTCGCGCAACTGCTCGAAAGCCTCGCTCACCTCCCGCGTCAGGCGTTGCCGCCGCTCGTCATGCTGTGTGGCCAGGCGCGCGATGCTGCCCTGGCTGCGTTCCTTCTGCCGATCGACGAGGATCTTCGCCTGATTGGCTTCCTTCGCCTCCTTGCGCCCCTTCGCCTGTCGATGCTCCTGGCGCTCGCGCTGCTCCTGCATGGCGTGCTGCTGGCGATCACGCTCCAGCTTGCGCCGCTGCAACTCGCGCTGGGCGTTGTCCTGCTCCTGCTGACGCACCTCACGGTAGAAGGCGTAGCCACCGGAGTAGCTGCGCAGTCCAGCCGAAGACAGCTCGACGATGCGTTGCATGTCGTCGAGCAACAGGCGGTCATGGCTGATCAGAATCAGGCCGCCGCGCCAGCGCTGCAGTTGGTCGCACAGGGCATCGCGGCCGGTGCGGTCAAGGTGGTTGCTCGGTTCGTCGAGGATCAGCCAATCGGCGCCGCTGAGCCAGGCGCCAAGCAGCGCAACCCGTGTGCACTCGCCACCACTGAGGCGCGAGGCGGACGTATCCGGCAGCAGATGGGCGAGCCCGGCCGCCGACAGTTCCGCCTCCAAGCGGGCGCGGATGTCCCAGTGGCCATCGAGGCGTTCAAAATCGGCCTGGGCGACCCCACCGGCTTCGACGCGCGCCAGCGAATCCAGCAGCGGTTGTACGCCGGCCAACTCTGCCACGCTGCCGAACGCCTGCGGCTCGAGGCGCTGCGGCAGGTAATGCACCGGCCCGGAGAGCAGGCAACGACCGGCGCTGGCAGCCAGCTCGCCCGCCATGATCCGCGCCAGCACGGACTTGCCCACGCCATTGCGCCCGACCAATGCGGTGCGACGGCCATCGAAGGTTTCATCGAGGTCGTGAAACAGCGGTTCGCCCGTGGGCAATTGAAACGTGACGCCATGCAGCGTCAGGGAGACAGGGTTCGTCATACGCCAATCCATCGGATGCCGGGTAACCCCCAGGAACGGAACCTGGGACGGAAACGGGCCGTGAAACCACGGCGGCATCAATGACGCATCGGACGAATACCTCGCGAAGGGGAATGAGGGGCGCAGTATACGCGCGTCCCCGCGCTCCTGCTCCTGTAGGAGCAACTGTCTTCTCTGGATAGCCCGTCTCTGCGTCTTCCCCCTCACCCCAACCCTGGCTGCGCGCCCCGCTCCTCAGGGAGAGGGGGCAGTCCGAGCCGACTGACGCGAAGGTTTCATCCTGCACCGAACGGTCCCCTCTCCCCTTGGGAGAGGGCTAGGGTGAGGGATGGTTCAAGCGCAGAGGTATCTCGTAGGAGCGGATCAGCAGCGCGGCCCGTGGTTGCGCTGGAAGGTTTCCTCGCCCATCGCGGCGATCTGCCCGTCGATCAGTGCATCGAACGGGCGCAGCAGCGCGGCGTGGGACTGCGGCGCATCCAGCGCATCGAGCGCATGCACCACGGCTTCGATGGTCGACAGCGCGCCTTCGGCCGGCGCCTTGCGCAGGCGGTAGCGCGAGGTGAGTCCTTCCGGCAGCACAACGCGTGGCAGCGCGGCGAGGTTCGGGTTGAGGTGCAGCAGCTTGCGCGCCTTGCGCCAGGTCCCGTCAGGGACGACCAGCAGGCGTGGTTTATCCACAGGCTGCACGGCCAGATCAGCCAGACCGACAGCGGATTCGCCGGGGAACAATAGCCAGGCGTCCCAGGCGGACAGGTCCAGCGCACTGAAATCCTCGCCAACCATCAATTCCGCATTGACCAGGCCAAGCGCCGCCAGCCGCGCAGTGTTCAGCGCGTGGCCGACCTCGCTCGGATGCTGCAACAGCAGCACGCGGGTGCGGTTATCCACACGGGGAATCAGCGCACACAGGCAATGCTTCAACGGGCGCTCGCAGCGCGGACAACGGGCGCGGCTCATGACTGGCTCGGCTGGGTGCGCAGCAGGTCGCGGAAGTTCTGGATCAGCGGCTCGCGCGAGCGGCCCCGGCGCAGGATCAGCGAAAACGGCGCCTGGTAGCCGAAGGTCGCCGGCAGCAACGCGCGCAGGCGGCCCTGCTCCACCCAGGGGTGGGCGTAGTGCTCGGGCAGGTAGCCGATGTAGCCGCCGGAAAGAATCAGGATCAGCTGCGCCTCCATACTTTCCACCGTGCCGGCGCTGTGCTTGAAGCCGTGCCGCGCCAGCTCCGCCTGGCTCCAGTAGCCACGGCCGACCATGCGCTGCTGGGTGATCAGCTCGGCAGGGATGCGCCGTCCGTCGAACAGCGGGTGGCGATCGCTGCAGTACAGCCAGTGCTGCTCTCTATAGAGCGGCTGGTAGACCAGGCCGTTCATCCGGCTGAAGAACGAACCGATGGCCAGGTCCAGGCGGTTGTCCAGCACCGCCAGTTGCAGCTCGTACGGGCTCTGCACCTGCAGGTGCAGGTGCACCGCGGGGTGCAGGCTGCTGAAGGAGCCGATCACATCCGCCAGCGGCAGCGCCGGGTCGCTCACGGTGGAATCCAACACGCCGAGGTTCAGGGTGCCGCGCAGCTCGCCCTTGAGGGTCGCCGCATAGCGCTCGAAGCCTTCCAGTTCGCCGAGGATGCGCAGGGTTTCCTGGTGGAACAGCTCGCCCTTGCTGGTCAGGCCGAAACCGCCACGCCCACGGTGGCAGAGCACGATGCCCAGCTGGTTCTCCAGTTGACTCATGTAGGTGCTGATCGCCGAGGTCGACAGGTTCAGTTCCTGCTGTGCCGCGGCGAAGCCCTGGCTGCGCACCACGCAGGCGAAAATCCGCAGCAGTTTGACGTCGGGCAATGCGCTCGCGCTCATGAAGACTCCGCAAAACCGCGGCCGGGCCGCTCTAGTTCAGTAGTTTCTATACCTGAAAAACGGATGATAGCAAGCCACCTATCTATTCAGGAACCACAGGCCACAAGCCCGGCGAGCCGTCTGCTGCGGCAAGGTGGCGCAGTCTAGCCGCAGCCATTAGTTTAGAAAACTCTGAAGTGATTATTTGTAGCCAGCGATTTTTTCCACTACCCGGCATGAAGAAAATCGACCCCCAGTATTCAACAAGCCTGTTTCCACGAAGACAGCGATCAGCCTGAGGCCCTCCCCATGGACAAGAAACTTCACCAGCCCCTGGGCGGTAACGAAATGCCGCGTTTCGGCGGCATCGCCACCATGATGCGCCTGCCGCATATCCAGTCCACCGAAGAGCTCAACCAGCTCGATGCCGCCTTCGTCGGCGTGCCCCTGGACATCGGCACCTCCCTGCGCTCCGGCACTCGTTTCGGGCCGCGCGAAATCCGCGCCGAGTCGGTGATGATCCGTCCGTACAACATGGCTACCGGCGCTGCGCCGTTCGACTCGCTGAACATCGCCGACATCGGTGACGTGGCGATCAACACCTTCAACCTGATGGAAGCCGTACGCATCATCGAAGAGGCGTACGACAAGATCCTCGACCACGGCATCCTCCCGCTGACCCTGGGCGGCGACCACACCATCACCCTGCCGATCCTGCGTGCCATCCACAAGAAGCACGGCAAGGTCGGCCTGGTTCACATCGACGCCCACGCCGACGTGAACGACCACATGTTCGGCGAGAAGATCGCCCACGGCACCACCTTCCGCCGCGCGGTGGAAGAAGGCCTGCTGGACTGCGACCGCGTGGTGCAGATCGGCCTGCGTGCGCAGGGCTACACCGCCGAAGACTTCAACTGGAGCCGCAAGCAGGGCTTCCGCGTAGTGCAGGCCGAAGAGTGCTGGCACAAGTCGCTGGAACCGCTGATGGCCGAAGTCCGCGAGAAAGTCGGCGGCGGCCCGGTGTACCTGTCCTTCGACATCGACGGCATCGACCCGGCCTGGGCGCCCGGTACCGGCACCCCGGAAATCGGCGGCCTGACCACCATCCAGGCGATCGAGATCGTCCGTGGCTGCCAGGGCCTGGACATCATCGGCTGCGATCTGGTCGAGGTCTCCCCGCCCTACGACACCACCGGCAACACCTCGTTGCTCGGCGCCAACCTGCTGTACGAAATGCTCTGCATCCTCCCGGGCGTAGAGCGCCGCTGAGCGCACGAGCACACCCATGAATAACGACGCCTGCGTAGCACAGGTGCTGGAGGCTGCCCGCGATCTCGTGGCAGCCTTCGCGCGCACCGACACCGAAGCCTACTTCGCCGCCTTCAGCGAAGACGCCTCCTTCATCTTCCACACCTGGCCGGTGCCGCTGCTGTCGCGCGCGGCTTATCGCGAAGTGTGGGAAGGCTGGCTGCGTGACGATGGTTTCGAAGTCCTTGACTGCCTTTCGAGCAACACCTTTGTGAGCCTGCAAAGCGAAGACGTGGCGGTGTTCTGCCACGACGTCGCCACGCGGCTGCGCATCCAGGGAGAGGAAAGCCTGAACCACGAACGGGAGACCATCATCTTCCGCCGTGATCCGAAACAGGGCCGCTGGCTGGCCACACACGAGCACCTGTCACCGTCTCCGACGCCATAAAGACAGGGCTCCCCGGGAGGAAGTCATGGATAACAAGAACAACGCACACGCAATTACAACCATCGAGACATTCGGGGTCGAACAGATCCCGGATAGCGAACGCAACGCCACGCCCACCGACCTGTTCCGCATGATCTTCGGTGGCGCCAACACCTTCGCCACCGCCGTGCTCGGCAGCTTCCCGGTGCTGTTCGGGCTGTCGTTCCAGGCCGGCGTCTGGGCCATCGTCCTCGGCGTACTGGTCGGCTCGCTGATCCTCGCGCCGATGGGCCTGTTCGGTCCGCTCAACGGCACCAACAACGCGGTCTCCTCGGGCGCCCACTTCGGCGTGCACGGGCGGATCGTCGGTTCGTTCCTGTCGCTGCTCACCGCTGTCGCGTTCTTCTCGCTCTCCGTGTGGAGCTCGGGCGATGCGCTGATCGGTGGCGCCAAGCGCCTGTTCGACCTGCCGGAAACCGACCTGACCCTGGGCCTGGCCTACGGTCTGTTCGCCGTGCTGGTGCTGATCGTCTGCATCTACGGCTTCCGCTTCATGCTGATGGTCAACAAGATCGCCGTATGGGCCGCAAGCCTGCTGTTCCTGCTCGGCCTGTTCGCCTTCTCCGGCCCGTTCGATGCCAGCTACGCCGGCACCGTGCAGATGGACAGCGAAGGCTTCTGGGCCGCCTTCATCGGCGCCGCCCTGCTGGCCATGAGCAACCCGGTATCGTTCGGCGCCTTCCTCGGTGACTGGGCGCGCTACATCCCGCGCCAGACCTCGCAGAAGCGCATCATGCTGGCGGTGATCTGCGCCCAGCTGGCGACCCTGATCCCGTTCCTGTTCGGCCTGGCCACCGCGACCATCGTTGCCGTCAACGCCCCGGACTACATCGCGCAGAACAACTACGTCGGCGGCCTGCTGGCGGTTTCGCCGAGCTGGTTCTTCCTGCCGGTGTGCCTGATCGCGGTGATCGGCGGCATGTCCACCGGCACCACCTCGCTGTATGGCACCGGCCTGGACATGTCCAGCGTGTTCCCGCGACTGCTCAACCGCGTACAGGCCACCCTGCTGATCGGCCTGCTGTCGATTGCCTTCATCTTCATCGGTCGCTTCGCCGCGAACCTGGTGCAGAGCGTGTCCACCTTCGCCGTGCTGATCATCACCTGCACCAGCCCGTGGATGATCATCATGATCCTCGGCCTGATCATCCGTCGTGGCTTCTACCACGCCGATGACCTGCAGGTGTTCACCCGTGGCCAGGAAGGCGGCGCCTACTGGTTCCACAACGGCTGGAACTGGCGTGGCATGGGTGCGTGGATCCCGAGCGCGGCCCTGGGCCTGTGCTTCGTCAACCTGCCGGGCCAGTTCGTCGGCCCGCTGGGCAACCTGGCCGGCGGTATCGACATCAGCCTGCCGGTGACCCTTGGCGTCGCCGCGCTGCTCTACATCGCCCTGCTGCGGACCTTCCCGGAACCCGCCGGCGTTTACGGCCCCAAGGGCCCGCGCTGGGTCGGCAGCCATGACCGCCCGGTGCGCAGCATCAGCGAGCCGGCGGCCTGAGCCCGGCTTCGCAAGCTGACGCAAAACGCATCACCTGAAAGCCCCATCGGACCGGTTGCCGCCGGTCCGATGCCCTACCGCACGCCACAAGCGCGCGGCAACAATGACAATGCAAGTGTGAGGAGCCGACCATGGCGTTAGATCTGATCGTCGTACTGATATATGCCGCTGGCATGTTGTGGCTGGGCTGGTACGGCATGCGCCGCGCCAAGACCCACGAAGACTACCTGGTGGCCGGCCGCAACCTCGGCCCGGCGTTCTACATGGGCACCATGGCCGCTACCGTGCTGGGCGGCGCCTCCACCGTTGGTACCGTGCGCCTGGGCTACGTCCATGGCATCTCCGGCTTCTGGCTGTGCGCCGCACTCGGCGCCGGCATCATCGCGCTGAACCTGTTCCTCGCCAAGCCGCTGCTCAAGCTGCGCATCTTCACCGTCACCCAGGTCCTGGAGCGCCGCTACAACCCGATGGCACGCCAGGCTTCGGCGGTGATCATGTTCGCCTATGCGCTGATGATCGGCGTGGTTTCCACCCTGGCCATCGGCACCGTGATGCAGGTCCTGTTCGGCCTGCCGTTCTGGGTGTCCGTGCTGCTCGGCGGCGGCGTCGTGGTGATCTACTCCACCATCGGTGGCATGTGGTCGCTGACCCTGACCGACATCGTGCAGTTCATCATCAAGACCGTCGGCCTGATGTTCATCCTGCTGCCGATCTGCCTGCATCGTGTCGGTGGCTGGGACGAGCTGGTAGCCAAGCTGCCGAGCACCGCCTTCAGCTTCCACACCATCGGCTACGACACCATCATCACCTACTTCCTGATCTACTTCTTCGGCATCCTGATCGGCCAGGACATCTGGCAGCGCGTGTTCACCGCCCGCGATGAGAAGGTCACCAAGTACGCCGGCACCGCTGCAGGCGTGTACTGCGTGATCTACGGCCTGGTCGGCGCGCTGATCGGCATGTGCGCCAAGGTGCTGCTGCCCGACCTGGACAACGTCAACAACGCCTTCGCCGCCATCGTCCAGTCCGCCCTGCCGGACGGCATCCGTGGCCTGGTGATCGCCGCTGCACTGGCCGCCATGATGTCCACCGCCAGCGCCGGCCTGCTCGCCGCGTCCACCACCATCACCGAAGACCTGCTGCCGATCTTCACCGGCCAGCGTTCCACCCGCCTGAGCCTGAACCGCATCTGCACCCTGCTGACCGGTATCCTGGTCCTGGGCATCGCCCTGGTGGTGAATGACGTGATCAGCGCCCTGACCCTGGCGTACAACCTGCTGGTGGGCGGTATGCTGATCCCGCTGATCGGTGCCATCTACTGGAAGCGCGCCACCACTGCCGGCGCGATCACCAGCATGGCCCTGGGCTTCATCACCGCGCTGGTGTTCATGCTCAAGGATGGCTTCGACGCCAACACCCCGATCTACTACAGCCTGGCCATCGGCCTGGTCAGCTTCATCGTCGTCAGCCTGCTGTCGCCCCGCCCGGCAGCTGTTGCCGACGCGGCCTGACAAGGCATTGCGCTAGGCAAAAGGGCGCGGCGAGCTGATCTCCGCGCCCTTTTGCATGATTAACGACCACGACCTCACCCACGAACTCCAAGGAACTGCCATGACCACCTGCGGCGAATTCCTCGTCAAGCAACTCGAAGCCTGGGGCGTCGATACCGTTTTCGGCATCCCCGGCGTACACACCGTCGAGCTGTACCGCGGTCTGCCCCACAGCGGCATCCGCCACATCACCCCGCGCCACGAACAGGGCGCCGGCTTCATGTCCGACGGCTACGCCCGCGTCACCGGCAAGCCGGGCGTGTGCTTCATCATCACCGGCCCGGGCATGACCAACATCCTCACCGCCATGGGCCAGGCCTACGCCGACTCGATCCCCATGCTGGTGATCAGCAGCGTCAACGAACGCTCGCGCCTGGCCCACGGCAACGGCTACCTGCACGAGCTGCCGAACCAGCGCGCCATGGTCGCCGGCGTCAGCGCCTTCAGCCATACGCTGATGAGCGTCGAGGAACTCCCCGCCGTGTTGGCCCGCGCCTTCGCCGTGTTCGACAGCGAGCGTCCGCGCCCGGTGCACATCGAGCTGCCGCTGGACATCATCACCGCCCCGGCCGACCACATGCAGGTGCGCCCGCGCGTGCAACTGGCCCGCCCGGCTCCGGCGCGCTCGCCGCTGCACGAGGCCGCCGCCAAGCTGGCCAAGGCGAAGAACCCGCTGCTGCTGCTCGGCGGCGGCTGCGTCGAAGCCCAGGCCGAAGCCCGCGCGCTGGCCATCGCCCTCGACGCCCCGACCGCACTGACCATCAACGCCAAGGGCCTGCTGCAACCGGAACACCCGCTGCTGATCGGCAGCAACCAGTCGCTGATCCCCGTGCGTGAGCTGGCCGAGCAGGCCGACGTGGTCCTGGCCATCGGTACCGAGCTGGGCGAGACCGACTACGACGTGGTGTTCGACGGCAACTTCAAGATCGGCGGCGAGCTGATCCGCATCGACATCGACCCGCAGCAGCTGATGCGCAACTACGCGCCGAGCATCGCCATCCACAGCGACGCCCGCACCGCCATGCGCGCCCTGCTCGAACTGCTGCCGGCCCGCCAGGCCGACGCCAACAGCCCCGGCGCCCAGCGCGCAGCCAAGGTACGCGCGCAACTGGCCGAGGACTTCAGCGGCTGGGCGCACTACCGCGAGCTGTTCGGCAAGATCCTCGAGGTGCTGCCCGATGCGCGCTTCGTCGGCGACTCGACGCAGACCGTCTACAGCGGCAACCACCTGGTGGAACTGGACGGCGGCCGCCGCTGGTTCAACGCTTCCACCGGCTACGGCACCCTCGGCTACGGCCTGCCGGCCGCCATCGGCGCCAAGCTCGGCGAGCCGGGCCGCCCGGTGATCAGCCTGATGGGCGACGGTGGCCTGCAGTTCACCATGACCGAACTGGCCAGCGCCGTGGAAGCCAAGGTGGGAATCATCGTCCTGCTGTGGAACAACCACGGCTACGGCGAGATCAAGCGCTACATGGAACGCCGCGACATCACCCCGCTGGGCGTGGATATCTACACCCCGGACTTCCTCGCCATCGCCAAGGGCTTTGGTTGCGAAGCCGAACGCGCTCGCGACCACGCGCATCTGCAGGAATTGCTGCGCAGCGCGCCTAGCGATCGCCCGCTGATCGTGGAAGTGATGGAAGCGGCGCCTTTCGCACCGTGACGCTTTCGTAGGGCGCATAACGCGCCAGCGTTATCCGCCGCCAGCCCTCGACTCCGGCGCTGATGGCGGATAACCGTGAACGGTTATTCGCCCTACGTTCGCGTCACTCCATCCCCCTGCCCTCTCCCAGGGGGAGCGGGAATCCGCCAGAGCCGAGCGGCGGCGCAGCTACCGGCGACACCGCTCCAATCCCCCCAAGGCTCCGAACGGTTCCCTCTCCCCCTGGGAGAGGTTAGGGTGGCTCTACCCTCTCCTGTAGGAGCGAGCTTGCTCGCGAACCACCCAGCTCGGAACTGTTCGCGAGCAAGCTCGCCCCTACGAGAGTCCCAAACGCTCCGAGCCTGGCCCTGCCATCAATCAATGGCACGGTGCATCGGCGTACAACCATGAACGGTTGTACGCCCTACGTTCAGCACGACAAGGCGCGCAACCATGAAGATCGTCACCCGCGACCGCTGGTTCGAGGTCCGTCACTGCTACGACGGCGTCAGCCTGATCCACGAGCCCTACGTCCGCCCCTTCTACCGCTGCAATATGTGGCACATCCAGGGGCGCGACCGCGACGTGCTGGTGGACAGCGGCTCGGGCCTGGTCAGCCTGCGCGAACAACTGCCCTGGCTCACCGAGCGCCCGCTGTTGGCCGTGGCCAGCCATACCCATTTCGACCACATCGCCGGCCACCACGAGTTCGCCGAGCGCCTGGTACACCCTGCCGAAGCCGACATCCTCGCCAGCCCCGACGGCGAGCGCACCCTGGCCAGCGCCTTTGTTGACGACGAGATGTTCGATGCCCACCCGGACTGTCCGCTGTGCTACGCCGAATACCGCGTCAAGGCTGCGCCGGCCACCCGCACCATCGACGAAGGCGACGTGCTCGACCTCGGCGACCGCGCCCTGCAGGTCCTGCACACCCCCGGCCATTCACCGGGCGGCATCAGCCTCTGGGAAGAGAAGACGCAGACGCTGTTCTCCGGCGACATCATCTACGACGGCCCGCTGATCGAGGACGCCTACCATTCCGACCTCGACGACTACGCCGCCAGCCTCGCACGCCTGCGCGAGCTGCCGGTGCGCACCGTGCACGGCGGGCACTTCGACAGCTTCTCCGGGGAAAGGCTGAAATCGATGATCGACGACTGGTTCAAGGCCCACGAATAACGGGCGCACCATGAAAAACCCGCCAATTGGCGGGTTTTTCTCTTGCGGTAGCGGGGCGCGATCAGTAGCGCCGGCGCTGCTCCATCAGGCGACGCTGTTCGTCGCTGCGGATGGGGATGGGTTGCAGACGTGGAGGCTCGATCAGGCCGAGCGCGACACCGAGTTTCCACGCAATGCTTTGCAGCCAGACTTTCATGGAATGCCTCCTCGTTCGAATTCAGGTCGGGCGACCCGTTACCACCATGGGCCGCCCTAGGAAGAATAGCCCGGCGTCCCACTCTCCGCCCGTGCCACTCACTCCTTGAAACAAAGACTATCGTCTTCCCTCCTCGCGGCGCCTGACCTGAATCAAGAGCGCGACAATTCCCATATCAGCGACGAAGCATCCGCCGTATCCACTGTTCGCTGCTCACCAGCGTGATGCCGGCCAGCACCAGCACGGCGCCCGCGACGAAGTTCAGGGTCAGCGGCTCGCCGAGGATCAGCACGCCAAAGGCGATGCCGAACATCGGCGTCATGAAGGAGAACACCGCCAGGTTCGACGCCAGGTAGCGGCGCAGCAGCCAGAACCAGGTGAAGTAGCTGAAGAACGACACCACCAGGCCCTGGAACAGCACGCTGCCCACACCGATGGCGGTGAAGCTCACATCCTGGGTCTTGCCCAGCGCCAGCGCGGCGAAAGGCAGCAGCAGCGCAGCGATGAGCAACTGGTAGAACAGCGTGAGGATCGGCTTGGCCTCGGACAGCCGCGTAGTGCGCACGGCCACCGTGGTCATGCCCCAGGCGAAGCCGGCCAGCACACCGAAGGCGTCGCCCAGCAGCATGCGGCCATCCATGTTCGCCAGGTCGAACCCGCCACCGAAGCACATCGCGATCCCCGCGAAGCACACACCGATCCCCAGCCATTGCAGCGGCCGCAGGCGTTCGCTGGGCAGCAGGAAGTGCAGCGCCAGCGCCGAGAAGATCGGTGCCGTATAGATGAACACCGCCATGTGCGAGGCCGACGTATAGACCAGCCCTTGGGCGATGAAGAAGAACTCGGCGGCGAACAGCACGCCGGCCAGCAGCCCGCCCTTGACGGTGCCATGGCGCAGGAAGCCTTCCCAACCACCGCGCCAGCACATCAGCAGCCCCACCACCACGGCGGCCACCAGGTTGCGGCCGAAGGCCTGCATGATCGGCGCGATGTCGTGGGCAGCCAGTTTCACCATCACCGCCTGGATACCCCAGATGATGCACAGGCCGGTCATGACCTGGATAGCGAAGGCATCGGCGCCCTTGCGCTCAACGATAGTGGCTGGGGAATTCATGAACGCCTCCCTGAGAAGGCGTGTGCAGCAGTCCGGCAGGTCATGGCAAGGCTCGGCAGCAAAGCTCAGCACTCAAGGCTCAGCAATTGAGGATTATCGGGAAGCCCAATGAAAATCGGCGGACCTCCTCGAAGAAGGTCCGCCGATCATGCCAGTTCGCGGCGCTCGGTCGCCAACGGAAATCCGCTGTTCAGAGCGCCGTGGGCGACATTATTTGCCGGATTTCACCTGGGTCCAGGTGCGCGTGCGGATACGCTCGAGCTTGGGCGGCAGCATTTCCACCGAGAACAGCTTGGCCTGCACGTCCGCCGGCGGGTAGACGTTGGGGTTGTCGTGCAGCTCCTTGGAGATCAGCCCGTCCGCCGCCTGGTTGGGGTTGGCGTAGGCGACATAGTCGGAGATCGGCGCGACCACTTCCGGGCGCAGCAGGTAGTTGAGGAAGGCGTGGGCCTGCTCGACGTTCTTCGAGTCCTTCGGAATCGCCAGCACGTCGAACCACGCTGCGGCGCCTTCCTTGGGAATGCGGTACTCGATGTGGATGCCGTTGTTGGCTTCCTTCGCGCGGTTGGCCGCCTGCATGGCGCCGCCGGACCAGGCCAGGGCCACGCAGACATCACCGTTGGCGAGGTCGGTGACGAACTTCGAGGAGCTGAAGTAGGTAATGTGCGGGCGCAGTTGCGCCAGCAGCGCCTCGGCTTTCTTGTAGTCGTCCGGATTGTGGCTGTTCGGCGACAGACCAAGGTAATGCAGGACCTGCGGGATGACTTCGGTGGGCGAATCAAGGAAGGCCACGCCGCAGGATTTCAGCTTGGCCAGGTTCTCCGGCTTGAACACCAGGTCCCAGGAGTCCACCGGCGCGTTGTCGCCGAGCACGGCCTTGACCTTGTCGACGTTGTAGGCGATGCCGTTGGTGCCCCACATGTAGGGCATCACGTACTGATTGCCCGGGTCCTTGCTCTCCAGCACCTTCAGCAGGGCGGGATTGAGATTCTTCCAGTTCGGCAGCTTGCTCTTGTCCAGCGGCTGGAACACGCCGGCCTTGAGGTAGTTGGGCAGGAAGCTGTCGCTGGGCACGACCACGTCATAGCCGGAGTGGCCGGAAAGCAGCTTGGCCTCCAGTACTTCGTTGCTGTCGTAAACGTCGTATTGCGGCTTGATGCCGGTCTCGCTCTGGAAGCCCTTGAGGGTGTCCGGGCCGATGTAGTCGAACCAGTTGTAGATGCGCACTTCCGGCGCGGCGCTGGCGGCACCGGCGGTGACGAGGGTGGCGGCGGCGAGCAGGCCGCGCAGCGCGGTATTCTTGTTCATGTCCTTCCCCAGTTGGATGCGCTCGCACTCTGACCATTACCAACGACGGGTCGCGAGCCATAAAAAGCAATCGGGCGGAAATTCATCCGCCCGATCTTCTCTACTTAGCGTGCAGCGCCTTCGTAGCCCTGCAGCACGTTCACCGCGTTGACGCCGATGGCCTCCACCGCGTAACCGCCTTCCATGATGAACAGAGTCGGGATACCCAGTGCGGCGATGCGCTCGCCCATCTTCAGGTAGTCCGGGCTGTCCAGCTTGAACTCGGAAATCGGGTCGTCCTTATACGTATCCACACCCAGCGATACAACCACCGCGTCCGGCGCGTAGTCGGCGATCTTCCGGCACGCATCGTCCAGCGCGGCGAACCAGCCATCCCAGCCGGTGCCATGGGGCAGCGGGTAGTTGTGGTTGTAGCCTTCACCGGCGCCCTCCCCGTGCTCGTTGGCGTGACCGAGGAAATACGGGTACTCCACCAGCGGGTCGCCGTGGATCGAGGCGAACAGCACATCGTTGCGGCGGTAGAAGATGTCCTGGGTGCCGTTGCCGTGGTGGTAGTCGACGTCGAGGATCGCCACGCGCTTGGCGCCCTGGTCGAGGAACGCCTGGCTGACGATGGCGGCGTTGTTCAGGAAGCAGTAGCCGCCCATGAAGTCGCTGCCGGCATGGTGGCCCGGCGGACGGCACAGAGCGAAAGCCGTGTTGGCACCCTGGCGCATGTGGTCCTGGGCGGTCAGCGCGACCTGGGCCGAGCTGTACACGGCCTGCCAGGTGCCGGCGGTGATCGGCGCCTCGGTGTCGAAGCTGTAGTGGCCCACTTCGCCCATCAGCGCAGTCGGGATCGGACCGTCACGCAGCAGGCGGCGGCCCGGGAAGGTGGTGGAGACCAGGTCGCCGCTGTGGCCTTCGGCCGCCCAGCGGGCCCAGGCGCCCTTGAGGAATTCGACGTAGCGGGTGTTGTGCGCGCGCAGGATCGGCTCCATGCCGAAATCCTTGGGCTCGATGATTTCGCCCAGATTCTGCGACTTCACGCGGGCCAGCACGGTATCCGCGCGGCTGGGCATCTCGAAGCAGGGCTGGAGTTTGCCGTCGACCAGTTCGGACTGGCCGAAATGCAGGCGGTGATCATCGCTGTACACGGTAAGCATGGGAGTACCCTCTGAAGGATTCTTGTTGTCCGGTGACGGGAATTCTGCCCAGCGACCGCCCGACACAGAACAGCGGAAGCGGCCAAAAGGGGATCGATGTGGCCAGAATTTCTGACCCTTAACCATCTGCATGCATTGATTATCCGGATTCCCCCGGCAAAGGCCAGCCACTGCGGCGCTATGCTCCAGGGAATTGTCCCGGCCTTTGGCCGGTCGAACACCGACAAGCGTTTTGACCACAGGATGGGGGAATATGCGGGAAACCTTCATACGCGCCTGCAGCCGCGCGCTGCTGATGCTGACCTTGGCGCTGGCCGGAGCCGGCGTCGTGCTGGCGGACGAGCCGACCGATGTCCAGGCCGGCGACACCATCGAACTGCCCGAGCTGCCCGAAGACGCCAGCCTCGACCAGTTGAGCGAGCGCCTGGAACTGATCCGCCAGCGCGTTTCCGCCGACAGCGACGACGGCCTGTTGTCCAACCTGCGCCAGGCCGCACTGCAGGTTCAGGCGCGCGCCGATCAGAGCGCCACCGATCTCGGCTCGCAACTGGCGCGCAGCGACGACCAGCTCAAGGTACTCGGCCCCGCCACCCCCAATGAGGCGCAGAGCCTTACCAACCAGCGCAATGACCTGCTGGCCGAGCAGAAGCAACAGCAGAAGCAGCAGGACCGCGCCAACCAGCTGGACAGGAACGCCCAGGACCTTGCCGCACAGATCGTCAATCTGCGCCGCAGCCAGTTCAACTCGCAGATCGCCACGCGCTACCCGCCGCCGTTGAGCCCGCGCTTCTGGTCGAGCCTGATCCGCCCCACCGACGATGACCTGTCCCGCCTGCAAGCAGTTCGCGGGCAGATCGGCGATGCCTTTGCGCTGACCTGGCAACCCGAGCACCGCTGGCCCTTCATCGGCTGCCTGGTCCTCGGCGCGCTGCTGTGGATTCCCGGCCGGCGCCTGCTGGAACAGTTGCTGACCAAGGCGATGATCCGCTGGATTCCGGTGGGCCGCCTGCGTCGCAGCGCCCTTGCCGTGGCCGTCAGCCTCGCCACCATCGTTACTCTGGGCGGCGGTGCCGCGCTGATCCGCGAGGGGCTGGACTGGCACGATCAACTCAACGGCAGCATGACCAGCCTGGGCGATCAATTGCTCACCCTGGTGATCTTCTGCACCTTCACCGCCGGCCTGGGCCGCGCCCTGCTCGCCGTGCAGCGACCGTCCTGGCGCCTGCCGGATCTCCCCGACCCGGTGGCCGACGCCCTCTCTCCCTTCCCCTGGCTGATGGCCTGGCTGCTGCTGGTGCTTGGCACCCAGGAGCGCCTGAACAGCGTCAGCGGTGCCAGCCTGGCGTTGACCGTTGCGGTGAACGCCATCACTGCCATCGCCACCGCCGTGCTGTTCTCCATCGCGCTGTACCGCTACCGTCGCGCCCGTCGCGAGACCGAGGGCCACGAGACCTCGGCGCTGGCCGGGATCATCGTGCTGGCAATGATGATCACCGTGCTGCTGATCGTCCTGGCGCTGGTCAGTGGCTACCTGTCGCTGGCCTACTTCCTCGCCGGCAAACTGCTCTGGGCCAGCGTCGTCTGTGCCACGGGCTACCTGCTCACGACCCTGTTCGTCGACCTTTGCGAAGCGCTGCTCTCGCCCAGGCAGAAGCTCGGCGCGCGGCTGGCCGAGAACCTCGGTGTCGACCCGCGCCATCAGGCGCAGTTCGCCACCCTGCTGACCGGTGCCGGGCGCACCCTGCTGGTGCTGTCCACCGTACTGATCGCCTTCTCCACCACCGGCACCAGCCCCGGCGAGCTGCTCCAGGGCCTGGTGCGACTGGTGGAAAGCGGCCAGTCCCTGGGCCGGCTGAACATCGTCCCGCAGGACATCCTGCTGGCACTCGGCACCCTCGCCGCCGGGCTGTTCGGCCTGCGTCTGCTCAAGCGCTGGCTGGCCGACGAGCTGTTGCCGGAAACCAGCATGGACGTGGGCATGCGCGCATCGCTGGTGACCCTGGTGGGCTACATCGGCATGGTCATCCTGGTGCTGCTGGTGCTCTCGGCGCTGCGCATCAACCTCACCAGCCTGACCTGGGTGGTCAGTGCCCTCTCGGTGGGGATCGGTTTCGGCCTGCAGGCCATCGTGCAGAACTTCATCTCCGGACTCATCCTGCTTACCGAGCGTCCGGTCAAGGTCGGCGACTGGGTCAGTCTGACCGGCGGCGTCGAGGGCGACATCCGCCGCATCAACGTGCGCGCCACGGAAATCCAGATGTCCGACCAGTCCACGGTGATCGTGCCGAACTCCCAGTTCATCTCGCAGAACGTGCGCAACGTGACCATGGGCAGCGCCCTGGGCGTGGTCGGCATCAACCTCACCCTGCCGCTCGACACCGACGTGCAGAAGGTCCGCGAACTGATGCTCAAGGCCTATACCGAGCACGAGAACATCGTCGAGACACCCGCTCCTTCGGTGACCTTCAAGGACCTCAGCGCCACCGGCCTGACGTTGGCAGCTTCCGGCAACGTCAGCAGCCCGCGGGCGGTGTACGGCACCAAGAGCGACCTGCTGTTCACCATCTTCAGTGGCCTGCGCGAGGCCGGGATCAATCTCTCTACGCCCCAGAACCTGATCCTGCAGCGTCCGTCGCTCACCCGCGCCGAGCCAACCGACGAGGTGCCAGAGCCTTCGGCAGAGGAAACTCCTCTGCCCAAACCCCAGCCCTAGAGCAGTTGCTGCGGGACCGCCCGGAGCAGCCTCGCGTAGCCATCCGTGCCGCACGCAGCCACGAATTCCAGGCGCTTGCGGCCGGAAACAATTCGTCATTTGCCCGTCATCAATCGGTTATGTGGCGCCGTGAAACTCGCAGGCTTTCAACCCCAGGGAAGCCCCCGAGATGTTCAATAACAAAGCCAACAAAGCTGCATCCATCGCTCTGCTCGTCGCCGCCCTCGCTGGCTGCGCCGCCCAGGCTCCGGTAGCCAGCAAGGAAGCCACGCCCAACAACGACGACTGGTACCTGGTGCGTACTGACGAAACCCTCTACCTGTTCGATGACGCCACCGTTTACCGCGACTACATCGTGACCGGCAAGACCACCTACACCAAGGAAGTCGGCGAGAAGGACAAGTTCGGCCAGAACGTGGTCCTGGTCGTGCGCGCCGAGGACAAGGACAAGGACGCGAAGAAGATCGCCTCCTACCAGTTCTACAAGCAGAGCCTGCCGCCGGCCGCCGGCTTCTACGGCGAAATCCGCCAGGAAGGCGTGATCTACGTGGCCCAGCGCTACGGCGACATGGTCGACATGAACGGCCTGGGCGAACCGATCTTCCGCCACACCGAAATCGCCAGCGGCCCCAACGGCGAGCGCGTGGTGTACCTGATGCAGAAGGAAGAGAAGAAGCCGGTCGGCCTGATCGCCCGCTTCCAGAAGATCTACGGCATCACGCCCACCAAGGGCTGATGACGAAAAAGCGCGCATTCCGGGGAGGGAATGCGCGCTTTTTCATGGCCGGCGCCGCAACGGCGCGGGTGTGTGCTAGCTGGAAGGCTCCAGTTGCACGGCAGAAATCGTTTTCGGCGCCTCGATACCCCAATCACCGAACTGATACCAGTCGTCACCGAGCATCTCGGCCGGGTGCATGGTGCGGTCCGCACCGTTGCCACAGGCCAGGTTGGTGGCCGGGCAGTAGCGGTCGCAGCCCCAGCAGATGCGTTCGGGGTGCGGTGGATTGAGCGGGAATTTCTTGGCCACGGTCAGGCCCTCGGAGGTTTCCTTGTGGGATTCCTGAAGGCTATGCCTGTCAGACGCGCCTGCTCCTTGATCTACGGCAACTTCGCGCGAATTTCAGGCGCTGCTCCTGCGCACGGCTCTCAAGCGCGGAAGTGGCTTGGCGGCTGGCCGCTCCAGCGCTGGAAGGCGTGGCGCAGGCTGGCGGTCTCGCTGAAGCCGAGTTCCTCGGCGATGCGGTAGATCGGCATGTCGCCGTCCTGCAGCAGTTCCTTGGCACGGGCGAAGCGCAATTCGTCGAGCAGTTGCTGGTAGCTGGTCTGCTGTTGCTGCAGGTGGCGGCGCAGGCTGCGCGAGGAGCAGTTGAGGCGGCGCGCCAGTTCTTCCAGGCCCGGTGGTTCCTGCAGGCGCTCACCGAGGATTGCGCGGACCTTGTCCAGCCAGGCGCGGCGGGCGGCCAGGTCGATGTTCTGGCGGCGGCACTGTTCGAGCATCTCGCGGTGGGTCACGGCATCAGCCAGCGGCAGGCGCATGTCCAGCCAGCTGGCAGGGAAGCCGATGGCGCTGCGCGCGCAGTTGAAACTCAACTGGCAGCCAAACAACGTGGCGTAGGCAGCACGGCGATCGACCGGGCCCTCGTAGTCGAACTCCGCGCGCACCAGCGGCAGCGGCTGGCCGAGCAGGTCGGCGCAGGCCACCTTCAGCGAGCCCAGGCACAGCTCGGTATTGAACGGGCGCAACTCCTCCTCTTCGCCGTAGCCGGTGGCGACCAGCCAGGCCATGTCGCCATCCACTTCCAGCGCGAGGTGGAAGTAGGTGCCCAGCAACACCGGGTAGCTCAGGCCGATGCGCAGCGCTTCGCCCAGAGTCGGCGCAGAGATCAGCGCGTAGCCGAGCAGGCCATAGGCGGTGATCCGCGTGCGTACGCCCAGGCGCAGGCCAAGTGCGGGCTCGCCGGCGAGATTCTGCACATTGCCGAAGACCTGCTGTTCCTGCCAGGGGCTGACCAGCCGACGCAGGTCGAGCAGGTCGTCGCCGGTGATGCCGCTGCCCTCGAGGATGGACTCGCGGCTGTGCCCCTCGGACTCCATCAGCGCGACGGTCAGCGAGGTCATGTGCAGGGAGTTGAGCCAGGTGGAGCGGGAGAAGGTCAGAGGATTCATTCGATGCCCATCGTAGACGCTACGGCGCCCCCGTCAGTGTTACCAGCGCAGGGGCAGGTCAGGAGCAGGCAAGTTGCGTGCCGGCCACCCAGCCTGGCCGGATCGATCCCCATCTTACGGGGCCTCGGGCGTGATGCGAAAGTTTCGAGCCTCCGCTGCGGGGTTACCTTTGCGGACATCGGGACGCTGCGGACGCACCGTCCCGGTGCTCAGTCGCGGCAGAGTTCAACCACGGGAAAGGAAGCGCATGCCCTCTTCCAGGCCGCTCAGGGTCAGCGGGAACATCTGCTCCTTCACCAGCTCGCGCACCAGGCCGGTGGAGGCGGTGTAGTTCCAGGTGTCCTTGGGGTACGGGTTGATCCAGATGAGCTTCTTGTACTTCTCCATGAAGCGCTGCATCCAGACGTACCCGGCCTCCTCGTTCCAGTGCTCGACGCTGCCGCCGGCCTGGGTGATCTCGTACGGCGCCATGGCGGCGTCGCCGACGAACACCACCTTGTAGTCCGGCCCGTACTTGTGCAGCAGATCGAAGGTGGCGGTGCGTTCGCTGGAACGGCGCAGGTTGTTCTTCCACACCGATTCATAGATGAAGTTGTGGAAGTAGAAGTATTCGAGGTGCTTGAACTCGGTCTTGCAGGCCGAGAACAGTTCCTCGCAGACCTTCACGTGGGCGTCCATCGAGCCGCCGATATCCAGCAGCAGCAGGAGCTTCACGGTGTTGCGGCGTTCGGGACGCATCTGGATGTTGAGCAGCCCGGCGTCCTTCGCGGTGTGGTCGATGGTGCCGTCGATATCCAGCTCTTCCGCCGCGCCTTCGCGGGCGAACTTGCGCAGCCGGCGCAGGGCGATCTTGATGTTGCGCGTGCCCAGCTCGACCTGGTCGTCGAGGTTCTTGTACTCGCGCTGGTCCCAGACCTTGGCGGCCTTGCCCTGGCGCTTGCCGGCGTCGCCGACGCGGATGCCCTCGGGGTTGAAGCCACCGGAGCCGAACGGGCTGGTGCCGCCGGTGCCGATCCACTTGTTGCCGCCGGCGTGGCGTTCCTTCTGCTCCTCGAGGCGCTTCTTGAACTCATCGATGAGCTTGTCCAGACCACCCAGGGACTGGATCTGCGCGCGCTCCTCGTCGGTCAGCAGGCGCTCGAATTCCTTGCGCAGCCACTCTTCGGGGATCAGCGCCTTGAGGTGGTCGTCGAGCTTTTCCAGGCCCTTGAAGTAGGCGCCGAAGGCCCGGTCGAACTTATCGAAATGGCGCTCGTCTTTCACCATGATGGTGCGGGCGAGGTAGTAGAACTCGTCCATGTCGGCGAACACGACGCGGTGCTTGAGCGCATCGATCAGGTCGAGCAGCTCGCGCACCGACACCGGCACCTTGGCCGCGCGCATTTCGTTGAACAGGTTGAGCAGCATGGCTGCACCCTCTCGTAAAGCGGATACCCGTGTAGGAGCGAGCTTGCTCGCGAAGCTCTTTGCGAGGCTCACAGGATTCGCGAGCAAGCTCGCTCCTACAGGGGCTGACCAGTACGGTGTTTCAGCGCGAAGCGCGGCGGCTCATGAACGCGAGGCGTTCAAGCAGTTGCACATCCTGCTCGTTCTTCACCAGGGCGCCAGCCAGCGGCGGGATGGCCTTGGTGGGGTCGCGTTCGCGCAGCACGGCTTCGCCGATGTTGTCGGCCATCAGCAGCTTCAGCCAGTCCACCAGCTCGGAGGTGGAAGGCTTCTTCTTCAGGCCCGGCACCTTGCGCACGTCGAAGAAGATGTCCAGCGCCTCGCTGACCAGCGTGCCGCTGATCTTCGGGTAGTGAACGTCGACGATCTTCTGCAGCGTCTCGCGGTCGGGGAAGGCGATGTAGTGGAAGAAGCAGCGGCGCAGGAAGGCGTCCGGCAGTTCCTTCTCGTTGTTCGAGGTGATGATGATGATCGGGCGCTGCTTGGCCTTGATGGTCTCGTTGGTCTCGTAAACGAAGAACTCCATCTTGTCGAGTTCCTGCAACAGGTCGTTGGGGAACTCGATGTCGGCCTTGTCGATCTCGTCGATCAGCAGGATCACGCGCTCCTCGGCCTCGAAGGCCTCCCAGAGCTTGCCCTTCTTGATGTAGTTGCGCACGTCGTGGACCTTGTCCACACCCAACTGCGAGTCGCGCAGGCGGCTCACCGCATCGTACTCGTAGAGGCCCTGGTGGGCCTTGGTGGTGGACTTGATGTGCCAGGTGATCAGCTTGGCGCAGAAGGACTCCGCCAACTGCTCAGCGAGCATGGTCTTGCCGGTGCCCGGCTCGCCTTTCACCAGCAGCGGGCGCTGCAGGGTGATGGCGGCGTTGACCGCCAGCTTGAGGTCGTCGGTGGCGACGTAGGACTGGGTGCCTTCGAACTTCATCGGTGAATCCTCGAACGATAGCGGGCCGGGCGTTCTGCCGGGCCGGGCGAATGGTCGGACAAGCTGCGACTATACCGCGCAGCCAAGGCGAGTGTGAACGCAGACGCGGCATTCAGTCATTGAATGGCGGGTCAGGGGATGACTGATCGCGATTGGCCTGCCGATGACAAGTTTACTTTACATCGCAGAATTCCCGATGTTAAGTTTGCTTTACATCAAATGGAGACCGCGATGAATCCCGCCCTGCGCCGCTACACCCTGTCCTGCGCCGCCCTCATGTTCCTCTACTCCGCCCTGGTGGCGCTGATCAGCTGGGGGCTGGACCTGCAGAAGCTGCCGTATGTCCTGCGCGTCCTGGCCGCCGCCTCTCCGGCGTTGCCGCTGCTGGCGATGCTCTATGTATTCGACCGCTACCTGTGCAGCGAGCCGGACGAGTTCCTGCGTTTCCTCCTGTCCCGCGCGGCGATGCTGGCCGGCGGCGTGGTGGTCGGGCTGTTCAGCGCCTGGGGCTTCCTCGAACAGTACGCCGCCTGGCCACGCTTTCCGGTGATCCTCGCCTTCCCGCTGTTCTGGGCCGTCTACGGCGTTGCCGTGGTGCTGCTGCGCCGGCGTTTTGCCTGAGGAAGACCTATGCACAATCGCCTCAAGGAACTGCGTGCGGAGCACGGCTGGAGCCAGCAGGACCTCGCCGCGCAACTGGGCGTTTCGCGGCAGAGCGTGATCGCCATCGAGAGTGGCAAGTTCGACCCCAGCCTGCCGCTGGCCTTTCGTATAGCCCGCGCCTTCGGCCTACCCATCGAGGCCATCTTCAGCGACGCACAGCCCGACTGAGCCGGGCGCCCCGACTGGACTACGAAGCCCGCCGGGCATAGGCTGCTGGGTCTGCACAGCTCCAACCTAAGGAACGCATCATGAGCCGCATCTACGCCGACAACGCGCAGTCCATCGGCAACACGCCGCTGGTCCAGATCAACCGTATCGCCCCGCGCGGCGTCACCATCCTGGCCAAAATCGAAGGGCGCAACCCGGGTTACTCGGTGAAGTGCCGGATCGGCGCCAACATGATCTGGGATGCCGAGTCCAGTGGCCGTCTGAAATCGGGCATGACCCTGGTCGAACCGACCTCCGGCAACACCGGCATTGGCCTGGCCTTCGTCGCCGCCGCCCGGGGCTACAAGCTGATCCTCACCATGCCCTCCTCCATGAGCCTGGAGCGTCGCAAGGTCCTCAAGGCCCTGGGCGCCGAGTTGGTGCTGACCGAGCCGGCCAAGGGCATGAAGGGCGCCATCGCCAAGGCCGAGGAAATCCTCGCCAGCGACCCGGCCAAGTACTTCATGCCGGCGCAATTCGACAACCCGGCCAACCCGGCGATCCACGAGAAGACCACCGGCCCGGAAATCTGGAACGACACCGATGGTGCGGTGGACGTCCTGGTGGCTGGCGTGGGGACCGGCGGGACCATTACCGGCGTGTCGCGCTTCATCAAGAATACCAAGGGCAAGCCGATCCTTTCGGTAGCCGTGGAGCCGGTCGCCTCCCCGGTGATCAGCCAGGCACTGGCCGGCGAGGAGATCAAGCCCAGCCCACACAAGATCCAGGGCATCGGCGCCGGCTTCGTGCCGAAGAACCTCGACCTGTCGCTGGTCGACCGCGTCGCCACCATTGCCGACGAGGACGCCAAGAACATGGCCCTGCGCCTGATGCAGGAAGAAGGCATTCTCTGCGGCATCTCCAGCGGCGCTGCCATGGCCGCCGCGGTGAAGCTCGCCGAAGAACCGACCATGCAGGGCAAGACCATCGTGGTGGTGCTGCCGGATTCGGGCGAGCGCTACCTCTCCACCATGCTCTTCGACGGCCTGTTCGAGGACCAGGAACTGGTCCAGTAAGACATTACCTGCCCCGCTCCGGGGCAGTTTCCTACCGGCCGTTCCGATCGGGTGCGGCCTGGGTCACGTGCGCTGTCTGCGGACCCGCAGGCAGCCATGGCCCCTCGCCATGTTCCGGCAAAATGGTTAATTCTTGCCCAGCCCCGCGACACAGCGTCGCCCATCTTTCGTGGATGGCCGGGGTTTTCCGCACCGTTGTCAGGAACACAAGAATGAAAATTTCCGCCCCGTTGCTCTCCACCCTTGCACTCTCGCTCACGATGGCCGCCGGCGCCGCCCAGGCCGACAGCGTGAAGATCTACAACTGGTCCGACTACATCGCCCCGGACACCGTGCCGACCTTCACCAAGGAAACCGGCATCCAGGCGACCTACGACGTCTACGACAGCAACGAGACCCTCGATGGCAAGCTGATGACCGGTAAATCCGGTTACGACATCGTGGTGCCGTCGAACCACTTCATGGCCAAGCAGATCCAGGCCGGCGCGCTGAAGAAGCTGGACAAGAGCCAGTTGCCGAACTGGAAGAACCTCAACCCGGTGCTGATGAAGGCGCTGGAAGTGAACGACCCGGGCAACGAGCACGGTTTCCCCTACCTGTGGGGCACCACCGGCATCGGCTACAACCCGGCGAAGATCAAGGAAGTCCTCGGCGACAACGCGCCGATCGATTCCTGGGACATCTTCTTCAAGCCCGAGTACATGGAAAAGCTGGCCAAGTGCGGCGTCGCGGTGCTGGACAACGGTCCGGAACTGCTGCCGATCACCCTGAACTACCTGGGCCTGCCGCATCACAGCCAGAAGCTGGATGACTACAAGAAGGCCGAGGAAGCGCTGCTCAAGGTGCGTCCGTACATCCGCTACTTCCACTCCTCCAAGTACGTCAGCGACCTGGCCAACGGCGAGATCTGCGTAGCCGTCGGCTTCTCCGGCGACATCCTGCAGGCCGCCACCCGCGCCAAGGAAGCCAAGAACGGCGTGGAAATCCAGTACTCCACCCCGAAGGAAGGCTCGCCGCTGTGGTTCGACATGGTCGCCATGCCGAACGACGCGCCGGATGAAAAGGCCGCCTACGCCTTCATGAACTACCTGCTGCGCCCCGAAGTGATGGCCGGCGTGAGCAACTACGTGCACTACGCCAACGGCAACCTGGCCGCCGACCCGCTGGTGGACAAGGCGATCAAGGCCGACCCGGCGATCTACCCGCCGCAGGACAAGATGGCCAAGCTGTTCGCCCTCGAATCCATGCCGATGAAGATCGACCGCGTGCGTACCCGCACCTGGAACACCATCAAGACCGGCAAGTAAGCGTCACCCTTGCCTGACAACGCGCGGCCCTGGCCGCGCGTTGTCGTTTCTGCCGATTGCACCGGGCCGGATTCGCAGACGGAGCCCGCGCCCCTGAGCAATGCCGGAGGCGAACGCCTTGTAGGAGCGAGCTTGCTCGCGAACGGGCGCCGCGACGGAATCGGTTCGCGAGCAGGCTCGCCCCTGCGAAAAGCGCCAGCACAGGTGCAGCCTGTGCGCGTTGTCGTTTCTGTCGCAGGAATCGCAGATTGCCGCGCGACTCGCACAGGGCTCGCCAGCGGCTTTCGGCGCCGCTATAGTCAGTCCACGCAGCACCGTTGCTGCGCCACTGAACAGGTTCGCCGTCCATGTCCCGATACCCATTGCCCGATCCGGCAATCAGCGCTGCAGCCTCCCCGGCACGCGGCGCGGGTGCGGGCGCGGCCTGCCCTCCCCCTCCTGTCGTCGCTGTCGCGTCGCCTCCGCCACCCGGTGCGGCCTACCCGCCACCCGGCGTGAGCTTCTGACGCCTCACGCGTTTTTCACCGCCTGGTTTTCCGCGTTCAACTGACGCGGCTCCCGGTATGTGTCCGGCCCTGCGCAGGCCGGTCGTGATCTGCCTGACGACAGGTGCATTGCATGATTTCGTTCACTCGTTCTTCCCTGGCTGGCCTGGCCAGTACCTCGCTGTTCGTGCTGCTGTGGAGCAGCGCCGCCATCATCAGCAAGTGGGGCCTGGCCCATGCATCGCCGATGGTGTTCCTCATCGCTCGCTTCGGCACCGCGTTGCTCGCCTTGCTGGTCATTTCCCCACTGATCGACCTGCGCTGGCCACGTGAGCGCAAACAGGTGCGCCATGCCGTGCTTACCGGCCTGGTGATGCTGGGCATCTATCCGATCTTCTACCTGATGGCGCTGGATCTGCACGTCACCCCCGGCGTCATCGCCACGGTACTGGGCGTGCAGCCGATGCTCACCAGCTTCCTGCTCGAACGCCGGCACTCGGCGCCGCGCCTTGCCGGTCTCGCGCTCGGGCTGATCGGGCTGGTGATGGTGGTCTACCAGAGCATCGGACTGTCCGGGCTGACCTTCGCCGGGCTGGCCTGCTGCCTGCTGGCGCTGCTGTCGATCACCGGCGGTTCGATCCTGCAGAAGAACATTCGCGAGAACCCGCTGGGTACCCTGCCGCTGCAGTACATCGCCGGGCTGGCGCTGTGCGTCGCCGTGGCGCCATTCCAGCCGCTGCACGTGGAGTGGAATGCTGCGTTCATCCTCAGTGCCCTGTGGATGGGACTGATGGTCTCGGTGCTGGCCACCGTGCTGCTCTACCGGATGATCGCGGCGGGCAACCTGGTCAACGTCACCAGCCTGTTCTACCTGGTGCCGGCGGTCACGGCGCTGATGGATTACGCGGTGTTCGGCAATCGCCTGTCCGCCCTTGGCCTGCTGGGCATGGGGCTGATCGTGGTGGGGTTGATGCTGGTGTTTCGCAAGACGGCTCCGGCGCAGGGCGCTGGGAACGCACAAGCGGTGGATAACGGATAGCCCGCTGCGAGGGTGACTCCCTCACCCTAACCCTCTCCCAAGGGGAGAGGGGACAGTTTGGGTGCAGGGAGAAGCCCTTGTGTCGGCCGCCACCAACAGCTCCCTCTCCCTCAGGGAGAGGGGACGGTCTGGGCGGAGGGAGAAGCCCTTGTGTCAGCCGCCACCAACGGCTCCCTCTCCCTCAGGGAGAGGGCTGGGGTGAGGGGAACCTGCTGCACCGAACTTTCAGCGCCCGCCCCTCACTACCCAATCACCCCGCCGCTTCCACCTTCGCCACCGGCGCCGGGCGCAGCACCAGCCACAGCGCCGCGGCGATCAGCACGCCACCCTGCAGGTGCGCCCAGGACAGCGACTCGTCCAGCAACAGCACGCCCCAGAACACACCGAAGGGCGGGATCAGGAAAGTCACCGTCATGGTCTTCAGCGGGCCGATGCTGGCCAGCAGGCGGAAGTACAGGACGTAGGCGAAGGACGTGCAGAGAAAACCCAACCCGGCCAGGGCCAGCAGGACTTTCGGCTCCAGCAGCGGCGCCAGCGGCATGTCCAGACTGGTGCCGAGGAAGAACGGCAGCAGGCACAGCGTCGCACCGGTCTGGCTGCCCAGCGCCGAGACGCCGAAGTCCAGGCCACCCTGGTCGTTGATCCAGCGCTTGGTGATGAAGCCGGCGAAGCCGTAGCAGGTGGTCGCCACCAGGCAGGCGGCAGCCCCCCAGAGCAGCCCGGCATCGAACGGCACCGGGCCGGCGCGGGTCAGCACGGCGACCCCCGCCAGCCCCAGCAACACGCCCAGCGACTTGGCGCCAGTCAGCGCCTCGCCAAAGAACAGCGAGCCGATCAGCACGCCCATCAGCGGCGTAGTGGCATTGAAGATCGCCGAATAGCCGGCCGGCAACGTCTGCGCCGCCAGGCTGTACATCAGCACCGGGATACCCGAGCTGATCACGCCGATGATCAGGATGCGCCCGAGCTTGCCGCGGAAATCCCAGCGCGTGCGCAGCACCAGCAGGATGACCACCAGCCCGAGCGCAGACAGGAACACCCGGAAAAACGCCGTCGGCATTACCCCGATGGCCGGCACCAATTGGCGCATGAACAGGAAGCTGGCACCCCAGATGGCGGCCAGGGCGAGCAGGTTCAGCAGGGCGGCGGGATTCATCGCGAACAGCTCCAGGGCAGGTAGGCCACCAGACTACGCTGGTGGAGAATCACATCCATCCACAGCTGACTTTCAAAGTCCACCATCAGCTCCTGCGCAGGCGCGCCATGCTCAGCACGTCGGTGTAGACGCCGTCGCGAATGGCGTATTCGCGCAATTGCCCCTCCACCTCGAAGCCGAACTTCTGGTACAGCGCGATGGCAGGCTGGTTGTCGGAAAAGACGGTGAGCTCGACACGGCGCAAGCCCATCCAGTTGTCGGCAACTTCCATCAGTTCCGCCAGCAAGCGTGTGCCGACTCCCCGGCCCTGCCAGGCAGTTGCCACACCCATGCCGATACTGCCGCAATGCGCCCGGCGCACGCGCGGGTACTGTTCCAGGCTGGCGCTGCCCACCACTTGGTCCTGGTGCATCGCCAGCAGCGTCAGCCGACGCTCGTCATCCAGTACCAGTCGCTTGCGCCACAGGTCCGGCGCCTGGTGCGGCATCTGCAGCAGTTGGCGAGCGACCGCAGGCTCGTTGTAGAGGGCCGCGAGGCCATTGATGTGCTGCTCCGTGCAGCGTTCGATGCGGATGCCGTCCATCGTTTGTCAGCTCCTTGCCAGAAAGAACGGGCCGACCAGCATACGTGGGATACGCCCGGGAAAGCTGAAGGATCGTCCGGAGAATTCGCCCTTTCCCTCGCCGTTGGCCGTGGCTAAGCTCGCTGCACAAGAATTCTGCAGAGGCGCTCCCATGGCTCAGCACTGGCCGGCGACCGAGATCGCGACCCTGATCCTCGAAGGCTTCGACGACTACCGCGCGCAGTTCCACCGGATCACCGCCGGCGCGCCCGCACGCTTCGAACAGGCACATTGGCAGGAAGCGCAGCAGGCCTCGGCCGAGCGCATCAACCTGTACGAGGAAAAGGTCGCCGAGACCGTCGAGCGCCTGACCCGCGCCATGGCCGGTATCGACCTGGTGGACGTGGAGCGCTGGCCCATCGCCAAGAGCGCCTACATCACCCTCATAGACCCGCGGCTGGACGACGAGCTGGCGGAGACCTGGTTCAACTCGATCTTCTGCGGTCTGTTCAGCCACGACAACATCAGCGACGGCACGATGTTCGTCCACACCACCCGGCCCGCGCTGCGCGCCCACTCGCGCGATCCGCACACGCGCCTCTACCGCCCCGGCGGCAAGCTGCGCCAGGCGCTGGAGAGCATCTTCGACGACTACCGCTTCGCCGTGGACTACGACGACCGCGAGCGCGACCTGGAGCGCATGGATCACCTGCTGCACGCCAACCTGCCGGACTGGGTGTGCAAGGACCCGACCCTGACCATCGAGCTGATCGGCTCGGTGTTCTACCGCAACAAGGGCGCCTACCTGGTGGGCCGCCTGTTCACCCCCGAGGAGCAATGGCCGCTGGTATTCCCACTGGTGCACCACGAAGGGCGCGGCATCCAGTTCGACACGGTGATCACCGACGAAGCCGAGGTCTCGATCATCTTCTCCTTCACCCGCTCCTACTTCATGGTCGACGCGCCGGTGCCGGCGGAAATGGTCGCCTTCCTCAAGCGGCTGCTGCCGGGCAAGCACATCGCCGAGCTGTACACCTCCATCGGCTTCTACAAGCAGGGCAAGAGCGAGTTCTACCGCGCGCTGATCAACCACCTGGCGGCCACCGACGACCGCTTCGTCATGGCCCCGGGCGTGCGCGGCATGGTGATGAGCGTGTTCACCCTGCCCGGCTTCAATACGGTGTTCAAGATCATCAAGGACAACTTCAACCCGGCCAAGACCGTCGACCACGCCACGGTGATCCAGAAGTACCAGCTGGTGAAGAACCACGACCGCGTCGGCCGCCTGGCCGACACCCAGCAGTTCGCCGACTTCCGCTTTCCGGTGAGCAAGTTCGACCCGGACTGCCTGGCCGAGCTGCTGGACGTCGCACCCTCCACGGTGGTGCTGGAGGACGACGTGGTGCTGATCCGCCACTGCTGGACCGAGCGCCGCATGACGCCGCTGAACCTCTACCTCGAGCACGCCACCGAAGCCCAGGTGCACGAGGCGCTGTACGACTACGGGCTGGCGATCAAGCAACTGGCGGCGGCGAACATCTTCCCCGGCGACATGCTGCTGAAGAACTTCGGCGTTACCCGCCACGGCCGTGTGGTGTTCTACGACTACGACGAGATCAGCTACCTGACCGAAGTGAATTTCCGCCACATCCCGCCGGCGCGCTACGAGGAGGACGAGATGTCATCCGAGCCCTGGTACTCGGTAGGGCCGATGGACGTGTTCCCGGAGGAATTCCCACGCTTCCTGTTCGTCGACCTGAAGCTGCGCCGGCAGTTCGCCAAGCTGCACGGCAACCTGTTCGACGCGGATTACTGGAAGGGGCTGCAGGAGCAGATTCGGGCTGGCAAGGTAATCGATGTCTTCCCCTACCGCCGGCATGAGTCGCCAGAAGAAGCACTGACGCGGTAGCGGACCTCAGGCACAACCTTGCAGGAGCGAGCTTGCTCGCGAACATCGGTGTCCCGCCTGACAGCAGGACGTCAGGTTGACAAGGGTTCGCTAGCAAGCTCGCTCCTACAGAAAAGCCGTCGGCGGTCTCAGCTCCAGTGCCGCCGCGAAGCGCGGCGGTTGTCGCCCAGGCCGACCAGCGCCGCCACCGAGGCCATCAGCACCTCGGCAATCCAGGCCAGCAGCAGGCCGCCGGCCAGCGCCCAGCCGATGGCCTCGGGCTCCAGCACCACCTGGTAGCGATAATTGGCATAGGTTTCCTGCAGCAGCTCGTGGTTCGGCGCCGTCACCATGTGCATGGCGCGCTGGTACCAAGTGCCCTGCAGGGCCTGCCATTCGTTCTCGAACAGCTGGGCGCGGCGCATCAGCCGCTCGATATTGTCGGCATCGCGCTGGAAAACCGGGTCCGGGCTGCCGCGATAGTGCGCCACCAGAGCATTCAGGTCGCCCTGGAAGAACTGCCCGGAAGTCCCCTTGAAGCCCTCCAGGGCCTGGGCCGCCTCGATACGGTGGGCATCGACGCGTTGTGCGTAGTCCTTGATGAAGCCCGGCACCTGCACCGCGACCATCAGGCCCAGCGCGAACAGCACCATGCGAATATAACTGCGCAGCATGTTTCCCCCTTGTTCTTGTGAGCTGCATGCCAGAGGCAAGGCAGCGGCGATTCTCGCCCATCGCGTCCCATTACTTCCGGGACTGCCTCACGTCCCGCTCAGATACGCCCCTGGGTGACGATCTCGCCGCGCCACCAGAGCATCCACTCGCCGCCCTGCATCAGGGTCCAGTTCTCGTTATCGGTCAGCGGCTCGGTAGCGATCACCGTCACCACGTCGTTGGGCGTGGTTTCCGACTGGAAGTCCACGGTCAGGTCGGCATCGCGCAGCCGCGCCGGGCCGAACGGCGCACGGCGGGTGATCCAGGCCAGCTTGGTGCTGCAGAAGGTAAACAGCCAGTCGCCGTCGCTGAGCAGGCAGTTGAACACCCCCTTTTCACGATACGACGCGCAAGCGGTGACCAGGGTGGGCAACAGCACTTCCACCGGCACCGGCTCGGGGAAGGCGCGGCGCACACGATTGAGCAGATCGCAGAACGCCGCTTCGCTGTCGGTATCGCCCACGGCGCGATAGAGCCCGGGTTCGGGATGGAAGTCGGCGAGCTGGCCGTTGTGGGCGAATGTCCAGTAGCGCCCGCCCATTTCGCGCACGAAGGGGTGGGTGTTGGAGAGGCAGACCTTGCCGACGTTGGCCTGACGGATATGGCCGATGACCGACTCGCTCTTGATCGGGTAGCGCTGCACCAAGCGCGCGACTTCCGAGTCGACGCTCGCAGTCGGGTCCTGGAACAGTCGTACTCCGCGTCCTTCATAGAAGGCGATGCCCCAGCCATCGCGGTGCGGGCCGGTGCCGCCGCCGCGCTGCATCAGCCCGGTGAAGCTGAAGACGATGTCCGTCGGGACGTTGGCGCTCATGCCGAGCAACTCGCACATGAATCAGTTCTCCTCCATCAGTGCCTCGCGCAGCTGATGCAGCTCGCGTTCCAGGCGATTCTGCATCCTTTTCCGCCCCAGCGGCAGGAACCGCGTCAGTGCGCGCAGCAGCAGCGCCGGCAAGTCGCTCAACTCACGCGGGATAAGGTGCAGATGAAAATGTGGGACATGCTGGTTGGCCGCAGGACCGTCGTTGACCAGCAGGTTGATGCCGACCCGCCCATAGCCAGCGCGGCGCAACACACGCTGCATGCGCTCGGCCAGCGGGATCAGGTCCTGCTGCGCCGCCTCGGGGAGCTGGTGCAGAAAGGTCGCGTGCTCGCGGGCCACCAGCAGCAGGTGCGCAGGGCGCAGCGGATAGATGTCCAGCAGCACGATGAAATGATCGTCTTCGTAGAGGGTACGGGCCGGCACGCGACCGGCCGCGATGGCACAGAACACGCAGTCCATGGGAACTCCTCGAAAGGCCGTTCAGTTCATGCTGGACGCGTGCAGGGCGGGACGCAAGGCCGGACTACAGGCGCGGTTCGATCCGCGCGCGGTTGTCGTGCCGTTCGCTGGGGTGGGAGTCCACGCCCTCAACCAGTTCAGGCTGCATCAACTGGCGCAGGGTCGGCTCGTCTTCGTCGATCTTCTCCTGGCGGCGCTTCTTCATGGAGCGCTCCAGCGGCCAGCGGATCAGCACGAACAGCAGGTACAGGCCAAACGCCGCGAGCAGTACCAGGGCGAGATCGGAGACGGCACGCCAGGCGTTGTTGCCTACCTTGAACACCACGTCCAGCGCGGTGATCGCGATCGCCGGGGCGTACAGGTTGTTTGCCGGGTCCACCGGGGTCGGGGTGAACAGCAGGACGATGACGATCACCCGCAGGGGTTCGCGCAGCCAGCGCCACATCCAGCCGGTCATCAGGAACCAGACCAGGGTCAGGCCAAGGCCGGCGGCGATATAGGCGCCCCAGGCAAGCGTGTAATCGTGTTCGTTCATGCGCGTACGTACGTGCGGTGTCGACAGAGGGGTGCGTATGATAGCTCCTTTTCCCCGTGGGTGCGCAGCCAGGCGTCATCCATGCCGCCGCCGAGGATTCGCCATGACTGACCGCCAGCCCCCCATCGCCCGCCGCGAGGCCGCCGCCGATCCTTACGCCTGGCTGGAAAACCGCGATGCGGAAGACGTCCTCGAGTACCTGAAAGCAGAAAATGCCTACCTCGAAGATCGGCTTCTTCCTCAGACGAACCTGCGCGAATCGCTGTTCCAGGAGATCAAGAGCCGTATCCGCGAGACCGACCTGTCGCTGCCCACGCCCTGGGGCCCCTGGCTCTATTACCAGCGCACCACGGCTGGCGACGAGTACCCGCGCCACTACCGCAGCCCGCGCCCGGCCGATGGTTCGCTGAGCGTCGACGAGAGCGCCGAGCAGTTGCTGCTGGACCCGAACGCCCTGGCTGGCGACGGTTTCCTGTCGGTCGGTGCCTTCAGCATCAGTCCCGATCATTCGAGGCTGGCCTACAGCCTGGATACCAGTGGCGACGAGATATATACCCTGTACGTGAAGGAACTGGCTGATGGCAGTGTCACCACCCTGCCCTTCGACGATTGCGATGGCAGCCTGACCTGGGCCAACGACAACCGCACGCTGTTCTTCGGCGAGCTGGACGACACCCACCGTCCGCACAAACTCTACCGCCATCGCCTGGGCGAAAGCGGCGCACAGCTGATCTTCGAGGAACCTGACGGACGCTTCTTCCTCAACTGCTACCGCGCCAGCTCCGAGCGCCAACTGGTGCTGCTGCTGAACAGCAAGACCACCAGTGAGGCCTGGGTACTGGACGCCAGTACGCCGGAAGGCGAGTTCGTCTGCCTGGCGCCCCGCGAGGAAGGCCACGAGTACTATCCGGACCACGGTCGTCTTGAGGGTGACTGGGCCTGGCTGATCCGCAGCAACCAGACCGGCATCAACTTCGCCCTCTACCAGGCCAGCGAAGCGCAGCCGATGCGCCCCCATTGGCGCGAGCTGGTGGCGCACCGCGACGACGTGATGCTCGAAGGCCTGACCCTGAGCGCCAGCGCGCTGACCCTGAGCCTGCGCGAAGGCGGCCTGCCGATCGTCGAAGTCCACCCGCACGGCCAACCGGCGCACCGTGTCGACCTGCCGGACGCCGCCTACAACCTCTACGTGCAGGACAGCCTGGAGTTCGACAGCGCGGTGATCCGCCTGCGCTATGAAGCCCTCAACCGTCCGGCGCAGATCCGCCAGCTGGAGCTTTCCAGCGGCGAACAGAAGGTATTGAAGCAGACCCCGGTGGAAGGCCCGTTCGATGCCGACGCCTATGAAAGCCGCCGCCTCTGGGCGGTCGCCCGCGACGGCGTACAGGTGCCGATCAGCCTGGTCGGCCGCCGCGATGTGCTCGAGAGCATCGCTCGTGGCCAGCCGGCGCCACTCTACCTCTACGGCTACGGCGCCTACGGCGAGAGCCTCGACCCCTGGTTCTCCCACGCGCGCCTGAGCCTGCTCGAGCGCGGCTTCGTCTTCGCCATCGCCCATGTGCGCGGCGGCGGCGAACTGGGTGAAGCCTGGTACCGCGCCGGCAAGCTGGAGCACAAGCAGAACACCTTCAACGACTTCATCGCCTGTGCCGAGCACCTGCTGAGCCACGGCTACAGCACCCCGGCGCAACTGGCCATCAGCGGCGGCAGCGCCGGCGGCCTGCTGATCGGTGCAGTGCTCAACCAGAGCCCGCAGCTGTTCGCCGCCGCCATTGCCGAAGTGCCCTTCGTCGACGTGCTCAACAGCATGCTCAACCCTGACCTGCCACTGACCGTCACCGAGTACGACGAGTGGGGCAATCCGCAGGAGCCTGAGGTCTACGAGCGCATCCGTGCCTACGCGCCCTACGAGAACGTCAGCGCCCAGGACTACCCGGCACTGCTGGTGGTGGCCGGCTACAACGACAGCCGCGTGCAGTACTGGGAAGCCGCCAAGTGGGTGGCCAAGCTGCGCGTCAGCAAGACCGACGAGCGCCTGCTGCTGCTCAAGACCGACCTGGGCGCCGGTCACGGCGGCATGAGCGGCCGCTACCAGGGCCTGAAGGATGTCGCGCTGGAGTACGCCTTCCTGTTCAAGGTACTGGGCATCGAAGGCAACGCCTGATGCTCTACACCTGCCCCTGCTGCGGCTACTTCAGTTTCGGCGACCCTCCGGGGTCGTACGAAATCTGCGAGATCTGCTGTTGGGAAGATGATCACCTGCAACTGTGCTTCCCCGACGCGCGCGGCGGTGCCAATGCCGTGAGCCTGATCGAGGCGCAGGTCAACTTCGTGCAATGGGGCGCCTGCGAACGGCGCTTGCGCACGCAGGTGCGCCCGGCGACCATCGACGACGAGAAAGATGACCGCTGGTTCCCGCTGTGGGAAAAGCGCGTGGACCTGCCGGATGGCGAGGCCCCACTGACAGGTGAGGAAGCCTGCTACTGGTTGCGCACGCAGGCGCTGGGCTGACTCAGCCGGCGCGGAAGATCAGGTGCTCTTCCCAATCGTCTTCCGCCACCGAAC
This sequence comes from Pseudomonas sp. GD03903, assembly GCF_029840045.1. NCBI lineage: Bacteria > Pseudomonadati > Pseudomonadota > Gammaproteobacteria > Pseudomonadales > Pseudomonadaceae > Pseudomonas > Pseudomonas sp. GD03903. The sequence goes on along the minus strand of NZ_JAOCBT010000002.1, from coordinate 389,272 downwards.
CTTCGGCGAGCATGCGTCCGGACTGCGAAATGCGCTCGTGATGCACCGCGTCCGGATCACCGCAGACCAGGTGGTGCCACAGCGGCAGGTCCTTGCCTTCGGATACCAGGCGATAGCCGCAGGTTGGCGGCAGCCACCGGAACTCGTCGGCCTGGGCCGGAGTGAGCTGGATGCAGTCGGGTACGCTGGCGCGGCGGTTGGCGTAATCGGTGCAGCGGCAGGTCTTCAGGTCCAGCAGCTTGCAGGCAATGCGCGTGTAGTAGACGGTACCGTCGTCCTCGTCCTCCAGCTTCTGCAGGCAGCACAGGCCGCAGCCATCGCACAGCGACTCCCACTCTTCCTGATCGAGCTGGTCGAGGGTCTTGCGTTTCCAGAAGGGTTCGACTTTGGCGGCCATTTTTTAATCAGGTGCTATTTCACGGGGCGCAAAGTCTAAGCCTCGCGAGCAGTAAGGCCAAGCGCAGGCGACCATTGACCGCGCGGCGCTTGCCAGAGCGCGTCGCGCTGGTTAGTTTGATCGCCCCACGGGCCCGGTCCGCCTGCCTGCTACCAGTGCCGCGAGACCCGCCAGCCGCCCGCCCCCACCGCGATGCCCGGCCGACCACGGCACCATCGGCAGATTCCACGCCCTTCAAGGAGCCACCATGAGCGCCAACCCTCGCGTTTCCGAGCACCCCATCGACCCGCAGTTCATCAATCGCTGGTCGCCCCGCGCCTTCAGCGGCGAAGCCATTCCCCAGGAGACTCTGCTGAGCTTCATCGAGGCCGCGCGCTGGGCGCCGTCCTCCTTCAACTCGCAGCCCTGGCGCTTCCTCTTCGCCCTGCGCGACACGCCGAACTGGCAGCGTTACCTGAACCTGCTCGGCGAGTTCAACCGCGGCTGGGCGCAACACGCCTCGGCGCTGGTGGTGGTGCTGTCCAAGACCACCTTCGCGCCGCCCGGCTCCAGCGAGGAGAAGCCTGCCCTGTGGCACAGTTTCGACACGGGTTCAGCGTGGGGCTTCCTCGCTCTGCAGGCGAGCCTGGCGGGCTGGCATACCCATGGCATGGCCGGTTTCGACCGCGAACTGGCGCGCAGCGAGCTGAAGGTCCCGGCGGATCACGAGATCCACGCGGTGATCGCCATCGGCAAACTGGGCGACAAGTCGATCCTCTCCGAGAGCCTGCAGGCCCGCGAAGTACCGAATGCGCGCCGGCCGCTGGCGGAGATCGTCGCCGAGGGCGATTTCTCGCTGTAAGCCCCCGCCCCGGGCTTCCGCACTTGTAGGAGCGAGCTTGCTCGCGAACCTGCAATGCACGGTGGCAGGCGGTTCGCGAGCAAGCTCGCTCCTGCAGCAGAGCAAAAGAAAAGGCCCCGAAAGGGGCCTTTTTCATGTACGCAACGATCAGTACCCGCGGGAGAAATCCACCTCGCCGCGCATCGCCTGTCCCGCCCAGAAGCGCGTGAGGTTGTCGCGGAACAGGTCGATCAGCAGGCTCGGCAGCGTCGGCGCGGCGGTGTGGCCGGTCAGCAGCAGGCGTGGTGTGTGCCAGAACGGGTGCGAAGTCGGCAGCGGCTCCTGGCGACAGACGTCGATCACCGCGCCGGCCAGCTGGTTGGCTTCCAGCGCCGCGACCAGGTCCTCGTCGACCACCGAAGTGCCGCGCCCAGCATTGAGGAACAATGCGGTGGGCTTCATCCGCTGGAACAACGCGAGGTTGTAGATATCCGCGGTTTCCGGCGTGTCGGGCAGCAGGTTGATCACATAGTCGGCGGTCTCGGCCAGGCGCGGCAGGTCATCCAGCCCGCCCATGCGCCCAAAGGGCACCAGCGCGCGCGGGTTCTTCGCCACGCCGACCAGGTCCACGCCGAAGGGCGCCAGCATGTGTGCCACCGCCTGGCCGATCTCACCGGTGCCGACAATGAGGATCTGCCGGCCGCTCAGGCTGCCCGGGGCGCGGTCGTCCCACTGCACGCCGACCTGGCTGGCCAGGCGGCCGAGGAACTGGCGCTCGTGGGCAAGCATGTAGGTGAGCAGGTATTCGGTCATGACCTGGCCGAAGATGCCGACGGCACGGGTCAGGGCGTAATCCTTGGGGAGGTCGTCGGCCAGCAGCGGGGTGATGCCCGCCCAGCTGGACTGGATCCATACCGGATGCACGCCCTGGCGCAGCAGTTGTGCCGCCAGGGTCGGCTCGCCGAGCCACACCGGGCACTCTGCAGCCGCCTCCACCAGGGTGTCGGGGTTGTTGCCGGAGATCACCGTCAAACGGGGTTCGGCCGCCATCAGCAGGGCGGCGTAGAGGGAGTGTTCGCGATCGAGTACGAGCAGGCGCATGGTCAGGCCTTTCGCTTCGAACGGTGGAGCATTTCCGGCTGGCGCATCTGGACTCGCTTCAAGGGAGCTTCCCTGGGATAAACGTGGTCAGTTCTAGGGAAGTCAGGCGGCTATAGACACAGCCAGAGACCAAGCGTTCCGCTCCGTTGAACCCTGTTTCTCCGCGCATAATGCGCTCAAGCCGCGAACTTGCACAGTGCCAGCACTGAGCGAGTTCGCGGCTTGACGGGGAAGATCAGGAAGTCAGGATCAGACCGGATCGTTCCGCCGCAGCAATTCTTCCGGCAGGTGCTGGATGTACTCCTCCTCCGCCGGCGGCATCTGCAGGTGAAAACCTTGTTTCTCGATGTTTTCCAGCACTACGTTGATGTCCTCGCGAGCCAACTGGCGTTCCGGGCTCAGGACCAGGTCGAAGGCGTGCTGTGGCGCGCCGAACGCGGCCAGCAGCGCCTCGGGCACGCGGCTGAGGGCTTCACGCTTGTCGACGTACAGGTACATCTCGTTCTTGCGCGGACTCTTGTAGATGGAGCAGATGCGTTTCATATCGGTTCTTTCTGCATGATGGTGTGAGCCGCGTTATTCGGCAGTGGGGGCAGCCAGGCTGTCCAGCAGGGCCTGCCCCATCAGCTCGCGACGCCAGCCTTGCAGCGAATCGGGCAACTGGTAGGGGCCGTTCGGCCAGCCGGTCTTGAGCAGGGCTTCGAGAATCTTCTTGCGCAACATCAGTTCGGGCGCCATCTCCAGGCGCTCTGCCTGCTTCTGGCCGACTTCGCGCAGCTTCTTCAATACCGGGGTGACTTCGCGCGGCAGCGGCTCGGGCAGGGTCTGCGGGCGATCGGCCTCGGGCAGCTTCGCCGCATGGGCGATCAAGGCGATCAGGGTGTCGCCGTCCTGGCGCACGGTACGCGGGTGCATGTCGTCGATGCGTGCCAGTGCAACCTTGTCGCCAGGCTGGAAGCGCGACAGCGGCCACAGGGTGTGCTCGCGCAGCACATGGTTGCGCGGCTTGTTGCGCAACCGCGCCTGCTCCTCGCGCCAGACACACAGTTCGCGCAGCACGGCCAGCTGCTGGGGATTGAGCTTCCAGGCCAGCTTGACGTCGAGGTAAGCCTGCTGCGGATCGCTGACACGGCTCTGGTTCTGCGTCAGGTCGGCACCATCGGCCAGCAGCCACTGCAACTTCTCGTCGCTCAGGCGCGGCGCCAGCTTCACATAGACCTCGGCCAGGTGCTGCACATCCTCGGCGGCGTAGCGCACCTGCATGTCGGTCAGCGGGCGCTGCAACCAGTCGGAGCGGGTTTCATCCTTGGGCAGGTCGAGACCGAGGATTTCCAGCACCAGCTTGGAGTAGCCCATGGAGTGCGGCATGCCCAGGTAGGCGGCGGCCAACTGGGTATCGAACAGCGGCTGTGGCAGGCTGCCGGTCAGGCGCTGGAAGACTTCCAGGTCTTCGCCGCAGGCATGGAACACCTTGACCACCAGCGGCGATTCGAGCAATGCGGCAAACGGCGACCAGTCGCGGATCAGCAGCGGGTCGATCAGCCACACCCCGGTGCCGTCGCCCACCTGCACCAGCCCGGCTTCCGGGTAGAAGGTATCGACACGCATGAACTCGGTATCGAGCGCGAGGTACGGCAGTTCTTTCCAGTCCTGGCATTTGCGCTCCAGGGTGGCATCGTCGCGAATCCACTGTATATCGAGGGCGGTCACGAACATCTCCTTCGTTTCGGTGCGCGCAGTATATAGAGATGCATGATGTGCGAGCATTCCACTCGGCCATCGGTCTGTGACGATCGGCCAGCGGTCTCTACGCTTTGCCCCGCCCACAACAACAATAAGGCAGCTTTACATGAAGAAGCTTCTCGGGTTGGTCGTCCTGCTGGTCGCCGCCCTCGCCGTTTATCTGGCCGTCACGCCCAGCCCCATCGATCCGCTGGCCTGGACGCCTCCCAAGGCGCCGCCAATGACCGGCGTGATGGAACCCAACGACACGCTGATGAAGGCCGAACTGCTTGCCCAGGGCCAGATCGTCGGCCCCGAAGACACCGCCGTGGACAGCCTGGGCCAGGTGTTTGCCGGGCTGGACGACGGGCGCATCGTGCGCATCGGCGCCGACGGCAAGGCGCAAACCTTCGTCGAAACCGGCGGACGCCCGCTCGGGCTGGCATTCGACAAGGCCGGAAACCTGATCGTCGCCGATGCCTGGAAAGGCCTGCTGCAGGTCGACCCGCAAGGCAGGATCCGCGTCCTGACCGATTCGGCCGATGGCGTTCCCTTCGCCTTCACCGACGACCTGGACATCGCCAGCGACGGGCGCATCTATTTCAGCGACGCTTCCAGCCGCTTCCACCAGCCCGACTACATCCTCGACCTGCTCGAAGCCCGCCCCCACGGCCGCCTGCTGCGCTACGACCCGACCACCGGCAAGACCGAAACGCTGCTCAAGGACCTGTATTTCGCCAACGGCGTGGCGCTGTCGCAGCACGAGGACTTCGTGCTGGTCAACGAGACCTACCGCTACCGCATCACGCGTTACTGGCTCAAGGGCGAGAAGGCCGGGCAGCACGACGTGTTCATCGACAACCTGCCGGGCCTGCCGGACAACCTCGCCAGCGATCGCAGCGGCACCTTCTGGGTCGCCCTGCCCTCGCCGCGCAAGGCAGACGCCGATGCGATCCAGCAGATGCCCTGGCTGAAACGCCAGCTCACCAAGCTGCCGCGCGCGGTCCTGCCCAAGCCGGTGCCCTATGGCCTGGTGATCCAGGTGAACGAGCAAGGCGAGATCGTGCGCAGCCTGCACGACACCAGCGGCCAGCACCTGCGCATGGTGACTTCCGCCAAGCCGGTGAACGGCGTGCTCTACCTGGGCAGCCTGGAGAACGACCGCATCGGCCGCCTGCCCATCCACTGAGGGCAGCAGCCCGATTGACGCCTCAAGCCGGCGCCTGCTCCTCACGGACCGGCGCCGGCACGGGGTGCGCGGAAGGCTCCAGCAGCTCCAGCATGCGCCCGCGTACCTCGCTCATCAGCGCATCGACACCGCGCTCGGTGAAATCGGTGGAATCGATCGGCGCGCCGACATGCACTTCCACCGGCATCCCGAGATTCAGCTTGAGGCCGCCGGCCGGCAGCAGTTGCTGGATGCCGCGAATCGCCACCGGGACGATGATCGCGTCGGTCTGCTGGGCCAGGCGGAAGCAGCCCTTCTTGAACGGCTGCAGCCTGCCATCCCTGGAGCGCGTGCCCTCGGGAGCGGCCCAGAGCACGATGCCGCTCTCCATCATCTGCCGCGCCCTGGCCAGGTCGGCCATGGCCTGGTGGCGGTTGTGCCGGTCGATGGATGGGAACTCCGCCGCGCGCATGGCCGCGCCCCACACCGGCACGGCGAACAGCTCGCGCTTGGCGAGCATGCGGATCGAGCCGGGCATGGTCACGAAAATCGCCGGAATATCGTAGAAGCTGGAATGGGTGCAGAGGATCATGTAGCGGCGGCCATCGCCGAAGTCCGGTACCTCGCCATGGCGGCTCAGGCGCGCTCCGGTCAGGCGCAGCAGGCTGCCGGACCAGTCGCGGGTGAAGCCGTCAACCTTGGCACGGCGCAGCCGGCCGATGGCGCCCAGCACCAGGACCCGGACGCTGTAGCCCAGGGTGATCAGAACGGTCGCCAGCCCCACCAGGGCGACGCGCAGCGGGCCCGCCTTGCGCGGTGCCGATTGCCGGTTGTGCATGTTCGCCAACTCCCCCCAACTTTTCATCGTACAAGCCTTATGATGCGCCTCAGCCCCGTCACGACACAGGAACGCGCCCATGACTCAAGCCCGCCTGCTCACGCCCGAGCAACTGGCCGCCCGCCTCGATGACCCGAATCTCGTCCTGCTCGACTGCCGCTTCGCCCTCGAAGACCCCGCCTACGGCGCGCGCAGCTATCAGGAGAACCACATCCCCGGCGCACACTTCGCCGACCTCAACCGGGACCTCTCCGCCCCGGTGATTCCCGGGGTCACCGGTCGTCATCCGCTACCCGACCCGCAGCACCTGCTGGAGCATCTGCGCGCCTGGGGGCTGAACGCCGACAGCGAAGTGGTGCTGTATGACGACGGTCCCGGCGCCTTCGCCGCCCGCGCCTGGTGGCTGCTGCTCTGGCTGGGCAAGAGCGAGGGTGTGTACCTGCTCGACGGCGGTCTGACCGCCTGGCGCAACGCCGGCCTGCGCCTGACCACCGCCGAAACGCCGCTGCGCCCCGGCGACTTCAAGGGCGAGCCGGACAACAGCCTGCTGATCAGCGCCAGCGAACTGGCCAGCAAGCTCGGCAACGCCGAACTGCCACTGATCGACGCCCGCGGACTGCCGCGCTTCCGTGGCGAGGTCGAACCCATCGATCCGGTCGCCGGGCACATCCCCGGCGCCCAGTGCGCGGCCTTCACCGACAACCTCGGCAACGACGGCCGCTTCCTGCGCCCCGAGCACCTGCACCAGCGTTTCGCCGGCCTGCTGCGCGGACGCCCGGCCGAGGACCTGGTGGCCTACTGCGGCTCCGGCGTCACCGCCTGCCACAACCTGTTCGCCCTGAGCCTGGCGGGCTATCCGATGGGGCGCCTGTACGCCGGGTCCTGGAGCGAATGGATCACCGATACCCGCCGCCCGGTGGCCAAGGGCGACTGATCTCCCCGCTCTGGCGGAAAAAACGGAAGGCGCTTCACACCAGCGCCTTCCGTTCCTATGGATAGGTGTCAGGGCATCGGTCAGACTCGTGCCCAGTCTTCAAAGGAGTGATCCCATGCCTTCGTGCATCCGCCAAACCCTGCTCGCCAGCCTGCTGCTCGGCCTGTGCAGCGCCGCCCCGGCCTACGCCGCCTCGCTGGAAGCGACGCCCTGCGAAATCCAGGACCAATGGTCCGACCTCTATGGCGAGGACCTGGTGAAGGCCGCCAAGGCCGGCCACGCCAGCGCCCAGTACACACTCGGCCTGGAGTATGACTCCGGCAGCGACGAGTACGACCAGGACTACGAGAAAGCCGCCTACTGGTACGAGAAAGCTGCCAAACAAGGGCATGCCTGCGCGCAGTACAACCTCGGCAACGCCTACGACAACGGTGACGGCGTGGAGCAGGACTCGGCCAAGGCGGTGTACTGGTACCAGAAGGCCGTCGACCAGGGCGACAAGGATGCCCAGTTCAACCTCGCGATCATGTACGAGAACGGCACCGGCGTGACCCGCAGCTACAAGAAGGCCTTCGCCCTTTATCTGCTGTCGGCCAAGCAGGGCGACGTGGATGCCGAGTTCCAGGTCGCGGAGAGCTATGCCAAGGGCCGCGGCGTGGCGAAAAACCCGGCACAGGCCCGTGCCTGGTACCAGAAGGCGGCGGACCAGGGCCATGAAGAGGCGGAGGAAAAGCTCTCTGCGATGCCGGAGTTACCACCGAGCATCTAATCGCCAGGAGGAATATGAAGGAAAGCCGCGCCGACGAAACGATTTAAAAACAGTCCTTTACATCATCTTCATCGCACTACACTTCAACTCGAGCGGCTAAGTCCGCTTCCGGCGGGGCCGAGGATAATCATCAGAAGCTGCCAAGACGCCCAGCCCCGCCGGTCATTGATGACGAGGATGTCATGGGAATCGCCGCGAACGATCTTTGCCAGTACGTGATCCGCCCCACCCTGCAGTATCTGGGGCGTCACAGTGTCGCGGCCGAATCGCTGCTGCTGGGGGCAGCGGCCTGTCAGTCGGCGCTGGGGAGCGCCCTCGATGACAGCCATGGCCACGGGCTGTATCGCATTGGTGAACAGCGGCACCAGACGCTCTGGGACGGATTCCTGGCGCTGGACCCGGAGCTGGCCAGCCGCGTGCGAGGGCTGGCCAGCCAGCATGCCTTCCTCGACGCGCCGCACCTGGAACTGACGGTCAACCTGCGCTACAGCACGGCCATCGCCTGGATGCTGGTGGAGGCTGAGCATCTACCAGTGCCGCTGACCGACGACCCCATGGAACTGGCCCGTGTCTGGCGCCGGGTTTTCCATCCTCACGGGCGCCTCCACGACTTTGTCGACGCCTGGCACAGCTACGTCGGCAATTTCAGCCGGGTCGCCTGAAAATTCCTCGTATCGATAGTGACCAATCGGTCAGAAAATATTTACATACAGCGACGAACGGACATCAATCAGTTGGAACGCTCGTTTGAGCCCCGAAGCCCAAGGTAGAGCGCCTGCCGACCACTACCCAAGACCCGGGAATCTTGGTAGCTTGCGCGCCGATAAACACAGGAGTTGCTCTTACAATGAAAACAACATGGCTCAAGACCACACTAGCCCTGACCATTAGCGCCGCCTCTGCCCAAGTCCTCGCCAACGGCATCGCGATCAACGAACAAAGCGCCAGTGGCGCCGGCACCGCCTACGCGGGCCGAGCCTCCTCCGCACTGGACGCCAGCACCATCTACGGCAACCCTGCCGGCATGTCCAAGCTCAAGCGCACCGAGATCAGCGGCGGCCTGGCCGTGGTCTCGGCCAAGGACGACATCAGCAGCGCGCACAGCTCGGCCACCGGCTCCAACAAGGGCGACTCCGTACCGCTGGCTGCCGTACCGTTCGGCTACATCGCCACTCCGCTGGATGACAAGGTCAGCGTCGGCCTGGGCATCTACGTGCCCTACGGCATCATCAACGACTACGAAGGCAGCTTCCAGGGCCGTTCCCACGGTTCCTACAGCAAGGTCCAGGTGATCACCGTCCAGCCGACCATCAGCTACAAGTTCAACGACGTGGTTGCCGTCGGCTTCGGCCCGACCATCAACCGCATCGACGGCAAGCTGGAGAACGACCTGGCCACCAAGGGCCTGTTCGGCGCGCCGAACGACACCGAAATCAGCATCAAGGGTGACGACACCGCTGCTGGCTTCAACGTCGGCATCCTGGTGACCCCGACCGAAAGCACCTCCCTCGGCGCGACCTACCACTCCAAGGTCAAGTACGAGCTCAAGGGCCACACCACCGTTTCCAACTCCCCGATGGGTCTGTTCGACTCGCGCATGGATGCCAGCCTGGACATCACCCTGCCCGAGTCCCTCGACCTGTCCGTCACCCAGAAACTGGATGACCGCTGGACCGTCTACGGTGGCACCACCTGGACGCGCTGGAGCCGTCTGAAGTCCATCGAAGTGCAGAACACCGGCGCCCCGCTGGCCGCCTTCGACACCATCGGTGAGGACCTGAGCTGGCACGACACCTGGTCCGCCGCGATCGGTACCTCCTACCAGGTCAACGACCAGTGGGTCCTGCGTACCGGCTTCGCCTACGATCCGTCGCCGACCACCAACGAGCACCGTACCGTGCGTATCCCGGTGGGCGATCGCAAGATCTTCACCCTGGGTGCCGGCTACTCGCCCAACGCCGACATGACCTTCGACGTCGCCTACGCCTACCTGTGGGAATCCACTGCCGGCGTGAACCAGCCCGATGGTCAGGAACTGGCAGGCCTGCAACTGCAGCCGGCCTACAGTGCCAAGTACGACAACAGCGCCCACGGCCTGACCGCGCAGATGACCTATCGCTTCTGATAGCGCCACTGCGTAACGAAAAAGCCGGGCTGATGCCCGGCTTTTTCATTTCCGACGCGCCCCCCCGCAAAGACGGACGTTTCGGCTCAGGCCGCTTCCTCAGGTGCGGCGTGCTCGCGGCAGATCAGCTCGCCTTCGCGCGCTTCCAGCCGCTCTCCCGTCAGCCCGCAAAGCGCGCCGTCATCCAGCTTCTGGTGGAAACGACAGGTGCGGCACAGGCCGAAGCCCGGCACGTTCTCCTGGCGCTGCACGGTTACCAGGAGCTCCTGCAGCAGTTCGACCAGCAACTCGCCACGCTCTCCCAGCGACTCTTCGGCGCGGCGCAGGAACGCCGGCGGCACCAGTGCATCGAGCAGTCCCCTGCCCTCCCGAGTCAGCTCCAGGTGCACGCTGCGGCGATCCTGCGCATCCGGGCGTTTCGCGATCAGCCCCTTGGCTTCCAGCGCCTTGAGCGACTGCGAGACCGTGCCCTTGGTCAGCCCAAGAAAGTCCGTCACCCCCAGCGGCGTATTCGAATAGCGGTTGCAGCGCGCCAGGTAGTTCAGCGCGCTCAGCTGGATCGGCTGCAGATCGGCCATCAGCGGCTGCTCGCGCGCCCAGGCGCGCATCAGGCTGGCGATGCGTTCCAGGTAGTCGTAAAGGGTCGTATCGGGCATGGGCTAATCCTCTCGATAGATAGTATCGATCAAAAACCAGTTTGACAGAAGATTCTTTTACGCCTCAGACTGAACTGGTATCGAATCGATACTTAACTGATCAGGAGAAGGATCATGAGCAAAGCCGTTTACTACCATGCCGGTTGCCCTGTCTGTGTAGAAGCCGAACGAGCGCTGTTGCCATTGCTGAACCGCGAAGTCGAAGTCGTGCACCTGGGCGAGCAGGCGCCGCGCGTGGCCGAGGCCGAGGCAGCCGGGGTGAAATCGGTGCCTGCGCTGGTGGTCGATGGGCAGGTGCTGCACCTGAACTTCGGCGCCTCCCTGGCCGACCTCAAGTAAGGCCGGGGCATGAGCGACTACCAGCCATTGCACTGCGATCTCCATGACTATCTGGAGATCGCCTGCCTTTACCGCTACTGGCTGCGTATCGAGTTGCGTGATGGCCTGGTGTTCGATGCCCAGGCCTTCACCACGCAAACGCGAAGAAACGCGTGCGGAGTTCTGGAGGAGTTTCTGGAGGTGCGGGTGGACGGTGCCAGCCGGGAGCTCCGGCTGGACCGTCTGCGCGCCATTACGCCGTTGTCGGCGCAGGCGCGGTTTGCAAGGGTGGAGCTGGATGCGCCCGGCTGAGCGAGCGCAACGACGTCACCACATGAGGTCGTCGGGCACCACGTAATCCTTGTACGGATCGTTCTCGTCCGGCTCGCCACTGGGCTCGCTGAGGACGATGATGCGGCGCTCGTCGCGCTCCTGGATGCGCAGCGCGGCATCGCGCGGCACGATCTCGTAGCGCCCGTCATAGCTGACGATTGCCAGGCTGCCACGGCTGAGCTTGTCGCGGATCAGATCGTTGACCGCAATACGCTTGACCTTCTTGTTGTCGACGAAGTTGTAGTAGTCGTCCGACTCCAGCTTCGGCAGGCGCGTGCCCTCGATCAATTGCTTGATCTGTGCGGCCTTGGCCTTCTTTTCGGATTTTTCCTGCTGCTGGCGATTCAGCTCGGCGTCACGGGCCTGCTTCTCGGCCTGGGCCTGCAAGGCTGCCTGGCGCTGGCTGTCGTCCTTGGCTACCTGGTTCTTGTGCTCCAGGCGCTGCTGCTTCTGTTTCTGCTTGCCGGCCTGCTTGGCCTGCTTCTCGTTGACCAGCCCGGCTTTCAGCAACTGATCACGCAATGACATGCTCATGAATCAAGGCTCTCCAACAGCCCAATCGATGCCGGACAAATCCCAGACCAACGCATAGGTGCTGCGGGACTGTCCTCAGGGGGTATAATCCTCGGGCCTGTGCCGGCGCAGCGCAAGTGCCTGGCTCGAATTCACTCAACTGGAGCGGACTCGTTACCTCCATGCTGAAGCTCATCGTTCTCGCGATACTGGCCATTTTCCTCATCGCCATCCTCTACGTGCACCTGCGCGGCAAGGTGCGTCTACCCTTCCTCCGCCAGGTGGTGAACCACTCGGCCTGGTTCGCCCCGTACAACTCATTGATGTACCTGAACTCCAGCGTGCCGTCCAAGCCGTACCTGGACCGCGAGCGCTTCCCCGAACTCGACAAGCTGCGCGACAACTGGCAGATGATCCGCGAGGAAGCCGAAAAGCTGTTCGACGAGGGCTATATCCGCGACGCCCTGAACAACAACGAGGCCGGCTTCGGCTCCTTCTTCAAGAAGGGCTGGACGCGCTTCTACCTGACCTGGTACGACGGCCCCCTGCCCTCGGCGCAACAGCTGTGCCCGAAGACCGTGGAGCTGGTGAGCAGCATTCCCAACGTCAAGGGTGCGATGTTCACCCGCCTGCCGCCGCGCAGCCACCTGAACAAGCACCGCGACCCCTACGGCGGCTCGCTGCGCTACCACCTGGGGCTGGCGACGCCGAACTCCGATGACTGCCGCATTTTCGTCGACGGCCAGCCCTACGCCTGGCGCGACGGCCAGGACGTAATGTTCGACGAGACCTTCGTCCACTGGGTGAAGAACGAAACCGACGAGTCGCGGCTGATCCTCTTCTGCGATATCGAGCGCCCACTCAAGTCGCCGCTGCTGACCCGCATCAACCGTCGCGTCAGTGCCTTCCTCGGCCGCGCCACGGCGCCGCAGAATGTCGAGGGCGAGCGCGTCGGCGGGATCAACCAGGCCTATTCGGTGCTGATCCGCTTCGGCAACGCCGTGGGTAGCAAGGTGAAGGTGTTCAAGCGCGCCTATCCCAAGGCCTACCGCATCGGCCGGCCAGTGTTGGCGGTGGTGCTGCTGGTGCTGATTCTGCGCTGGCTGTTCGGCTGACGAGCAGGCACGACGCGCCGACGGCATCCTGTAGGAGCGAGCTTGCTCGCGAACAGATTTTCCGGCGGCGTCGGGCCGTCAAGCGGTTCGCGAGCAAGAACTGGGCGTCCCCCTCGCTCCTACCAATAGCAAAAGCCCCGCGATTGCGGGGCTTTTTCATGGGCACCAATTCAACGGTGGCAATACTTATCCACAACTGAGCGGATTCTTCTCGTCGCGCTTGGCGGCGCCCCACAGTTCATCCATCTCTTCCAGGTTGCTGTCTTCCAGCGTACGCCCCTGGTCGCGCAGGGCCGTCTCGATGTAGCGGAAGCGCCGTTCGAACTTGGCATTGGCGGCGCGCAGTGCGGTTTCCGGGTCGACCTTGAGCTTGCGCGCCAGGTTGACCACCACGAACAGCAGGTCGCCCACCTCTTCCGCCTGGGCCTCGGTGTCGCCACCGGCCATGGCTTCGAGTACCTCGTCCAGCTCCTCGCGAACCTTGTCTACCACCGGCAGCGCATCGGCCCAGTCGAAGCCGACCTGGGAGGCGCGCTTCTGCAACTTGGCCGCGCGGCTCAGCGCCGGTAGCGCGCTGGGCACGTCGTCCAGCAGCGACAACTGCACCGGTTCGGCGGCCTTGGCAGCCCGCTCCTCGGCCTTGAGTTCTTCCCAACGCTGCTTGACCGCCGCTTCCTCCAGCTTCGCCGGGTCCGGTTCGCCGTACAGGTCGCCATCGGGGAACACATGGGGATGGCGGCGAATCAGCTTGCTGGTAATGCCGTCGACCACCGCGTCGAATTCGAAGCGTCCCTCTTCCCGTGCCAGCTGCGCGTAGTAGACGACCTGGAACAGCAGGTCGCCGAGTTCCTCGCGCAGGTGGTCGAAATCGCCACGCTCGATGGCGTCGGCGACTTCGTAGGCCTCCTCGAGGGTGTACGGGACGATGCTCGCGTAGCTCTGATTGAGGTCCCAGGGGCAGCCGTGCTGCGGGTCGCGCAGGCGGGCCATCAGGTACAGCAGGTCTTCGAGCTTATGCATCCTTGGCACCTGCGCGGTCGCGGCGCGCCTCGATGATGTTGGGCAGCTGGGAGATGCGCGCCAGCAGGCGTCCCAGGGAATCCAGACCAGGAATCTCGATGGTCAGGCGCATGATCGCGGTGTTGTCTTCCTTGTCCGAACGGGTGTTCACCGCCAGCACGTTGATGCGTTCGTTGAGCAGCATCTGCGAGACGTCGCGCAGTAGGCCGGAGCGGTCGTAGGCGCGAATGACGATATCCACCGGGTAGGTGCTGACCGGCACCGGCCCCCAGCTGACCTGGATGATCCGTTCCGGCTCGCGCCCCGCCAGTTGCAGCGCGGTGGCGCAGTCCTGACGGTGAATGGTCACGCCGCGGCCGAGGGTGATGTAGCCGACGATCGGGTCGCCCGGCAGCGGCTGGCAGCAGCCGGCCATCTGCGTGAGCAGGTTGCCGACGCCCTGGATCTGGATGTCGCCACGCTTGCCATGACCGATCTTGCTCGGCTTGCGCGGAATGAGTTCGAGCTGTTCGGTACCGCGCTCGGGCTCGACCAGTTGCTGCGCGTAGTTGACCACGTGGGCCAGGCGCAGGTCGCCGGCGCCCAGCGCGGCGAAGAGGTCTTCACCGGTCTTGTAGTTGGCCTTCTCGGCGAGCTTCTCGAAGTCCACCGGTGGCAACGCCAGGCGGCCCAGTTCGCGCTCGAGCATGGCCTTGCCGGCGGCTACGTTCTGGTCGCGCGCCTGCAACTTGAACCAGTGGACGATCTTCGCCCGCGCTCGCGAGGTGGTGACGTAGCCCAGGTTCTGGTTCAGCCAGTCACGGCTCGGCCCGCTCTGCTTGCCGGTGATGATTTCCACCTGCTCGCCGGTCTGCAGGCTGTAGTTCAGCGGCACGATGCGGCCGTTGATCTTGGCGCCGCGGCAGTTGTGCCCGACCTCGGTATGCACGCGGTAGGCGAAGTCCAGCGGCGTGGAGCCCTTGGGCAAGTCGATGGCGTGGCCGTCGGGGGTGAAGACGTAGACCCGGTCGGGCTCGATATCCACCCGCAGCTGTTCGGCCAGGCCGCCGATATCGCCCAGTTCCTCGTGCCACTCGAGCACCTGACGCAGCCAGGAAATCTTCTCTTCGTAGTGGTTGGAGCTGGCCTTGACGTCGGTGCCCTTGTAACGCCAGTGCGCACAGACGCCCAGTTCGGCTTCCTCGTGCATGGCGTGAGTGCGGATCTGCACTTCCAGCACCTTGCCCTCGGGGCCGATCACCGCGGTGTGCAGCGAGCGATAGCCGTTTTCCTTGGGGTTGGCGATGTAGTCGTCGAATTCCTTGGGGATGTGCCGCCACAGGGTGTGCACGATGCCCAGCGCGGTGTAGCAGTCGCGCATTTCCGGCACCAGCACGCGCACCGCGCGCACGTCGTAGATCTGGCTGAAATCCAGGCCCTTGCGCTGCATCTTCCGCCAGATGGAATAGATATGCTTGGCGCGGCCGGACAGGTCCGCCTTGATGCCGGTGGCGGCCAGGGCGTCCTTGAGCTGCTGCATCACGGTGGCGATGTACTGCTCGCGGTCCAGCCGGCGCTCGTGCAGCAGCTTGGCGATCTGCTTGTACTGGTCGGGTTCCAGGTAGCGGAAGGACAGGTCCTCCAGCTCCCACTTGATGTGGCCGATACCCAGGCGATGGGCCAGCGGAGCGTAGATGTCGAACACCTCGCGGGCGACACGCATGCGCTTTTCTTCGTCGCCGTTCTTCACCGCGCGGATCGCGCAGGTGCGCTCGGCAAGCTTGATCAGCGCGACGCGCACGTCGTCGACCATGGCCACCAGCATCTTGCGCAGGTTCTCGATCTGCGCCTGGGTGCCGAGCACCAGGGACTGCCGGGGGCTGAGGCTGGTACTGATCGCGGCCATGCGCAGCACGCCTTCGATCAGCTTGGCGACGACAGGGCCGAAGCGCTGCGCCACGTCTTCCAGCTTGACCTTGCCCTCACGCACGCCACGGTAGATCACCGCGGCGACCAGGGATTCCTGGTCGAGCTTGAGGTCCGCCAGGATCTCGGCGATCTCCAGGCCCGTCTGGAAGCTGGAGGTGCCGTCTGCCCAGGTGTTGTCAGCCGTGCTGACAGCCCTGTCTTCCACCTCGCGAGCGAACTCGCAGGCTTCCAGCAGGACCTGGCGATCCAGGCCCGGGACCAGGGTCTGGACATGGTCCAGCCAGGCCTCGAGATTGATGCTGCCGTCGGTGTTGACCGGCTGGTGCGCTCTCACCTGTACCATCGTGTCTACCCTTCCCCACGGTGCGCCACAACACACCGCTCACTGCGCCGGCCTTTCTTGCTTGAGCCGGTCGGATTGCGCAGGCCTTCCTAGCCTGCCTCGAACAAAGCCATGGCCTCGACATGGGCCGTCTGCGGGAACATGTCGAGGATGCCGGCGCGTTTCAGGCGATAGCCCTGTCGGGCCAGTTCACCCGCGTCGCGCGCCAGGGTCGCCGGATTGCAGGACACATAGAGTACCCGCTCCGCGCCCAGTGAACGCATCTGCCGTGCCGGCTCGAAGGCTCCGTCACGCGGAGGGTCGAGCAGTACGGCGGTGAAATCCTCCGCCGCCCAGGAGGCGTCGGCAAGCGGTTTCGTCAGGTCCGCCTGGTGGAACCGAGTATTTCCCAGCCCGTTGGCAGCGGCATTGGCGGCGGCGCGCGCGACCATGGTCTGCACACCTTCCACGCCCACCACCTCGCGCACCTGGCGCGCCAGCGGCAGGGCGAAGTTACCCAGGCCACAGAACAGGTCCAGTACGCGCTCATCGCTGCCTGGCTTCAGCCAGTCGAGCGCCTGGGCGACCATCGCCTCGTTCACCGGCTCGTTCACCTGGACGAAGTCGCCGGGGCGATAGGCCAGGGTCAGATTCCAGGCTTCGAGCCGGAAGCCGAGCTCGCGGTTCCCACTGTTTTCTGCACCGTCGGAGCAGAGCGTCGGTTCGCCGTCACCCTGCAACCACAACTGCACATCCCGTGCCGAACAGAATTCCAGCAGTCGCCCGCGATCGCTATCGGACAAAGGTTCGATATGCCGCAGCAGCAGCGCGCTGGAAGTGCCGTGGAACAGCTCGACATGGCCGAGGCTCTGCGGCTTGGCGAAACCACGCAGCAGCTCGGGTAGCTCACGAGCGAGCACCTGCAATTCCGGCACCAGCACCAGGCAGTCGTCGAAGGCGACAATGGCCTGGCTGGCGGCGGCGCGGAAACCGACGTCCAGGCGCTTGGCCTTCACGTCCCAGCGCACGGCGAGACGGGCGCGGCGACGGTAGCCGAATTCCGGCCCGACCAGTGGCGCAGCCCATTCTTGCGGGACCAGGCTGGAGAAGCGCTCCAGTTGCTCGGCCAGGGTACGCTGCTTGAGCGCCAACTGATCGGCGTGGGACAGGTGCTGCAGGCTGCAGCCGCCGCAGGTGCCGGCGACCGGGCAAGGCTCGGCGCGGCGATTGGCGGCGGCGGTGAGGATGCGTTCGCTACGGGCGTCGACGATCTGCGCGCGAGCGGACAGCACGCGGGCCTCCACCACCTCGCCCGGCAGAGCGTTGTCGACGAACCAGGTGCGCCCGTCGATATGGGCGATGCCGCGGCCGTCGTGGGCCAGGCGCTCGATGTTCAGGCGCTGCTTCTTGCCCACCGGTACTGCAGGGCTGCGCGCTCCACCGCTGGGCTGGAAGCGCAGGCCGGATCTCTGCTTGGCCATCAGTTGGAGTCGAACACGCCCGAGGACAGGTAACGGTCGCCACGGTCGCAGATGATCGCCACCAGGGTCGCGTTCTCCAGCTCGCGGGACAGACGCAGCATGGCGGCCACCGCACCACCGGACGACACGCCGCAGAAGATGCCCTCTTCACGGGCCAGGCGACGCATCACGTCCTCGGCTTCGCTCTGCTGCATGTCGACAACGCGGTCGACGCGGGTCGCGTCGAAGATTTTCGGCAGGTATTCCTGCGGCCAGCGGCGGATGCCGGGGATGGCCGAGCCTTCCATCGGCTGCAGGCCGACGATCTGCACGTTGGGGTTCTGCTCCTTGAGGTAGCGCGACACGCCCATGATGGTGCCGGTGGTGCCCATGGAGCTGACGAAATGGGTGATCTCACCGCCGGTCTGCTGCCAGATTTCCGGGCCGGTGGAGTGGTAGTGGGCAATCGGGTTGTCGCCGTTGGCGAACTGGTCGAGCACCTTGCCCTGGCCTTCGCGCGCCATCTGGTCGGCGAGGTCGCGGGCGCCTTCCATGCCCTGTTCCTTGGTCACCAGGATCAGCTCGGCGCCGTAGGCGGTCATGGCGGCCTTGCGCTCGGCGGTGGAGTTGTCGGGCATGATCAGGATCATGCGGTAGCCCTTGATCGCCGCCGCCATCGCCAGGGCGATGCCGGTGTTGCCGGAGGTGGCCTCGATCAGCGTGTCGCCGGGCTTGATGTCGCCGCGCAGTTCGGCGCGGGCGATCATCGACAGCGCCGGGCGATCCTTCACCGAACCCGCGGGGTTGTTGCCCTCGAGCTTCACCAGCAGGGTGTTGGAAGTTTCCCCGGCCAGGCGCTGCAGGCGCACCAGCGGGGTATGGCCGACGCAATCGGCGATAGTCGGGTACTGCACGGTCATGGAAGCACTCGGATCTGGAACAGGGCGCCCTATGATACCGGCAAAAGCGGCCCCGCCATACGAAACTTCCTAACAAGCCATGTTTCCGCAGGACAGGCCGCCGCCTGGACGCTGTCAGGCCGCCGCCGCGTCCGGCAGGCGCAGGTGTACACGCAGGCCCGCATCGGCGCAGTCCGCCCAGAGCTCGCCACCCTGCATGCGCAGCGAACTGCGAGCGATGCTCAGGCCCAGGCCGAAGCCTTCGCCGGTGCGCGCATCGGAGAGCCGGGTGAACGGCAGGAAGATGCGTTCCAGGTCACTTTGCGCCACACCCGGGCCATCGTCCTCCAGCCACAGGTGCCAGCCGCCGGACTCGCGCCGGCCGCCCAGGCGGATCCGGCCGTTTTCCGGCGAATGGCGGATAGCGTTGCGCAGCAGGTTTTCCAGCGCCTGGGCCAGACCGTTGAGGTGGCCGCGCACGCGACAGTCCGCCGGCACCTGATAAAGGAAGCGCTCGGCACTCCAGCCCGCCTCGAAGCGCGCATCGTCCACCAGCAGCTCCCACAGCGAGCGCAGGTCGATCTCTTCCAGTTCCAGGCGCGGGCGCTCGGTATCCAGCCAGGCCAGCTCCAGGGTATCGGCGACCAGGCGCTGCATCACGTCGACCTCGCGCTCCACGCGCTGGCGCAGCGCGGCTTCGCTGATCGGGCTGTCCCCAGCCACCCGCAGGCGGCTGAGCGGCGTGCGCAGCTCGTGGGACAGGTCGCGCAGCAGCTGGCGTTGCAGGCCGACATGCCCGCGCAGGCGCTCGGCCATGTGGTCCAGCGCGCGGCCCAGCTCGCCGAGTTCGTCGCGGCGAGCGACCAGTTCCGGGCCGGCGACCGAGCCAAGATTATCCGCCTGCAGGGCATTGGCGTGTTCGCGCAGGCGTTTCAACGGACGCACCAGGCGCCGGTAGATCAACCCGCAGAGCAGCAGCGCGAGGATCGTCGGCACCAGCGCATGGCTGATGGACTGACGCAGGAAGGTCAAGCCACCGGGCTGGAAACGCTGCGGCAGTTGCACCACCAGCCGGCCGGCAGCCGGCTCGTCCGGAAAGGGGATGCCGATGTACGGCAGCGTCACCGAACGCGAGCTTACCGGCCAGTCCAGCCCGCGCTGGAAGGTCAGGTGCGCCACGTCCGCCATCGGCAGTGGCTGCGTGCCCAGCGACTGCAGGCGGGCATCGACCACGACCATCCACACCGGCTCGCGCAGTTTCATCTGCGCCAGCCAGGCATCGACGCCCGCCGGGCCGCCGGCACGCCAGGCCTGCTGCGCCTCGTCGGCATAGCCCGCCAGCACCTGCCGCGCCGCCTCGGAGAGGTTGTAGCTGTCGCGCTCCATCTGCTTGCCCCAGTTCCAGGACAGCCAGATCACCGACAGGCAGAGCACCACCAGAGCAACAGCGAGCTTCCAGAACAGCGAATGACGGCCGGGCATGCTCAGTCCTCGGCCTCGGCGAACACATAGCCCTTGCCCCACACCGTGTGCAGTTGGTGGCGTACGTAGCCGATGGCCTGGAGCTTGCGGCGCAGGTGGCTGACGTGCATGTCGAGGCTGCGGTCGTGGGCAGTGAAGGCACGGTGCAGCACGTGCTGATAAAGGAAGGGCTTGCTCAGCGTCTCGCCCTGGCTGCCGAGGAAGGTTTCCAGCAGGCGGTACTCGGTGCCGGTCAGCCCGGCCCACTGACCATCGAGGCCGACGTCGTCCCTCTGCGGGTCCAGTTGCAGACCGGTCGGGGCCGCATTCAGCGACTGGTTGCCGCGTTCCAGGGCCACGCGGCGCAGCACCGCGTCCACCCGCACGCTCAGCTCGGCAAGGCTGAAAGGCTTGGGCAGATAGTCGTCGGCACCCTGGGAAAATCCGGCGATGCGGTCCTGTTCGGCACCCAGGGCCGACATCAGGATCACCGGCACCGCGCGCTCGCGGCGCAAGGTGCGGAGGATATCCAGGCCGCCAGTGCCCGGCAGCATGATGTCCATCAGCACCAGGTCATAGTCGCCGCCGCGCGCCTGGGCCAGGCCTTCGTCGCCATCCTGGCACCAGGTGACCTCGAAGCCACGTTCGCTCAGGTGGGAAGACAGGTGGGCGCCCAGGGTCGGGTCGTCCTCGATGGTCAGCAAGCGCAGGCCGGACGAAGCTATGGCGTTCATATCAAATAAGAGTGATTAGCAATTGCGTGAAGTATTCACGATTCCACGCATCCTCGGCAAGGCAAAGGGCTTCCGGCGCAGGTCCGAACCGCTACACTGCCGGGGATAAACGCATCGGAGGAAGCGCGTGTTCAAGGATCTCGGCATCAAGGGACGGGTACTGCTGCTCACCCTGCTGCCCACCAGCCTGCTGGCGCTGGTGCTCGGCGGCTATTTCACCTGGGTGCAGCTGTCGGACATGCATGCCCAGTTGATCGAGCGCGGGCAACTGATCGCCGAACAACTGGCGCCGCTGTCGGCGCCGGCCATGGCCAACCACAACAACGAGCTGCTCGAGCGCATCGCCAACGAAGCGCTCGACCAGCCCGACGTGCGCGCCGTGACCTTCCTCGGACCGGACCGCGAGAAGCTGGTCCACGCCGGCCCCAGCATACTGACGCCGATGCCCAGTGGCGACGGCTCGCACCTGAGCATGGCGAGCAACCTCGACACCACGCATTTCCTCCTGCCGGTACTGGGCAAGCATCGCAGCCTGTCCGGCGACCCGGATGCCGACGCCGAGAAACTGCTCGGCTGGGTCGAACTGGAACTGTCGCACCATGGCACCCTGCTGCGCGGCTACCGCAGCCTGTTCACCAGCCTGCTGCTGATCGGCGCCGGTCTCGCCGTCACCGCCCTCCTCGCCCTGCGCATGAGCCGCGCGATCAACGCGCCCCTGGGGCAGATCGCCCAGGGCGTCGCCCAGCTCAAGGAAGGCCGCCTGGAGACTCGCCTGCCGGCACTCGGCAGCCATGAACTGGACGAGCTGGCCGGCGGCATCAACCGCATGGCCGAGGCGCTGCAGAGCGCCCAGGAAGAGATGCAGCACAACATCGACCAGGCTACCGAGGACGTGCGGCAGAACCTGGAGACCATCGAGATCCAGAACATCGAACTGGACCTGGCGCGCAAGGAAGCCCTGGAGGCGAGCCGGATCAAGTCCGAGTTCCTCGCCAACATGAGCCACGAGATCCGCACCCCGCTCAACGGCATCCTCGGCTTCACCAACCTGCTGCAGAAGAGTGAGATGACCAGCCGCCAGCAGGACTACCTGGGCACCATCCACAAGTCCGCCGAGAGCCTGCTGGGGATCATCAACGAGATTCTCGACTTCTCGAAGATCGAGGCCGGCAAGCTGGTACTGGAGAACATCCCGTTCAACCTGCTCGAGCTGATCCAGGACACCCTGACCATCCTCGCCCCCGCCGCCCACGAAAAGCACCTGGAGCTGGTCAGCCTGATCTACCGCGACACTCCGCTGCAGCTGGTGGGCGACCCGCAGCGCCTGAAGCAGGTGCTGACCAACCTGGTGAGCAACGCCATCAAGTTCACCCATGACGGCAGTATCGCCGTGCGCGCCATGCTCGAAGACGAGAGCGACGACCGCGCGCAACTGCGCATCAGCGTACAGGACACCGGCGTGGGCCTGACCGACGCCGACCTGCGCGCGCTGTTCCAGGCCTTCAGCCAGGCCGACAACTCATTGTCGCGCCAGGCCGGCGGCACCGGTCTTGGGCTGGTGATTTCCAAGCGCCTGATCGAACAGATGGGCGGTGAAATCGGCGTGGAAAGCAGTGCTGGCGATGGCTCGGAATTCTGGATCAGCCTCAACCTGCCCAAGGCCCGCGACGACGGCGACGACCTTCCGCCCGCCATGGCCGGCGGCCTGCGCGTGGCACTGTACGAGCCCCATGAACTGACCCGCACCGCGCTGCACCACCAGTTGGAAGACTGCGGCCTGGAAGTCACCGAGTTTCCCGACCTCGCCGCGCTGGAAAAGGCGCTGCTGGCCGGACCGTCGGACAAGGCCCCGATCACCCTGGCGCTGCTCGGAGTGACCGCCGCCGAACACCCGCCCGAGGCGCTGCGCCAGTCCATCCGCGAGTTGGAACAGCATGGCTGCAAGAGCCTGGTGCTGTGCCCGACCATCGAACAGGCGCACTACAACGACGTGCTGCCCGATGCCCAGGTGCAGAGCAAACCCGCCTGCACGCGCAAGCTGCAACAGGCGATGAACGAATTGCTGCACCTGCGCCCGTTGCGCAAGGACAAATCCGCCAACGGCCGGCTCGAGCGCACGCCGCACCTGCTCTGCGTCGATGACAACCCGGCCAACCTGTTGCTGGTGAAGACCCTGCTGACCGACATGGGCGCGCAAGTGACTGCCGTGGACAGCGGCCTCGCCGCCGTCGAGGCGGTGCAGCGCGAGCGCTTCGACCTGGTCTTCATGGACGTGCAGATGCCGGTCATGGATGGCCGCCAGGCCACCGAGGCGATCCGTCAATGGGAAGGCGACCGCGAGGTCAGCCCGGTGCCGATCATCGCTCTCACCGCCCACGCGCTGGCCAACGAGAAGCGCGCCCTGCTGCAAGGCGGCATGGACGACTACCTGACCAAGCCGATCGACGAGCGCCAACTGGTCCAGGTGATCCTCAAATGGACCGGGCTGGCGCTGGGCGAGCCGCGTGACGAACGCCCGCGTCACGCCGAATCCAAGCTCGACGGGCTCAGCGTCCTCGATCCGGAAGAAGGCCTGCGCCTGGCCGCCGGCAAGCCGGAACTGGCCGCCGACATGCTCGGCATGCTGCTCGCCTCGCTGTCCGCCGACCGCCAGGTAATTCGCCAGGCCCGCGAGCGCAACGACCGCAACACCCTGCTCGAGCGCATCCACCGCCTGCACGGCGCCACCCGTTACTGCGGCGTACCGATGCTGCGCGCTGCCTGCCAGCGCGCCGAAACCCTGCTCAAGCAGAACGAACCGGACGCCCCTGCCGCGCTGGACGAACTCGACAAGGCCATGGCCGAACTGGCACAAGCGACCGAAGGCCACCTGGAAGCAGAGGCCGGCCAGCCGCACTGAGGACGGAATCCAAGCGATGCGCATCATCCTGTTCAGCAACCAGACCCACGACCGCGACAGCTTCCTTGCCGCCAACCACGTTCACGGCTTCGAACTGCATTTCCAGCAGGCGCAGTTGCGCGAGGACACTGTTGCCCTGGCCATGGGCTTCGAGGTGGTCTGCCCCTTCGTCAACGACGACCTGTCGCGCCCGGTGCTCGAGCACCTGGCCGCCGGCGGCACTAAATTGATTGCCCTGCGCTCGGCCGGCTACAACCATGTCGACCTGGCCGCCGCCCACGCGCTGGGGCTGGCCGTAGTGCGCGTACCGGCCTATTCACCCCACGCGGTGGCTGAACATGGCGTGGGATTGGTCCTGGCGCTATGTCGGCACCTGCACCGCGCCTACAACCGTACCCGCGAAGGTGACTTCTCCCTGCATGGCCTGACCGGCTTCGACCTGCACGGGCGCACCGTGGGCGTGATCGGCAGCGGGCAGATCGGCGAGGTCTTCGCCCGCATCATGAGCGGCTTCGGCTGCCACATCCTGGCCTACGATCCGTATCCCAACCGCGCCATCGAGGCCCTGGGTGGGCGCTTTGTCGAACTCGACGAGCTGCTCGCGCAGTCCGACATCATCAGCCTGCACTGCCCGCTCAACGAGGCCACCCAACACCTGATCAATACTCGCAGCCTGGCGCGCATGAAACGCGGCGCCATGCTGATCAATACCGGCCGCGGCGCCCTGGTGGATACCCCGGCGCTGATCGAGGCGCTGAAGAGCGGCCAGCTCGGCTACCTGGGCCTGGACGTCTATGAAGAAGAAGCCGACATCTTCTTCGCCGACCGTTCCGACCAGCCACTGCAGGACGATGTGCTGGCGCGCCTGCTGACCTTCCCCAATGTGATCATCACCGCGCACCAGGCTTTCCTCACTCGCGAAGCGCTGGCGGGGATCGCCCAGACCACGCTTTCCAACATTGCCGCCTGGCAGGCCGGCACCCCGGTCAATCTGGTCGAGGGCTGATCGGATGGCACTCGCATCCGCGCGCCATGCCACCTAGAATGCCGCGCTTTCCCGGAGGACCCATGGCCCAGCACGATTTCCGCTACACCCTGCTCAACCCGCAATTCACCCTCAACGAGTGCCGCGCCCTGACTCCGGGCCGCTACCAGGTCACCGGCATCGGTGGCTCGATCAAGGCCGGTGACACCCTGCTGGTCAGCCTCAAGGGCAGCAAAAGCCTGAGCATGACCCTGGCTGTGGAAAAGGTCCGCCACCTGATCAACCCGCCGGGGCAGTGGATGGCCGTGGCCAAAGGCCCGGTGTTTCGTGAACTGGGTATCCACGAGTGGAAGGTCAACTGCGACGGCTGTGGGGCTACACTGGACTTCGAATTCGCCGTCGATGCCACCCTCGGCAAGGCTGCCCAGCAGCCCGCCGCCGAGCAGCGCATCGCCGAACTCGGATGGGCAAAGGCTGGCAACCGCCATCTCTGCCCGGAATGTCAGAGCAAGGAGACTGCATGAAAGCCCTGATCGCCGGCGCCTTTACCGCGCTGGCCCTGGCCGGCTGCGCGAGCAAGCCGGTTCCGGAAGCCGAACAGACCTACCGCGTCGAATGGATCGGCGAACGTCCGCTGATTGATTACACGCACATCAGCCTGACCCTGGACGGCAGTGGCCGCGCCTATGGCAGCGCAGGCTGCAACCACTGGTTCGCCAGCTACAAGCTTGAAGGCGAGCAGTTGACCTTCGGCCAGCCCGGCGCCACCCGCAAGCTGTGTGCGGACCTGGTGATGGAGCAGGAACAGCAGTTCCTCAAGATGCTCGGCGAAGTCCAGCGCTGGGATATCACCGACGAAGGCGAGCTGCGCCTGTGGCCGCTCTCGGGCCGCGCCATGCGCCTGTGGCCCGAAGGCTGAGGCGCTCTCTGCCGGCACTAGAAAAGCGTGAGCTGCTCGTGGGAGCCGCGCAGATCGACCAGGCGCACGCCCACACCGATCAGCCGCACCGCCTTGTTGCCACGCTGGAAGGCCTGTCCCAGCAATAGCCGATAGCTCTCCAGATCCCGTGCGGCGCCCGCTTGCTCCATGGTGGTCTGGGTGAAATCGTGGAATTTCAGCTTGATGAATGGCTTGCCCGGCCGGTAGCTGGTGTCCAGGCGCGTCATGCGCCGCTCCAGTTCGCCCAGCAGCGATGGCAGCTCCTCCTGGCAGGCCGCCAGGTCCGGCAGGTCCTGGTCGAAAGTGTTCTCCACGCTGATTGACTGGCGCCGGCTGTCCACCTGCACCGGGCGCTCGTCGATGCCCCGCGACAGCCCCCAGAGCCGCTCGCCGAAACTGCCGAACTCCTTGGCCAGCTGGATGCGCGACCAGTCGCGCAGGTCCGCACAGGTGCGAATGCCCAGGCGCGCCAGCTTCTCCGCGGTGACCTTGCCCACGCCATGCAGCTTCTTTACCGGCAGTTCGGCGACGAAGCCATCCACCTCGTCGGGCGTGACCACGAAGAGGCCGTTGGGTTTGCGCCAGTCGCTGGCGATCTTGGCGATGAACTTGTTCGGCGCCACCCCGGCGGACACCGTGATGTGCAGGGTTTCCCAGACGCGCTGGCGAATCTCCTGGGCAATGCGCGTGGCACTTCCACCGCAGCGCTCGCTGTCACTGACGTCGAGGTAGGCCTCATCCAGGGACAGCGGCTCGATCTGCTCGGTGTAGTCACGGAAGATCGCGTGGATATCCCGCGACGTCTCGCGATAGACGTCCATGCGCGGGCGCACGATGGTCAGGTCCGGGCACAGCTTCACCGCCGTGCGCATGGCCATGGCCGAATGCAGGCCGTAGGCGCGCGCCTCGTAATTGCAGGTCGCGACCACGCCACGCTTGTCCGGCGAGCCGCCCACGGCCAGCGGCTTGCCCGCGAGGCTGGGGTCGTCGCGCATCTCGATGGCGGCATAGAAGCAGTCGCAATCGATGTGGATGATCTTTCTCTGCCGAGTCACGAAGAAGGCGCCTGCATCACCAACGAAAGCCGCCCGTAATGGCGACTGAACAGCGGTCCATATTAATGCAAAAAGCCGCGGCCCCGGTTATCCACAGCCAGGAAATGCCCATCGTCGAACAACGCCCCGCCGCCGACCAGCACAGCTAAATATCTGATAGAAAATCACTTTTTCCCGATTTTCATTGACACACGAGCCCATCTGCGTAGAATGGCCGGCGCGGGATGGAGCAGTCTGGTAGCTCGTCGGGCTCATAACCCGAAGGTCGTAGGTTCAAATCCTGCTCCCGCAACCAGACACCGTGAAAAGGCCACTCTTCGGAGTGGCCTTTTTCGTTTGTGCGTCATTTAAATTATTGATCACGCGACAAATATCGATTGACAGAGGCTTTCATTTCCGTAGAATGGCCGGCGCGGGATGGAGCAGTCTGGTAGCTCGTCGGGCTCATAACCCGAAGGTCGTAGGTTCAAATCCTGCTCCCGCAACCAGACACTGGGAAAGGCCACTCTTCGGAGTGGCCTTTTTCGTTTGCGCGCGATTTAAATTATTGATCGAAAACGAAATATCGTTTGACACAAGGCTTCATATCCGTAGAATGGCCGCCGCGGGATGGAGCAGTCTGGTAGCTCGTCGGGCTCATAACCCGAAGGTCGTAGGTTCAAATCCTGCTCCCGCAACCAGACATCAAGAAGAAAGCCACTCTTAGGAGTGGCTTTTTTCGTTGTGCCCAAAAAAGATCGCCCACGGGTGGCGTCTCACGGATCAGGAAAATACTCTTCCGGGGACTTGGGAATTCGCGTCAGTGCCCCTACTCTGTCGCGCTAAATCGATTGAGGTGCCCGATGAGCGCCAACCCCGCCACACCTGATACCCCTGCCGCCGAAGACGCTCCCAGCCGAGCGACCTGGCTCAACTGGGTCAGCGCCAACCGCCAGGCACTCGGCCTGGGCGTGACGCTGGTGCTGTTCAGCCTCGCATTGATCGCCTGCTATCACCTGCTGCGCGACATCGACGCCTATTCTCTGCACGACGCATTGCTCGACGTGCCCACCGCCTCGCTGCTCGGCGCCTTCGCTGCGACCGTGATCGGCTTCATCTTCCTGCTCGGCTATGAATGGTCGGCCAGCCGCTTCGCCGGCGTGAAGCTACCCACCCCGACGCTGCTGACCGGCGGCTTCTCCGCGTTCGCCATTGGCAATGCCGTCGGTCTGTCGATGCTCTCCGGCGGCTCCGTACGCTACCGCCTTTACGCCCGCCAGGGGCTCGGTGCCGGCGATGTCGCGCTGATGACGCTGTTCGCCAGCCTGTCGCTGGGCTGCGCATTGCCGGTGCTGGCGGCGCTCGCGGCGCTGAGTGATCTCTCCGACGCCTCACTGGCCTTGCACCTGCCGCAATGGCTGGTGGCCGTGCTGGCCCTGGCGATCATCGCCCTGTGCCTGCTGCTGGTGGTTGGCATCGAGCGCCGGCGCCTGCCCGAACAACCATCGCCAGACAGCCACCTGGTTCGCGTCGGCCGCCGCACCCTGCGCCTGCCGGGCCTGCGCCTGTCGCTGCTGCAACTGCTGATCACCGCGCTGGATGTGGCGGCAGCCGCCACCGTGCTCTATCTATTGCTGCCGGAAGCCCCACCCTTCGGCGCTTTCCTGCTGGTCTACCTGATCGCCCTGGCCGCTGGCGTGCTCAGCCACGTACCGGGCGGCGTCGGGGTATTCGAAGCGGTGCTGCTGGCGGCCTTCGCCGGCCAGTTGGGCGCCGCACCACTGGCCGCCGCGCTGCTGCTGTACCGCCTGATCTACGTGGTCCTGCCGCTGATCGTCGCCTGTCTGTTGCTGCTGTTCCTCGAGGCCCGCCGCGTCCTGGTCGCCAAGCAGGCCGTGCGCATCACCTCCGGCTTCGCCGCGCAGATCCTCTCGTTGCTGGTGTTCATCTCCGGCATCGTGCTGCTGTTCTCCGGCGCCACGCCGTCCATCGACACACGCCTGGACGAAGTCGGCTTCCTCGTGCCGCATCGCCTGATCGATGCATCGCACCTGGCCGCCAGCCTGATCGGCGTACTCTGCCTGCTGCTCGCCTACGGCCTGCGCCGCCGCCTCTCCGCGGCCTGGGCGCTGACCCTCGGCCTGCTGATCGCCGGCGCCGCGCTGTCACTGCTCAAGGGCTTCGACTGGGAAGAAGCGCTGATCCTCAGCTTCACCGCCGCCCTGCTGGTGATCTTCCGCAGCGCCTTCTACCGCCGCAGCCGCCTGATGGACCTGCCCTTCTCGCCGCTGTACCTGGGCGCCGCCGCCTGCGTCATCGCCGCATCGATCTGGCTGCTGCTGTTCGCCTACCAGGACGTGCCCTACAGCCATGAACTCTGGTGGCAGTTCGCCCTGGATGCCGACGCCCCGCGTGGCCTGCGCGCCGCCCTGGGCAGCTGCCTGTTGCTCGCCGCCCTGGCGCTGTACTGGTTGCTGCGCACCGCACCGCCGGCGATCCACGCGCCAACCCGCGAGGAACTGGATAGCGCTGCCGCCATCCTGGCCAACTCCGCCCAGCCCGATGGCGGCTTGGCCCTCTCCGGCGACAAGGCACTGCTGTTCCACGAGGGCAACGATGCCTTCCTGATGTATGCCCGCCGCGGCCGCAGCCTGGTCGCCCTGTTCGATCCGGTCGGCCCGGCCCAGGCCCGCGCCGAACTGATCTGGCAGTTCCGCGACCTCTGCGATCTGCACCACGCGCGCCCGGTGTTCTACCAGGTGCGCGCGGAGAACCTGCCGCTGTACATGGACATCGGCCTGACCGCGCTCAAGCTCGGCGAGGAGGCGCGGGTCGACCTGCGCCGCTTCGACCTGGAGAGCAAGGGCAAGGAGATGAAGGACCTGCGCTACACCTGGAACCGTGGCCAGCGCGACGGCCTGAGCCTGGAGTTCCATGATGCCGGCCAGGCGCCGATGGATGAGCTGCGGGCTATTTCCGATGCCTGGCTGGGCGGCAAGAACGTCCGCGAGAAGGGCTTCTCCCTCGGCCGCTTCACCCCCGAATACCTGCGTTACTTCCGCGTCGTCGTGGTCCGCTTCCAGGGCCGCGCCGTAGCCTTCGCCAACCTGCTGGAAACCACCGGCAAGGAACTGGCGAGCATCGACCTGATGCGCGTGGTCCCTGACGCGCCCAAGCTGACCATGGAGTTCCTCATGCTCGGCCTGATCCTGCATTACAAGGAGAGCGGGCACACCCGCTTCAGCCTCGGCATGGTGCCCCTGGCCGGCTTGCAGCCACGCCGCGGCGCCCCGCTGACCCAACGTCTCGGCGCGCTGGTTTTTCGCCGGGGTGAGCAGTTCTACAATTTCCAGGGGCTGCGACGCTTCAAGGACAAGTTCCAGCCCGACTGGGAACCCCGTTACCTGGCCGTGCCTGCCGGACTGGATCCGCTGGTGGCCCTGGCCGATACGGCTGCCCTCATTGCAGGCGGCCTGAGTGGATTGGTAAAACGCTGATATGTTGAAACGACGCTGGCGACACCTGCTCGCCCTACTCCTGCTGGTCATCATCGCTGTCGGTCTGCTGCTCTGGAGCCGCCCGGCTCCGCAGGCTTCCCTGGACCACCGCCAGTTGCCCGATGGCAGCGCCGCCAGCCTGGCCAACCCCGGCAAACAGCCTAACGCACGCGTGCTATTGGCTGTGCAGGCCGACCAGAAGCTCGATGACGCCCAGTTGCTGGCGCTGGCCCACGACAGCGGTGCCCGCGTGGTGCAGTTCGTCTTCCCGGAGAACGATTGCAAGGCCCAGCAGGCACGCATCAAGGCCGCCGGCGAACTGCTCGACGGCCAGCCGACTCTGGTCGCCGGCATCGGTCCGGGCAGCGCCTGGGCCTTCCGCTGGCTGGCTGGGCAGAGCGACGACAAGGCCAAGGCCCTGTCGGTCGGTTTCTCCCTGGAGAAACCGGATTGCGCCGCTACCCCGCTGCCGACCAGCGCTGCCCACGGCCACTGGCTGGCCGCCTGGAACGACAACCCGGACGATGCCAGCGCGCGCTTCGCCCGTGGCCTGCAGAACGCCGAGACGGTAATCACCGACTACGACACACCGCTGCCCAAGGTTCTCGCCGATCAACTGCGTCAGCAGTTGCAGGGCGGCGGCGACAACGTGCCGGTGGTGGAAGTCCCGGCAGCCAAGCCTTCGGAAACCGTCACCCTGTTCTACTCGGGCGACGGTGGCTGGCGCGATCTGGACCGTGACGTTGCCGCGCAGATGGCCGAACTGGGCTACCCGGTGGTGGGCGTCGACGCCCTGCGCTACTTCTGGGAGCACAAGACTCCGGAACAGAGCGCTGCCGACCTCGCGCTGCTGATGCAGCACTATCGCGAGAAGTGGGGCGCCAAGCACTTCGTGCTGGCCGGCTACTCCTTCGGCGCCGACGTGCTGCCGGCGATCTACAACCGCCTGCCGGCGGACGCCAAGAAGGACGTCAGCTCGGTGATCCTGCTGGCCTTCGCTCGCAGCGGCAGCTTCGAGATCGAGGTGCAGGGCTGGCTCGGCAAAGCCGGCCAGGAAGCCTCCACCGGCCCGGAAATGGCGCGCCTGCCGGGGCCGAAAGTGCTCTGCGTGTATGGCATCGAAGAGAAGGACGAAAGTGGCTGTACCCAGCCCCAGGCCGTGGGTGAGAACCTGCAACTGCCCGGTGGCCATCACTTCGACGAAGACTACCCGGCCCTGGCCAAGCGGCTGGTGAACGCCATCCGCTCCCGCCAGTCAGCCGACGACGAAGGCTGACCGACATCAAAAGGGCCGCACATCGCGGCCCTTTCACTTTGCCTTCACGGTGTTTCAGGCAGGGTTAAGGCTCTATGCTGATACTGACAACCCGTCGCCAGAACGGGGCGTCAAGATAATCGAGCCAAACAAGGAACCGTCATGAGCCTGTCCAAGACCCCGTCCCGCTATGGCAGCCTGTCCATAGCCATGCACTGGATCATGCTAGTGCTGATCGCCGCCACGTACTTCTGCATGGAATACCGCACCAACTTCCCCAAAGGCAGCGACACCCGCGCGCTGTTCTCCCAGTGGCACTTCATGCTCGGCCTGAGTGTCTTCGTCCTGGTCTGGCTGCGCATCATCGGTCGCTTCATCTACCCGACTCCGCCGATCGTCCCGGCACCGCCGGTCTGGCAGATGGCCCTGGCCAAGCTCGCGCACCTGGCGCTCTACGGCCTGATGATCGGTTTGCCGCTGGCCGGCTGGATCATCCTCAGCGCTGCCGACAAGCCGGTGCCGTTCTGGGGTATGGAGCTGCCGCACCTGGTGGACAAGAACCCGGACCTGGCCAAGCAGGTGAAGTACTGGCACGAGACCATCGCCGTGCTCGGCTATTGGCTGATCGGCCTCCACGCGCTGGCCGCACTGTTCCACCACTACATCAGCCGCGACAACACCCTGGTACGCATGCTGCCGGGCAAGGGTGAGGCTAAACCGGAGTAATTTCTCGCGCACGGCACACGCTGCCACCTCCCCGTAGGAGCGGACTCCGTCCGCGATCGGCTGGCCGCGCTCCCGGGTTGGCCTGAGCGGCGGTAAACGATCGCGGACAAAGTCCGCTCCTACGAGATGCTTCTGCGCACGGGTCGGCCTTCACCCTCTCCCCCGCGGGGAGAGGGGACCGTAGCCAGAGGGGAAAGCATCGGTACGGGCCTCCCGAAAAAGACCGTTGCTCCTACAAAGAGCAGTCCTGGCGATAGGGCAGCGCCGTGCGGGCCTCTTCGGCGTAGGCCAGGATGCCCGCCCTCTCCCCTGCCAGGAACTCCTCTACCGCATCCCGCAGCCCCGGATGCCCCAGGCGGTGCCAGGATCGTGTGATCACCGGCTCGAAGCCACGGATAAGCTTGTGCTCGCCCTGCGCTCCGGCGTCGAAGCGCTGGAGCCCATGACCAATGGCGAAGTCCAGGCCCTGGTAGAAACAGGTTTCGAAATGCAGGCGGTCGAACTCCGCCAGGCAACCCCAGTACCGACCGTACAGCGTGTCACCGCCCAGCAGGCTGAAGGCCATCGCCACGGGTCGCCCATGCTGATGGGCGAAGACCACGCGGATCGCCTCGGGCATCCGCGCCCCCAGCAGGCTGAAGAACTCGCGGCTCAGGTAAGGCGCCTGCCCACGCACCTCATAAGTGCTGCTGTAGCAGGCGTAGACGAAGTCCCAGTGCGCCTCGGAGAGCTCACGTCCCTCCATCCAGACGAAATCCAGCCCCAGCCCGGCGACCTGTTCGCGCTCCTTGCGGATCTGCTTGCGCTTGCGCGAGCTCAGCGCATCGAGGAAGTCCTGGAAGTCGCGGTAGCCGCGGTTGCGCCAGTGGTACTGACAGCCCAGACGCTCCTGCCAGCCATCCGCGCCGCCGAACAAGGCATCGGCGCGGGCATCGGTAAAGTTCACATGCACGCCGGAACAACGCCCCTCGTCCACCTCCCCCGCCAGCGCGCCGACCAGGCTCAGGGCCGCCTCCGGGGCCCCCAGCAGGCGCGCGCCCCCCACCGGCGTGAAGGGAACGCCGACCAGCAGCTTGGGGTAGTACGGGATTCCGGCGCGCAGGCAGGCATCCGCCCAGCTCCAGTCGAACACGTACTCACCGTAGGAATGACTTTTCAGATAGGCCGGCGCAGCGGCCAGCAGGCGGCCGTCGTCGTCCAGCAGCACGCGATGGGCTGGCTTCCAGCCGGTGCGACCACCGACGCTACGGCTTTCCTCCAGGGCGCAGAGAAAGGCGTGGCGCAGGAACGGCTGGTCGTCCGGCAGCAGGGCGTCCCACTGGCGGGCGTCGATTTCGGCAAGGCGGGAAAGGGTCTGGATAGGCATGGCTGACAGTCTGGCGCGGCGCGCCAGCATTGGGAAGATTCGGCCGGGAAATCTCCGGCCAAGGTGACATTCACGTTCGTCGGTATCCGACGGAGAGGTCTGTCAGGTGGTCTATGTTGGGGGTTATCAAGGCTTGCCGGCGCGCGGCGTCGGCACCGTTCCGCCCGCCACCCGCCCGTTTCGGGCCGCTGGCGAACCGCCAGGAGGACGTCCCATGAGCCTGATGCAATGCGAGTACCGCCAGTACACCATCACCGCCGATGTCGTCGAACACCCCGGTATCCCCACGCCCTGGGCTGCCGGCTGCCACATCACGGCTCCGGACGGGCAGACCACCAGGCGCAAGACGCTGCCGGTGGAGTTCGCCTTCATGTCGGATCTGCAGAAGGCACAGCACGCCTCCATCGCTCACGGTAAATGGCTGGTGGACCAGAGCCTGGACCATGATCGCCGGCTGTTCTGATCAACCGTTCACGTAGTCCGGCCTCTCGCTGACCGGCAGCTCCGCCAGGCGCACCTGAAGTGCCAGGAATTCCTGCGCCGACGCCCGCCAGGTCTGCCCGCGCGCCCATTGCACGCAGGCCAGGCGATCCAGTTCCAGCGCCCGCAGGCAGGCGCTGCGCAAGTCGGTGTCCATCACTCCGGTGACGCCCTGCTGCAGCACATCCAGCGGCCCCGCCACCGGGAATGCAGCTACCGGTGTTCCGCAGGCCAGCGCCTCGATCATCACCAGGCCGAGGGTGTCGGTGAGCGACGGGAAGACCAGCACGCTCGCGCTGCGATAGGCCTCGGCCAGTTCGTCGGCGTGCCGATAGCCGAGAAACTCCACCTGTGGATAAGCCGCCTCCAGTTCGGCGCGCTGCGGGCCATCGCCCACCACGCGCTTGCCCCCCGGCAGGTCGAGTGCGAGGAAGGCTTCGAGATTCTTTTCCCGTGCCAGCCGGCCGACATAGAGAAATACCGGCGCCTCCCGCGGCGCGCCTGTGCCCGGCTGGAAGCGCCGGATATCCACACCCTTGCGCCACAGCGCCAGGTTGCCGAAGGCGTGATCGGCAAATACCCCGCACATGCGCTCGCTGCTCACCAGCACGGCCTGGCTCGGTGCATGGAAACGGCGCAGGAAGGCATAGCCCCAATCCAGCGGCAGCCAGGGCCAGCGGTTGTTCACGTACTCGGGAAAGCGCGTATGGATGGCGCTGCTGAACTTCAGGCCCCGGCGCACCAGCCAACGCCGAGCGGCCCAGCCCAGCGGGCCTTCGGTGGCGAGGTGGACGCAGTCCGGAGCGAAGCGGCTGATCTTCTCGCCCACCTTCCACAGGTCCCACGCCAGCGGAATCTCCGGGTAGCTCGGGCACGGGCGGTGGCGGAAGTCCTGCGGGGTGATCAGGCCGACCACATGGCCCATTTCCTCCAGCTCTGCCACCAGCGCCCTGAGGCTGGTGACCACGCCGTTGACCTGCGGCAGCCAGGCATCGGTGACGATCAGCAGCCTCATGCTGCCGACTCGACCACTGCGGGCTCCTCGACACGAGCCTGCTCCTCGGCCAGCCGATAGAGCTGGATGCTGCCATCCCAGTGCTCGATCAGCGCCGAGCAGGATTCCACCCAGTCGCCGCAATTGAGGTACTCCACCTCGCCGATCTGGCGAATTTCCGCGTGGTGGATGTGCCCGCAGACCACACCGTTGAGGCCGCGCTTGTGTACCTCGTGGGCGATGGCTTCCTCGAAGTCGCTGATGAAGTTCACCGCCGTCTTCACCTTGTGCTTGAGGTACGCCGACAGCGACCAGTAGCCATAGCCGTAACGGCTGCGCCAGTGATTCAGCCAGCGGTTGAGGGTCAGGGTGAACTCGTAGGCGGAGTCGCCGAGGAAGGCCAGCCACTTGTGATAGCGCGTGATGACGTCGAACTGGTCGCCATGGATCACCAGCAACTGGCGGCCGTCGGCGGTGGTGTGGACGATCTCGTCGACCAGGCGGATGTTGCCCAGCAGCAGCGAGGAATAGCGGCGCAGGAACTCGTCGTGGTTGCCGGTGACGTAGATCACCTCGGTGCCGCGCTTGCTCATGGTCAGCAGGCGACGGATCACGTTGGTGTGCGCCTGCGGCCAATAGATGCCGCCGCGCAGCTTCCAGCCGTCGATGATGTCGCCCACCAGGTAGATGCGGTCGGCGTGGTAGCGCTTGAGGAAGCCGGCCAGGTGTTCGGCCTGGCAGTCGCGGGTACCGAGGTGGACATCGGATATCCACAGGGTCCGTACCCGTTGTTTCTTCGTCGGCGTCATGCGTTGCGCGCTGCTCATCGTCGGCGACCTCCAGTGGGGTTTCTCCGAGTGTCGACGCGGGCGGTGAAGTCCACATGACCGACTGGCGACAGTCCCGTTACAGCCCACGGCGCGCTAGACTGTCAGCCTGCCAGCCAGCACAGAAAGCAGCCCTGCATGAGCCAGATCCTCTCCCTGCGCAACTACAGCCACGACCACCTCGCCCATAGCCACAGCCATGCGCAGCTGGTGCTGGGGCTGTCCGGCAGCCTGGATTTCGAAGTGGGCGGGCGCGGCAGCCTGGTGACCCGGCAGACCTTCGCCGTGGTGCCGCGTGACGAGCACCACGCCTGCGCCAGCCCTGACGGCAGCCGCTGCCTGGTGGTGGACCTGGAAGACGAAGAAGACCTGCTCGGCAGCCTGGGCCTGCACAGCGACGCCGGCCGACGCCTGCTGGAAACCCCCGGCCAGCGCCTGCTCAGCAACGACCAGGCGCAGTTGGTGCACTGGCTCGCTGGCAGCTCGCTGCATGACCCGGTGCTGGCGCGCCAGGGCGCAATCCTGTTGCTGGCCAGCCTCGCCGCCGGCCAGCAGCGCATCGAGGAGCCGGCGCAACTGCCGCTGGCCAGCCTCGACAGCTACATCGACCGCCATGCTGCGCACCCGCTGCAAGTGGCCGACCTGGCACGGCTCGCCGGGCTGTCCGCCGCGCGCTTCCATGCCCGCTTCCTCGCCGAAACCGGTCAGACGCCCATGGATTACGTACGCCAACGTCGCCTGCAACTGGGCTGCGACCTGCTGCGCGGCTCGCACCAGTCGGTCGGCGAAATCGCCGCGCAGGTCGGCTACGCCTCGCAGAGCGCCTTCACCGCCGCGCTGGTGCGTCAATTCGGCACCACCCCACGCCAACTGCGCCAGCAGGCGCGCGACAATTCCCGCTAGCCGCGCGACAGACAGCCGCGCGCCCAGGGCCTAGACTGCCGGCCATCGAACTGGCTAACAGAAGAGAGCAGCGATGTCGGCAGACACCATCGAGTGGCAGGATTTCGAGCGCGTCGAACTGCGCGTGGGCACCATCGTCCAGGCGGAACCCAACGTGAAGGCGCGCAAACCCGCCTACATCATCCAGGTCGACCTCGGCCCGCTGGGGCTCAAGACCTCCAGTGCGCAGATCACCGCGCACTATGAAGCCGACGAACTGATCGGCCGCCAGGTGCTCTGCGTGTGCAACTTCGCGCCCAAGTCCATCGCCGGCGTGCGCTCGGAAGTGCTGGTCACCGGTGCCTACGACAGCGACGAGAAAGTGGTGCTGGCCGGCTTCGACAAGCCGCTGCCCAATGGCGCACGACTGGCCTGACTTTCGTTTTAGCGCGCGGCGGCTGGCCCGGCGCGCGTGCCTCTTTCCCGACAAGGCCCCGCCACAGCAATCGGCGGGAGCTCAGGCATGAATCGCATAACCCAACTCACTCCCCGCGGCGCCCTGATCGGCCTGCACATCGGCGCCCTGATGTTCGGGCTGTCCGGCATCTTCGGCAAGCTCATCCTCGCCGGCCCTCTGGTCATCGTCTTCGGTCGCGCGCTGTTCGGCTCACTGTCACTGGCAGCAGTGTTTGTCGGGCATCTACGGCAACAGAAGCGCCCCACACTCAGGCAAGCCGCCATGCTGCTGGGTGGCGGCATACTGTTGTGCACCCACTGGCTGACATTCTTCCTCGCCGTGAAGGTCGGTAACGTCGCCGTCGCGACCCTGGGTTTCGCCAGCTTCCCGGCCTTCACCGTACTGCTGGAGGGCCTGCTGTTCCGCGAGCGCATCCGCAAGGGCGAATACCTGGTGGTGGCGCTGGTATGCATCGGCCTGGTGATGGTCACGCCAACCCTGGACCTGCGCGATGGCGCCACCGCCGGCCTGCTCTGGGGCACCCTCTCCGGCCTGCTGTTCGCCCTGCTGTCGCTGGCCAACCGGGTGAGCGTGCGCGGCATCGATCCGATCCAGGCGGCGCTGTGCCAGAACCTGACGATCATCGCCTGCCTGCTGCCCCTGGTGCTCTTCGAGTTGCCCGCGATTCGCGGCATGGACTGGTTGTGGCTGGTGGCGCTGGGCGTGCTCTGCACCGGTGTCGCGCACAGCCTGTTCGTCGCCAGCCTGCGGCTGATCAAGGCACGCACCGCGGCGGTGATCTTCGCCCTGGAGCCGGTCTACGGCATCGCCTTCGCCGCCGTGCTATTCGGCGAAGAGCCGAGTCTGCGGATGCTGGCGGGCGGCGCGCTGATCATCTTCGCGACCTTCCTCAGCGCACGCGGCTCGCATTAGCCACCTGTAGGAGCGAGCTTGCTCGCGAAGCGCTTGGCAGCGGAGCAAGGTCTGTTCGCGAGCAAGCTCGCTCCTACAGTCAGTTGCCGGGTAGTGGCTGCGCAAAAAAGAAGGCCGCCCCGCAGCGTGCGTATCTCGAACCTTGCCCCGGGGAGGGAATGCCAAGGAGTCATCGCACGACAGCCTGCGAGGCGGCCTGTTCGGTAGGGCGCCTGTGGATAAGGCGCCGGGAAATCAGTTGATGCTGTAGCCGCGCCCGCTCAGGCAAGCGCCCAATGCGCGGCGGTAGGTATCGGACATGCCCGCCGGTGGCGCCTGGGTAGCGGCGGCCGGGTCGAAGCCGCTCTGGCCGACGGCCCAGCTGTGGCATTCGTAGCGATCGCGGCTCTGCTGCTCCGGCGACTGGCCGCTGGCGGGATAGGCGATCACCTCATAGCTGGTGGTCGGCGCAACCTGCACGGCCGGCGGCGTTTCCACCGCCACATACTGGCGGCGATCGGCATTCCACAGGTAGTAGGTTCCGGCGGCGACGAAGTAGAGCATGCTGCCGATCCACACTTCCCGCGCGTAATCCGGCAGGCCATAGCCATGCCCCGGCCCCCAGCCATGGTACGGACCAGGCCCCGGACCACCGGGGCCGCCCGGGCCATGAGGGCCGGCCACCGCGGCGGCGGACAGGCTCAGGGCCAGCAGCGTGGCGACGGATTTCAGCGCAATGCGCGAGGACAGCTTCATTTCACCTCCGGTCACGGGCGATCCACCGTCCGCCTTTCGTGGTGAGAATTGTCTCGCGCCGGCCCCGTGCGCAGTGTCAGCTCCGGGTAAAGACTGGGTAAAAAGCCCGATACACGCGGTATCAGTCCTGTTGCAGCAACCAGCGGCAGTAACGCTCGACGCCCTCCTCCACGCCCATCATCGGCGCGCGGTAGCCCGCTTCGCGGAGGAAGGCGATATCGGCGCAGGTGTAGCACTGGTACTTGCCGCGCAGCTCATCCGGAAACTCGATGTACTCCAGCACCCCGGCGCGGATCGCGGCGTCCAGGGTCAGCGGTTGCTGGTCCTGCTGTTCGCGCAGTGTATTGATGACCGCCAGGGCCACGTCGTTGAAGGGCTGGGCGCTGCCGCTGCCCAGGTTGAAGATGCCGCTGCGCTCGGGGTTGTCGAGGAAGTGCAGGTTGACCTTCGCCACGTCCTCCACTGAAACGAAGTCGCGCAGATGTCCCCCGGCCGGGTAGTCGCCGTACTCGCCGAACAGTTTCACCTTGCCCGTCTCGCGGAACTGGTTGAAGCAGTGGAAGGCCACCGACGCCATGCGCCCCTTGTGCTGCTCGCGCGGCCCATAGACGTTGAAATAGCGGAACCCGGCCACCTGGGTGCGCGCCGTGGGCAGGACCTTGCGCACGCGCTGGTCGAAGAGGAACTTAGAGTAGCCGTAGACGTTCAGCGGCCGCTCGCAGGAGCGCATCTCGCGGAACTCCTGGCCACCGCCGTACACCGCTGCCGACGAGGCATAGAGGAACGGCACGCCCAGCGACAGGCTGGCGTCGAGCAACTCGCAGCTGTAGCGGTAATTGTTGTCCATCATGTAGCGCCCGTCGCGCTCCATGGTGCTGGAGCAGGCACCCTGGTGCAGCAGCGCACGGACCACGCCAAAATCACCACGGGCATAGCGCTCGATGAAGTCGCGCTTGTCGAGGTAATCGCTGATGTCGCAGTCGGCGAGGTTGGCGAACTTGTCGCCCTCGGTCAGATCGTCGACCGCGATGATGTCGGTCTCGCCGCGCTGGTTCAGCGCCTTGACGAGGTTGCTGCCGATGAAGCCGGCGGCGCCAGTGACAATGATGCTCATGAAGGCACCTCCTGTGGAGAATGGGCGCCCTCAGACTAAAAGTGGTACCGCTGTACCCCGTTGATATGAAGCAAGGAAGTTAGCCAGCTATCGAATGGTTCCGCCGACCGGTAGCGCAACTCGTCAGGAACGATCGTTATGGCCCAGGTCGCGCTGCGGATCGATGCGGTCGCGCACGCGCTGCTTGAGCACCTTGGCCTCGGGGAAACCGCCGTCGGCCTTGCGCTCCCAGATCTGCTCGCCATCGCAGCTGATATGGAAAACCCCACCCGTCCCCGGCACCAGGCTGACTTTGCCCAGGTCGTCGCCGAAGGTGCTCAACAGCTCCTGGGCCAGCCAGGCGGCGCGCAGCAGCCACTGGCACTGGGTGCAATAGGTGATGACGATTTCGGCTTTGGCTTCGGACATGAATCAGACTCTGCAGTAGGACGCGAACCTATAATACCGGTCTGAAACGCCCTACCGGACTCTTCTCTTCATGCGCCGACTGCTGTTCGCTCTCCTTCTGCTCCTTCCCCTCGGCACCCTGGCGGCCAACACTCCGCCGAAGATCGGCCTGGTCCTCTCCGGCGGCGCGGCGCGTGGCCTGGCGCATATCGGCGTGCTCAAGGCGCTGGACGAACAGGGCATCCACGTCGATGCCATCGCCGGCACCAGCATGGGCGCGGTGATCGGTGGCCTGTATGCGGCGGGCTATACGCCCAGGGAGCTGGAACAACTGGCGCTGGAACTGGACTGGAAGCAGGCGCTGTCCGATTCGCCGCCACGGGTCGACGTGCCCTTCCGCCGCAAGCAGGACGACCGCGACTTCCTGGTGAAGCAGAAGCTCAGCTTCCGCGACGACGGCACCCTCGGCCTGCCGCTAGGCGCGATCCAGGGGCAGAACCTGTCGATGCTGCTGGAAAGCCTGCTGGTGCACACCAGCGATACCCGCAACTTCGACCAGTTGGCGATTCCCTTCCGTGCGGTGGCCACCGACATTTCCACCGGCGAGAAAGTGGTGTTCTCCAAGGGCCACCTGCCCCAGGCAATCCGCGCCAGCATGTCGATCCCCGCCGTGTTCGCGCCAGTGGAGGTCAACGGCAAGCTGCTGGTGGATGGCGGCATGGTCGACAACATCCCGGTGGACGTGGCACGGCAGATGGGCGTCGACGTGGTCATCGTGGTCGATATCGGCAACCCGCTGCTGGACCGCAAGCAGTTGACCACGGTGGTCGACATGCTCAACCAGTCGGTGACCCTGATGACCCGCAAGAACTCCGAGGCGCAACTGGCCACCCTGAAATCCAGCGACACCCTCGTGCAACCGCCGCTCAGCGGCTACAGCTCCACCGACTTCGGCCGCGTGCCGCAACTGATCGATGCCGGCTACCGCGCCACCAGCATCCTCGCCCCGCGCCTGGCAACCTTGCGCAAGCCTGCCGACGCCGAAGCCGTGGCGCTGAGCGAAGCGCGCACCCCGGGCGAGCGCCAGCCGGTGATCGATCGCATCGAGGTGGAGAACAACTCCAAGGTCAGCGATGACGTCATCCTTCACTACATCCGCCAACCGCTGGGTGAGCACCTGGACCTGGAACGCCTGCAGCGCGACATGAGCACCCTCTACGGCCTGGATTACTTCGACCAGGTGCAGTACCGCGTGGTGCACAACAAGAAGAGCGCGGATGGCAAGTCCGACAACGTGCTGGTCATCCACGCCTACGGCAAGCGCGGCGGTACCGACTATCTGCGCCTGGGCCTGAACCTCTCCGATGACCTGCGCGGCGACAGCACCTTCAACGTCGGCGGCAGCTACCGCATGAACGGCATCAACCGACTCGGCGCGGAATGGCTGACGCGCCTGCAGATCGGCGACCAGCAGGAAGTCTACAGCGAGTTCTACCAGCCGCTGGACGTGGGCTCGCGCTACTTCGTCGCGCCCTATCTGTTCAACGAAGCACAGAACGTCGAGGCCACCGACAACGACGACCCGATTGCCGAGTACCGCCTGGAGCGCTATGGCTATGGCATCAACCTTGGCCGGCAGATCGCCAATAACGGCGAGTTCCGCCTCGGCGTGGCCCAGGCCTTCGGCAAGGCCGACGTGCGGGTCGGCGAGCAGAGCCTGCCCGACTATCACTTCAACGAAGGCTACGCCCAGCTGCAGTATTCCTTCGACACCATGGACAACGTGGATTTCCCCCGCGAAGGCGAGAACATCCAGACCTCCTTCCGCGAGCACACGCCGTCCCTGGGCGACGACGACCGCTACCGGCAATGGGACTTCCGGCTGGACAAGGCACTGAGCAGCGGCCCGAACACCTGGGTGCTGGGCGGTGGCTACGGACGCACGCTCGATGATGCCGACGTGGTGGTGTCGAGCTTCCTGCTGGGCGGCGCGCGGCAGATTTCCGGCTACCGCCAGGACGCACTGGCAGGGCAGAACTACAGCCTCGGGCGGGTCATCTACTACCGGCGCATGA
The DNA here is from genome assembly GCF_029840045.1 of Pseudomonas sp. GD03903. NCBI lineage: Bacteria > Pseudomonadati > Pseudomonadota > Gammaproteobacteria > Pseudomonadales > Pseudomonadaceae > Pseudomonas > Pseudomonas sp. GD03903. Next base: position 347,073 of record NZ_JAOCBT010000002.1, on the reverse strand, counting down.
CCGAGCGCTCCTTCCTGCCACTGGACTTCCCCTTCTACCTGGGCGGCAGCCTGGAACGCGGGCGGGTATGGAACAACGACAACAGCTACGACACCGGCTACGTCAACGCCGGCAGTATTCTCATGGGCTTCGAGACGCCACTGGGACCGCTGTCGTTCAGCTATGGCCTGAACGACGCCAGCGAGCACGCGGTTTACATCAACCTGGGCCGCAATTTCTAAGGCCTCACGCAGAAGGTGCAGGAAACCTGTAGGAGCGAGCTTGCTCGCGAACTGCCCAGCGGCAAACCCGCCGGAAAACACCGTTCACGAGCAAGCTCGCTCCTGCAACAGCCTTAGCGGCCCCACCCTCGGGAGCTGAGCAATATCTGCCTCTCGCACATGAAAAAGCCCGGCAGCTGCCGGGCTTTTTCATTCAGACAGCGGGTCAGGCAATCAGCGCCAGCAGTTCGCGCGCCTCGGCCTTGGCCTTGGAATCGCCACTGGCGATCACCTGCTTGAGAATAGCGTAGGCCTCTTCCAGGTTGCCCTGGTCGATGCACTGGCGGGCGCGATCGAGGCTGGCCAGCAGCTCGTCGTGCTCGTGGCCGATATCGTCCGGCAGGTCGAAGGTCAGGTCGTCTTCTACCTGGGCCTTGCTGCCATGGCCGAACATCTCGCCATGCTCGCCCAGGTCCAGCTCGGTGATTTCCGGCAGCTCGTGCAGGTTGCTGCGGAAGTCCGACGGCACTTCCTGGGCGGCGCTGGGTGCTGCCTTGCCTTGCTTTGGCGACTCGAAGGGGTTGTCGAGTTTGTCCCAGTCCAGGTCCAGCGACAGCTCGCTGAGGTTCATGGCGAAGTCTGGCTGTTCCTGCGTGGCCCTGGGTTGCTCCACCGGAGTGCTAACGGGTTCGCCCAGTTCCAGGTCGTCCCAGTCGGTGAGCGTTTCGCCCGTGGGCGGCTGCAGGGTGTCTTCGGGGCGAATCAGCATCGCCGGGTAGCGCGACTTGAGCTGGTCGATCTGCTTCTGATCTCCGCCGGCGGCCACCAGGGCATGTTCTTCCTCCTGGAAACCGCTCACATCACCCAGCTCGGCCAGAACCAGCAGCAACTTCATGCGCAGCTCGCGACGGCCCGGCTCGGCGTTGACCGCCTTGCGCAGCATATCGCGGGCCTGGGTGAAGCGGCCGTAGGCGATGTAGATATCCGCACCCTCCAGGCTGTCCGCGCTGGCAGCCGGCAGGCGGGCGACGCCCGGCTCCGGTGTGGCCACCACGACCGGATGTGGCACCGGTACCGGAGCCACCACCGCCGCAGCCAGCGGCTTGGCCGGCGGCAGCGGCTGGACCGGCGCAGGCGCGGCGGCTCGCAGGGGCGGCATCTCGACCGGCTTTTCCTCGCGCTTGCGACGCGCGAACAGCAGGCCGACCAGCAGCGCACCGAGCGCTCCTGCGCCCAGCCACGGCCAGTAGTTGAAAGCGGTGCCCTGCGCATCCTGCGCCGGGGTTGCCGACTGAGCGGCACTTGCCGCAGGAGCAGCCTGTTGCGCTGGCGCCACGGCGTCAGGGGCAGCAGGCACGGCATTGGTCGGTGCATTGGTGGTTGGTGCATTGGTGGTCGGAGCATCAACCGCCGGCGTATTGACTGCCGGCGCATTGCCGGAGGCGACCGCCCCCTGGCGCCGATCGAGTTCGGCCTGGAGCGACTGCACCTGCTGATCGCGGCTCTGCAACGCCTGCTGGAGGGACTCCAGTTGCTTCTGGAGGTCGTCCATGCGCTGGTTCATCTGGTCGCGCTGGGCGTTGGCCAGGACCAGGTCGGCTTCGACCTTGGCGAGGTTGGCGTCAGCAGCCGGCGCCGCCGGAGCGACGGCATTGCCTTGCGCCTGAGCCACAGCGGCTGCAGGCGCCGGCGCGGCATCGGAGGTCTGTGCGGCAGTTGCTGCGGGGGACACGGCAGACGGCTGCGCTGCTGCGGCAACGGTTGCGCCACCGCCATATTGCTGGCCCTGCGGCAGGATCAGCGTCTGGCCAACCTTCAACCGATGCGGGTCGCCATTGACGAAGGCCTGCGGGTTCAGTGCGACGATGCTGTCCATCAACTGTGTACGCGAGGCAGCGGTGCCACTCAGGTGCGACGAAATCTTCCACAGGGTGTCATTGCGCACCGTGGTATAGCGGCCATCACCCGCGGGCAGCGGCGGTTGCGTCGGCGCACGGCGCACGGGTTCGGAACGGTAGCCGTCCGGGCGATAGCTGGAAGACTGCGAAGGAGCCGCATCGCTGCGCGCCACATTGGCAGCCATGCTGCGATTGGCGCTGTTGTACTCCGGCGGGTCGATCAGCAGGGTGTACTCGCGCAGCATGCGCCCGTTGGGACGCTCCACCGCAATCAGGAAGTTCAGGTACGGCTCATGCACCGGCTGCGTGGACACCACCTTGATGTAGCCACGACCGTTGCGGATCACCGGGGTGAAGCGCAGGCTCTGCAGGAACACGAAGCGGTCGACGCCAGCGTTCTCGTAGTCGGCGGGACTGGCGAGCTTCGCTATCAGTTCGTCGGACGTCATGTCGCCGGTTTCGAGCAGCGCGATCTCTGCATCCAGTGGCTGGTTCAGCCCGGAATGCAGCGTAATGTCGCCAAGCCCGAGGGCATTCGCGTGAGCGGAGACAAAAACCGAAAGTGCGGCAAGCGTCAGCGGAATTCTATTTATTCGAGCCATAACCCCATCCCATTGTCCGGGTCTGCACGCCATTCCCTGACTACTCGAAAGCAGCAGGCTGAGCCTGTCCACATACTTGAAGCCATGCCGGACTGCAGACCGTCACGCACCACCCCTCTGTACCTTGCAGGGTACAGGCCGTCTGATATCACGGATTAGGTGTTGCACGAGAATTGGTCAAGATAAATCGTCGAAAAACCGGCGAATGGTTAAGAGATGGATAGCGAATGGCCAGCGGCCCCGTCAAGGACCGCCAGAAAAATGGCTACTTTACCCGAATAACGTGATGAATTGCTCAGTTTCGCTCGAGGTTGCCGAGAATTCGACTGAGCGTTTTCTGACACAGCGCGATTTCTTCCTCGGTAATCCCCGCCAGCACTTCGTTGCGAACGGCGGCGGCAATGTTCTCGATATCGGCGATCAGGACGTCTGCCTTGGGAGTGAGGGCGATGCGTTTGGCGCGGCGGTCCTCGGCCACGGCCTGGCGGCGGACCAAGCCCTGGGCCTCGAGACCGTCGAGCAGACGGGCCAGAGTCGGACCCTCGACACCGACCGACTGGGCCAGCTCGCGCTGGGTCGGCGCGGCGGAATGACGCGCCAGGTGCAGCAGCACCAGCCAGCGCGCCTGGGACAGGCCGAGGTGGCTGAGACGGCGGTCGAGTTCAGCCCGCCATGCACGCGAAGCCTGGGCCAGTTGGGTACCGAAGTAGTGCTTATCGTTATCTGACATTGTTCCGCAAATTTCGGGAGTGAATCGGCTAAGTTGATTTGACTAATTATTAGCCAGCTAATCAAGCCCGTACAATGACAGATTGTCGCAGGGTGTGACCTGAAGCCTCACCATTTCGCATATTGGTCTTCGACGAAGCCCCACAGGTTGTCGATGCGCACCTCCGCCCGCCCTGGAGGTTTGAGCACACCGCTGAAGCGTCCGAATATCTGCTTGAAGTTGCTCGCCAGCAGCCCGAGGTTGAGGCGCTCCTGGTGCAGGCCGTGGGCTTCGAAACGCAGTTCGACCTGGCCGTCGTAGGAGCGGATGGTCCAGGGTTGCAGCGGGTGATCGCGGTCGAACTCGAAGAGCACGCTGTCGACCTTCAGCAACTGGCCGTCGAGCCAGTAGCAGTTCTCGGTGAAGCTGGTCTCGTTGACCCCGCACGACAGATTCAACCCGACGCGCTGGCCCTGCGCCTCGCCGGACAGACACGCCCAGTTCCAGAAGGTCTCGCGGCGCATGTAGCCGGCGGACCAGTCGTGGTGCGCATAGGCATCGAGTTCACGCAGGTCGTAGTCGCCCAGCGCGCTGCGCACCTCGCCGTGGCAATGCACGCCGGCCACCTTGCGTGCGTAGACCCAACCGTTCACCGCCGTCGGGGTGCACAGGCTCATGGGCTCGAACGCGGGCTGTTCCTCGCTGAAGCGCGCGTCGATGCGGGTGCCGTCATCCAGCTCGACCAGCAGGCGCTTCTCCAGCGGCGACGAGCCATTCTCAAGACGCAGCAGGTTACGTCCCTGGCGCAGCTCGCAGACTCCATCATTGGGCGTCTGCGAGAAGTTCGAGCCCATGCCCAGCGGGCATTTGAACTGGCGTTCGATCATCCGCCCGCTTTCAGGGTGGTAGAGGTAGACGAAACCGATGGACAGCAGGCTGAGGTCAGCCAGCGCGCAACCGCCGATCAGTGTCGGGCTGATCAGGCCGAAGTACTGGAACTGGTGGAAGCTGCGCCACTTGCTCAGCGCGCCGAGGCGGCGCCCCATCGGTGAGCGGAAATCGAAGTCGCGGTGGTTGATGGTCGTCGGTGTGCCGGGAAAGATGCCGTAGTGCGGTTGGCCGTTGGGCTGGATCAGCTGCTGCATGGGCGCGGGCTCGGTGGCAAGGTCCGGCGCATGCTAGCACCGGGCCTGCGCACGCCGCAGTCACGCACGGCGCCAGCTCGGGGGACGGAATGGGCCATCAGGCGACGACCTGGTTGCGTCCGAACGCCTTGGCTTCATAGAGCGCACGGTCGGCGTGCTCATAGATGCTGCGCAGCGGGTGGCCGGTCTCCGGCCACAGGCAGGAAACACCGATGGACAGCGTCACCTCGTCGGCCGTCAGCGAGCCCTCGTGGGCGATACCCAGGGCCTGCACCGACTCGCGCACTACCTCGGCGCGTTCCCTGGCCTCGCGCTCACTGGCGCCATAGAGCAGCACGGCGAACTCCTCGCCGCCCAGGCGCACGGCCATGTCCAGCGGGCGCCGGGCACTGGCCATCAGCACCTCGCCGATACGCTGCAACACACCATCGCCGGCCTGGTGGCCGTAGCGGTCGTTGTAGGCCTTGAAGTGGTCGACATCGCAGAGCAGCAGTGCCAGCCCCACGCTCTCACGCTGCGCCTGGCGCCACAGGCGCTCCAGCTGGCGGTTGAAGCTGCGGCGATTGTGCAGGCCGGTCAGCGCGTCATGCTCGGCCATGACCTTCAGCAGGCGGCTGATCAGGAAATGCTGGCGGGACTTGTAGTCCAGCAGGTAGCAACCCACCGCACCGACCAGGTTGCCGAAGAGCAGGAACACCACGTTGCTGATCAGCTTGGGCAGCGGCAGCCCGGCGTACAGCTCGAAGCCCACGTAGGCCAGCAGGATCACCGAAGCGCAGCCCACCGCCTCGGCGAAGCGCAGGCCGATCAGAAAGTACGCAGCCATGCTGACCAGCAACAGCCCTTCGTAGGGATAGCTCTGGTCCACGGTGTGGGCGATGCCCGCCACCGCCGCCGCACCGATGCCGACGCTGAGGATGCAGGCCAGGCTCAGCGGCACCAGCAGGTGGATATGCCGACGCTGCAGGATCAGCCCGCCACAGACACCCAGCAGGACCAGTACGCCGATGCGCACCGCCAGCATCTGCCAGTGTTCCGGACCACGGATGAGGAGGAAGTCGATGGCCGCCAGCGCCAGCCAGATCAGCACGCCGATGGTCAGCGCGGTGCGCTTGAGATCGAAGCTGTCTTCGAGCAGGTAATGGCGGTACTGGGTTTCGAGGTCGGGTTCGAAACGCAGGCGGCGAAAGCCCCGGGAGAGCTGTTCGGCATAGGCATTGGAACGGACGTCGTCCAGCCAGCTTTGTTGTTGTGGCACGCTCACCTCTTCTCGTGGAGGTCTAAGTGCCACCATAGCTGTTCGGGACGTGCGTCACAAGTTTGTCGTTTTGCTCCGTCACGAAACTGACGGAGCCAGGCGATCACCAGCGATCATCACGGGAATTGCGGTAGCGATCGTGGCTGTAATGCGAGTCGTTGCAGTAACGGCGATCGGAGCGGCCGTGGTGCTGGCGGCAATCCCGGTCGTCGTCATCGTCGTCCTTGGACATGATCACCAAGCCCGCCACCAGCGCCACTGCGGCAACGCCGATCAAGGCGTTCTTGCCACCTTCGGTCAGCCCGCCACCACTGGCACATCCGCTGAGTTGCCCGACGACCAGCAGCCCCGCCACTACCCGCACCCAACTCGCCATCTGTCACTCCGAAAGTGATCCGTACTGACAGCTATGACTGGTGGGAAAAGGCGCCGTTGCTGGCACATTGATATTTCATCTGTAACGCCTTATTTCGGCGCGATCAGACTTCCAGCTCGGCCTGCAGGGCGGCGCGCACGCAGTGCAGCACGCCCAGCGGCACGCGGCCTTCGAACAGCTCGGCGATCGCTGTCACCGGTGGCAGCTCACCATCTTCGTCGAGGAAGGCATCCTGGATTTCACCGAGCAGTTCCTCGGGCAGGTCCAGCGCCTGTTCCAGGCCCAGCTGCTGCTTGCCAATGGCCTCGGCCAGCAGGCTGTAGACGTTCTTCTCGCTGCAATCGAGCTGGCGGGCGATCTGTGCCGGGGTCATGCCGGCGCGGGCCAGCGTCACCAGTTCGTGGCTGAGGTCGGCCACCGGTGCCGGCGTGGCAGGCGCCTCCGCGGATTCGGTGAGCACATCGAGGAACGCCTGGCCGTAGCGCTCCAGCTTGCGCGCGCCGACGCCGCTGACCTGGGCCATTTCGGACAACGAACGTGGCTGGCTACGGAGCATTTCCAGCAGGGTCGCATCGGGGAAGATGACGTAGGGCGGCACCGAGTGCTCCTGCGCCAGCTTGCGCCGCAGGGTGCGCAGGGCTTCCCACATCTCGCGCTCTTCCTGGCGCACCAGCTGGCTGGCCGAACTGGCCCCGCCGGAGGAAGAAGACTTGTTGCGCTGCGGCTTCGGATCGCGGCGCAGGGCCAGCGTCTCTTCGCCGCGCAGCAAAGGCCGGCACGCCTCGGTCAGGCGCAGGCCGTTGAAGCCATCGACGTCCACGTCGGCGAAGCCGCGGGCGACCAGTTGGCGGAATAGCGTACGCCACTCGTCCTCGCCACGGGACTTGCCGATACCGAACACCGCCAGGTGCTGGTGGCCGACGCTGCGCACCTTTTCGGTGTCCTTGCCCAGCAGCACGTCCACCAGGTGGCCGACGCCATAGCGCTGGCCGCTGCGGTAGATGGCCGACAGCGCCTGGCGCGCCGGCTCGGTGGCGTCCCAGGTTTCCACGCCGTCGACGCAGATGTCGCAATGGCCGCAAGGGTTGGGCATCACCTCGTCGAAGTAGGCCAGCAGCGCCTGGCGACGGCAGCGGGTTTCCTCGCACAGTGCCAGCATGGCTTCGAGCTTGTGGCGCTCGACACGCTTGTGCCGCTCATCGCCCTCGGAGTTCTGCATCATCTGCCGCAGCAGCAGAACATCCTGCAGGCCGTAGGCCATCCAGGCGTCTGCGGGCAGGCCGTCACGGCCGGCGCGGCCGGTTTCCTGGTAGTACGCCTCCAGGCTCTTGGGCAGGTCCAGGTGGGCGACGAAGCGCACGTTGGGCTTGTCGATGCCCATGCCGAAGGCGATGGTGGCGACCATGATCAGTCCTTCCTCATTGAGGAAGCGCTTCTGGTGATAGGCGCGCAGGTCGTTGGACAGGCCCGCGTGATACGGCAGCGCCGGGAAGCCTTGGGCGGAGAGGAACTCGGCGACTTCCTCGACCTTCTTGCGCGACATGCAGTAGACGATGCCGGCATCGCCCCGGCGCTCGGCCAGGAAGCCCAGCAACTGCTTGCGCGGCTGCTCCTTGGGCACGATGCGATAGAAGATGTTCGGCCGGTCGAAGCTGGAGAGGAACTGTTCGGCGTCCTGCAGGTGCAGGCGCTGGATCATCTCCTCGCGGGTACGCATGTCCGCCGTGGCGGTCAGGGCGACTCGCGGCACGTGCGGGAACAGCTCGGCGAGCTGGCCCAGCTGCAGGTATTCGGGGCGGAAGTCATGGCCCCATTGCGACACGCAGTGCGCTTCGTCGATGGCGAACAGGCCGATCTGCAGCCGTTGCAGGAAGGCCAGCATGCGCGGCTGCACCAGGCGTTCCGGGGCCAGGTAGAGCAGCTTGATCTCGCCGCGCTGCAGGCGATCGGCGATTTCACGCTGGGCCTCGGGGCTCAGCGAGGAGTTCAGCGCCGCCACCGGCACGCCCAGCTCGTCGAGGGTGGCAACCTGATCTTCCATCAGCGCGATCAGCGGCGAGACCACCACCGTCAGGCCGTCGCGCAGCAACGCCGGGACCTGGAAGCACAGCGACTTGCCGCCACCGGTGGGCATCAGTACCAGGGCATCGCCGCCGCTGGCCACGCGCTCGATGATCCGCGCCTGATTGCCGCGGAAGGCGTCGTAACCGAAAACGTCTTTGAGGATGCGCAGGGCCTGATCGAGCATGGGGGACTCCGAATGAAGCGGCGCATTATACGCAAGCGATCCGCCCGCGACCGGCACCTTGTCCGGGAAACTGCGGAAAAATCCGTCACATGCGTCCGAGCCATGTGTCGGAGCCCTGCGTCGGCGCGGGTTGCACGGGCATTTGGCTTTTGCCGCGGGGCGGCGGAAAGACTACAATTCGGGACCGATCACCTCCGAGGTAGTACCCGATGTCCTTCGCCGACCAATTGTCCCGCCTGCAAGCCTTTCTCGATGCCGATGACCTGCACGAGGAAGCCTTGGACTACGTGGCGGCACACGGCTACCTGACCGCCCTGGCGATCTGCCCGGAGGAAGTGCCGGAGCGCGAGTGGATCGACGCCCTGTTCGCCGAGCCGCCGCACTACCGCAGCGAGGAAGAGCGCAGCGAGATCGAATCGACCCTGGTCCAGCTCAAGGCGCACATCATCCGCCAGATGGCCGGTGACGAAGAGCTGGAGCTGCCCTGCGAACCCTACCTGGGCGACGAGCCGGACGACTCCGACATCCGCGGCTGGTGCATCGGCTTCATGGAAGGGGTATTCCTGCGCGAGGCCATCTGGTTCGAGCAGGCCGAGGAAGAAGTCAGCGAACTGCTGCTGCCGATCATGGTTGGTTCCGGCCTGTTCGACGAACAACCCGAGTTCGACGAGATCGCCAGCGACCGCGGGCTGGTGGACGACATGGTCGCGCAGATTCCCGAACTGCTGACCAACCTGTTCCTGCTGTGCCAGGCCCCGGAAGAGAAACCGGCCCTGCTCAAGCCGCGCACCCACTGATCCACTGCCGGAGCCGCGCAACGCGGCTCCGGATTCGCTTCGCGTACGTCGATGCCACGAGAAATCCGCCAGAGCCGCCACGCCTGGGTTCGCTACTGCCTGCTCGGTGTCGGCTGGCTCAGCGTCGCGCTGGGCGTGATCGGCATATTCCTCCCTGTGCTGCCCACCACGCCCTTCCTGCTGCTTGCCGCCGCCTGCTTCATGCGCAGCTCGCAGCGCTTCTATGACTGGCTGGTGAGCCACCCGAAACTCGGCCCGTGGATCCGCGACTACCTCGACGGCGAAGGCATTCCACTCAAGGGCAAGGTCTACGCCATCAGCCTGATGTGGTGCAGCATCCTGATTTCAGGATTCATCGTGCAGCGGCCTTGGGCCTGGGCGTTCATGCTGACCAGTGCGACGCTGGTGACGATCTATCTGATCCGTACCAAGACTCGCCGCCTAGACTGATCGCGGCGTCAGCTGCGGCACCCGACCGCCCTCTTCCAGCTCTGGCGCTGCCAGCACCGGCCCTACCGCATCCACGGTAAAGCCGAAGGTATTCACCCCGCCCTCGCTGCGCACGAACACCGAGCCGCCGTGCATGCTCGCCACCGCCTTGACGATGGACAGCCCCAGCCCATGGTTGCTCTGGCTGTTGGCGCGGGCCATGTCGGCGCGATAGAAGCGCTCGAACAGCCGTGCGCGTTGCTCGGCGGTAATCGGTTCGCCGGGATTGCTGACTTCCACCAGCGCGGCGCCACGCTCGCCGCTCAGGCGTACCTCGATGCGCCCGCCCGGCGCAGTGTGCTGGGCGGCGTTGTACAGCAGGTTGGTCACCGCGCGCTGGAACAGTGCGCGCTCGACGCAGGCGCGCGCATCGCCGCGCAGGTTCACCTGTACGTCCTGCTCGTCGAAAATCACTTCGAGGAAGTCCAGAGTCGTCGCCACTTCGGCCGCCAGTGACGTTTCCACACGCTCGGCCGCCAGACCGCCCTGATCGACACGGGCGAGGAACAGCATGTCGTTGACGATGGCGCGCAGGCGCTCCAGCTCTTCCAGGTTGGATTGCAGGACTTCCTCGTAATCCTGCGCGCTGCGCTCGCGGGACAGCGCCACCTGGCTCTGGCCGATCAGATTGGCCAGCGGTGTGCGCAGCTCGTGGGCGACGTCGGCGTTGAACGACTCCAGGCGCAGATAAGCCTGTTCCAGCCGGTCCAGTGCTTCGTTGAAGGCGCCGGCCAGCGCCGACAGCTCGGCCGGCAAGCCTTCCAGGCGCAGTCGCTGGGACAACTGCCTTGGGCTGATCTGCCGCGCCTCGGCGGAGAGCTCGTGCACCGGCCGCAAGCCGACCCTGGCGATCCAGTGCCCACACAACGTCGCCAGCGCGATACCCAGCGCCGACAGCACGAACAGGGTAGTCAGGATGGCGTGGCGGGCGTGCTGGAACGCCACGCTGTCGATCGCCGCCAGCAGCACCAGCGCCGGCCGCGAGCCGCTGGCCGGCAGCACGCCGACGCGGGCGCTGAGTGGCGAGTCGTGTTCGGGCAGCTCCAGCTCGGCATAGCCGTTACCGCTGCCGAGCATCCGTCGCACCGCATCGTTGGGTTGGCCGTAGCGGAAACGCGAGTCGTCGCTGTCGATCCAGAAGCGGATCAGCTGGTACTCCTGGCTCAGGGTATTGAGCTTGAGCTGCATGTGCGGCCAGCGCTCGGCGAGGTCGGGCTTGTCGAGCATGCGCGCGACCATGTTGAAGCGGGTGTCCAGCTCCGAGCGTTGCAGGCGCTCGATCTGCCCGTCCAGTACGCAGTAGAGCGCCGAGCCGATGAGCAGGAAGATGCCCAGCGCGGCAACGGCGAACATGCCGGCCAGGCGCGTCGACAGCGACAGCCCCTTCACACTTCACGCTCCTGGGCGGCGCGGCTTTCCAGCACGTAGCCCATGCCACGGATGGTGTGCAGCAGCTTGGTGTCGAACGGCCCGTCGAGCTTGGCGCGCAGGCGCTTGATGGCGACCTCGACGACATTGGTATCGGTGTCGAAATTGATGTCCCAGACCAGCTCGGCAATAGCGGTCTTGGAAAGGATTTCGCCACTGCGCTGGGCCAGCACGCAGAGCAGCGAATACTCCTTGGCGGTCAGCTCCAGGCGCGTGCCGCCGCGCTGCACGCGGCGGCTGACCAGGTCGATGGCCAGATCGGCGATGCGCATCTGCGTGGCACTTTCCAGGTGCGCGCCACGGCGGGTCAGCGCTTGCAGGCGTGCCACCAGTTCGAGGAAGGAGAACGGTTTGATCAGGTAGTCGTCAGCGCCCTCGCGCAGGCCGCGCACGCGGTCCTCCACGCGCTCGCGGGCGGTGAGCATGATCACCGGCGTCTGCCGCTGCTCGCGCAGTGCACGCAGCACGCCGTAGCCGTCGATACCGGGAAGCATCACATCGAGCACGATGACGTCGTATTCGCCATTGAGCGCCAGGTGCCGACCGTCGATACCGTTGGCCGCGACGTCCACGGTGAAGCCCTGCTCGCTCAGGCCGCGCTGCAGGTAATCGGCGGTCTTGCTCTCGTCTTCGACAATCAGTACGCGCATGCCTGCCCTCCGTTCGCAGCGTCCAGCCATGCTACCCAGCCGCGCTTCATGCCGCACCTCCGGCAATCACCGGCGCAGGCTGCGGGCGGTGGAAGACCCGGTCCAGCGCCAGGTACACCACCGGCGTACTGAACAGGGTCAGCGCCTGGCTGAAGATCAGCCCGCCCACCACCGCCACGCCCAGCGGCTGGCGCAGTTCCGAGCCGGTACCGAAGCCGATCATCAGCGGAATGGCGCCAAGCAGCGCGGCCAGCGTGGTCATCATGATCGGCCGGAAGCGCGCCAGGCACGCCTCGCGGATCGCATCGTAAGGCGACAGCCCGCGCTGGCGTTGCGCGGCCAGGGCGAAGTCGACCATCAGGATGCCGTTCTTCTTGACGATGCCGATCAGCAGCACCAGGCCGATCAGCGCCATCACCGAGAACTCCAGGCCCCAGCCCCAGAGCAGGAATACCGCGCCGATGCCCGCCGAAGGCAAGGTGGAAAGAATCGTCAGCGGGTGCACGAAGCTCTCGTAGAGCACACCGAGGATCACGTAGACCGCGAACAGCGCCGCGAGGATCAGCAGCGGCTGGCTGGCCAGCGAACTCTGGAAGGCTGCCGCCGCGCCCTGGAATTCGCCGCTGATGCTTGACGGCATGCCGATTTCCTGCTGCGCGCGCTGCACCAGCCCCACCGCATCGCCCAGGGCCACGCCCGGCGACAGGTTGAAGGACAGCGTCACCGCCGGGAACATGCCGTTGTGGTTGATCTGCAGCGGCCCGGACGTGTCCGGCGCAATCCGCGCCACCGCCGCCAGCGGGACCATCTCGCCGGTCAGCGGCGAGCGCAGGTGGAACCACGCCAGGCTGTCGGCGCGTCCGCGCTGCCGGGAATCCAGTTCGAGGATGACCTTGTACTGGTTGACCTCGGTCTGGAACTCACCCACCTGGCGCTGGCCGAAGGCGTCATAGAGCGTCTGGCTGATGTCCTCGGCAGACAGCCCGAAGCGCGCCGCCGCCACCCGGTCGATCTGCAACGAGGTGACGCTGGCGCCCATCTGCAGGTCGTTGGACACGTCCTGCAGGCCGCCTTCCGCCTTCAGCCGCTGGGTCAGGCGGTCCGCCCACAACGCCAGCGCGGCGCTGTCATTGCTGCGCAGGGCGTACTGGTACTGGGTACGCACCGGCCCGGTGGCGAGGTTGATGTCCTGGGCCGAGCGCAGGTAGAGAACGATGCCCGGCACCTTGGCCAGCTTGGGGCGGATACGGTCGATGAACTCGTCCACCGACACGTCGCGGTCGCCGCGGTCCTTGAGCACGATCCAGAAGCGCCCGTTGGACAGGCTCTGGCTACCGCCGGTGATGCCGATGGCGTGGTTGTAGCTCTGCACCGCCGGGTCGGCGGCGACGATATCCGCCAGTTGCTTGTGCTTCTCGGCCATGTCGGCATAGGAGATGTCCTCGGCAGCCTGGGTGGTGCCGAAGACGAAGGCGGTGTCCTGGGAGGGGAAAAAGCCCTTGGGAATGCCCACATAGCCGGCCACCGCGATGGCCACGCAGACCACGAAGCCGGCGAGCACGGTGCGCTGGTGATGCAGCGACCAGTCCAGTCCCTTCGCGTAGCGCGCCAGCAGCCAGCCGGCGATACCGCCGTCATCATGTCCATGCCCTTCTTTATGAGCATGGGGCTTGCCCATGAAGCGCGAGGCGAGCATCGGCGCCACGGTCAGCGAGGCCAGCACCGAGATCAGGATGGCCGCCGTGACGCTGACGGCGAACTCACGGAACAGCCGGCCGACGATGCCGCCCATGAACAGCAGGGGAATGAACGCAGCGATCAGCGAGAAGCTGATCGAGACCACCGTGAAGCTGATCTCCGAGGCGCCTGCCAGCGCCGCCTCGACCCGGTCCTTGCCCTGCTCCAGGTGGCGGTGGATGTTTTCCACCACGACGATGGCATCATCGACGATGAAGCCCACCGCGATGATCAGCGCCACCAGCGTCAGGTTGTTCAGCGTGAAGCCAAGCAGGTACATCGCCGCAAAGCTGGCGCTGAGCGATACCGCGAGCACCGTGGCAACGATCAGGGTCGCCGAAAGCTGGCGCAGGAACAGCCCCATCACCAGCACCACCAGGCCCATGGTCAGCAGCAGGGTCAGCTCAACTTCGTGCAGCGAGGCACGGATGGTGCGGGTGCGGTCGTTGAGCACTTCCACCTCGACGCCCGCCGGCAGCATCTCGCGCAGGCGCGGCAGCTCGGCCTGGATGGCATCGGAGGTCTCGACGATGTTCGCGCCGGGCTGGCGCAGGATCACCAGCGCAACGCCCGGCCTGCCGTCCGGCCAGGCCTGCACATAGTCGTCTTCCGGCGCCTTCACCACCTTCGCCAGGTCGCGCAGGAACACCGGTGCGCCGGCACGGTAGGCGACAACCAGGTCACCGTATTCCGCGGGGCTGAACAACTGGTCGTTGGCCGCCAGGGTGGACACGCGACCGTCGCCGAACAGCGCGCCCTTGGCCAGGTTGATGCTCGCCGATTGCAGCGACTGGCGCAGGTCGGCCAGGGTCAGGCGGTACGCGGCAAGCTTCTCCGGCTGTGCCTGGATACGGATCGCCGGGCGCTGCTGGCCGACCACGAAGATCTGCCCCACTCCGGCGATCTGGCTCAACTGGCGCGACAGCAGCACTTCGGCCAGGTCGCTCAGCTCGATCAGCGGCATCAGCTCGGAGTTCACCCGGACGATCATGATCGGGCTGTCCGCCGGGTTGATCTTGCGCCAGGTCGGCAGGTTCGGCATGTCCGCCGGCAGGCGGCCAGCAGCGGCGTTGATCGCGGCGGTGACCTCCTGGGCGGCGACGTCGATGTTCTTGTCCAGGTCGAACTGCAGGGTCAGGGTGGTCGAGCCCAGCGCGCTGGTGGAAAGCATCTGGGTGATACCGGGGATGGCGCTGAACTGCACTTCCAGCGGCGTGGCCACCGACGATGCCATGGTCTCCGGGCTGCCGCCGGGCAACAGCGCCTGCACCTGGATGGTGGGGAAATCCACCTGTGGCAACGGCGCCACACCCAGGCGGAAGAACGCCAGCAGGCCGAGCAGCAGCGAAGCGATGGTCAGCAGGCAGGTGGCGATGGGATGGCGCACGCACCAGCCTGACATGCCGGCGCGCACCATCACGGCTCGCTCCGGCGGGCCAGGGCCTGCACATCGCCCTGCACCTCCACGCGGGCGCCAGGGGTCAGCCGCGAGTGGCCATCGAGCACCACTTCATCGTCTGCCGCCAGGCCTTCGACCAGCGTGCGGCCATCCACTTCCTGGACGATGCGCACCGGCACCTTCTGCGCCTTGCCATCCTCGATGCGGAACACGAAGGCACCGTCCAGGCCACGGCGCACGGCACGGCTGTCCAGCACCAGACCGTTGCGCAGCACGCCGGACTGCAGGTCGATAGCAACGAACTGTCCCGGCCAGAGCTGGCCGTCCTTGTTGTCGAAAACCGCGCGAACGCGGATGGTCCCGGTGCTGGCAGCTACCTGATTATCGATGCTGCGCAGATGGCCCTCACCGAGCAACTGGCCGCCATCGCGGCTGCGCGCCACTACCGGGGAGTCGCCGCTCAACAGCGGCTGCAACTGCGGCAGGCTTTCCTGCGGCAGGGCGAAGACCACCGAGATCGGCGACATCTGCGTGACAGTGAACAGGCCATTGCTGTCATTGGTGCGCAGCAGGTTGCCGACGTCGACATTGCGGATGCCGACACGGCCGGCAACCGGCGAGGTGATACGGGTGTAGGACAGACGCACGCGTTCGGCATCGATGGTGGCGTCGTTGCCGCGCAGGGTGGCGCGCAGGCGGGCGGCCTCTGCCTCACTCTGCTCCACGGTCTGCCGGGAAATCGAGCCGCGCTGGATCAGCGTCTGGTAGCGCGCCAGGTCCTGCTCGACGATGCGCAGCTGCGCCTGGTTGCTCTGCTTGGTCGCCTCAGCCTGCTCCAGCGCAGCCTTGATTGCGCGGTCGTCGATGGTCGCCAGCAGCTCGCCCTGCTTGACCATCTGGCCCTCCTCCACCAGCAAAGCGGTGAGCTGGCCCTCCACTTGCGGGCGCACCAGCACACTGGCGAGCGAGGTCACGGTGCCGACGCCATCGAGATTCTGAGTCAGGTCCTCGCGGGCAACGCGCGCCAGGGTCACCGGCACACCGGCTGGCTGGGCCGCCGCCTGGGGGGCAGCCTGCCGTGCAGCTAGGCTCCACAACCCGGCGCCCAGTGCCACCACCCCCAGCAATCCCGCCGCCAGCCAAACCCGCCGTTGCCCCTGCATGCCGCTCTCCTGCGTCTGGTTCGGCCATGGCGGCCGCATCCTGAGGTTATAAGCCAACGCCCGGGACCGAACGCTGACCCTTAAATGACAATCCTGTCAGTTTCGCCGGCAGCGCCCGTATCGCGCGGCTTTGCGCTCCATGGCGATGCGCCAGCGCAAGTTTTCCGGGACCGCCTAGACTCCACACATCCCACATGGAGCGCTGGCGATGCAGCCACCCCGAGGAGCCCTCTGGCTGTTCGCCAGCCCGCTGCGTCTGCGGGCCGGCGCACTGCTGCTCGCGCTTCTCACGCTGACTGCCGGCGCCGCCTGGAACTTCGACACCATCCTGAAGAATGCCGAGCAGCGCTACAGCGACCTTGGCGCCGGCAAGACCCGCATCGAGTCCTGGGGCCGGCTGATCGACGACAGCGAGAATCTCGACGAGATGGCCAAGCTCAAGGCCGTCAACGCCTTCTTCAATGGCGCGCTGGTGTTCACCGACGACCGTACCGTATGGCACCAGGAGGACTACTGGGCGACGCCGGTGGAAGCCCTCTACAAGGGCGCCGGCGACTGCGAGGACTACTCCATCGCCAAGTTCGTCACCCTGCGCCGTCTCGGCGTCGCCAGCGACAAGCTGCGCATCACCTACGTCAAGGCGCTGCAACAGAACCAGGCGCACATGGTGCTCACCTACTACGCCTCCCCCACCGCCGAACCGCTGGTGCTGGACAACCTGATCCCGCAGATCAAGCCCGCCTCCCAGCGCAAGGACCTCCTGCCCGTCTACGCCTTCAACGCCGAGGGGCTGTGGCTGCCTGGCCCCGGCGGCGGCAAGCGCACCGGCGACAGCAAGAAGCTGTCGCGCTGGCAGGACCTGTTGACCAAGATGCGCGCCGAGGGCCTGGACCTCGACGAGACGCGATAGGAGAACCCCGGCATGTCATTGCTCAAGCAACTGTTCCTGGCGATCTGCCTGTTCCTCGTGGTGGCCTTCGCCGGCAGCTTCGCCGCCAGCCTGGAAAGCTCCCGCGAGCAGTTGATCGGCCAGTTGCGCTCGCACGCCCAGGACGCCGCTACCGCGCTGGGCCTGTCGCTGACACCGCACGTGGACGACCCGGCGATGATCGAGCTGATGGTCAGCTCGATCTTCGACTCCGGCTACTTCGCAACGATTCGCGTGGTGAGCATTCCCGAGGGCAAGGTCATCGTCGAGCGCGACAGCGACACGCAGAACCAGCAGGTGCCGGCCTGGTTCGCCAAGCTGGTCAACCTCAAGGCCCAGGGCGGCGACGCGCTGATCATGCGCGGCTGGGAACAGGCCGCACGGGTCGAGGTCGTCAGTCACCCGCAGTTCGCCCTGGCCAAGCTGTGGGACGGCGCGCTGGGCAGCCTCGCCTGGCTGCTGGCCTGCGGGCTGGTCAGCGCGATCCTCGGCGGCTGGCTGCTGCGCACCCAACTCAAACCGCTGGACCAGATGGTGCAGCAGGCCCACGCCATCACTCGCCGCGAATTCCTCACCCTGCCCAAGGAACCGCGCACCCCGGAGCTGCGGCGCGTGGTACAGGCGATGAACCAGATGGTCGACAAGCTCAAGGCGCTGTTCGCCGAGGAAGCCACGCGCAGCGAGAAACTGCGCGAGGAGGCCTACCAGGACAGCCTTTCCGGCCTGGCCAACCGCCGCCTGTTCGACGCGCGGCTGGACGCGCAACTCTCGCCCAGCGAACAGAACGCCGCCGGCTACCTGCTGCTGCTGCGCCTGAATGATCTGGCCGGGCTCAACCAGCGCCTGGGTGGCCAGCGCACCGACGCGCTGATTCGCGACGTGGCCGAACTGCTGGAACGCGAACGCGAGCAGTACGGCACCCCGGACTGGCTGGCCGCGCGCAGCCGCGGTGGCGAGTTCACCCTGCTCGCCCCCGGCGTCGACAGCGCCAGTGCCGAGCACCTGGCGGACGAACTCAGCGCCGCCCTGGAAAACCTCCGCGGCACCGGCGCCAGCGACTGTAAGCCGGTGGCGCACCTGGGCCTGGCGGCCTTCCGCCCGGGCGAACCCGCCGCCGGCGTGCTGTCGCGCGCCGACCAGGCGCTGGCCCAGGCCCAGGCCACCCCGGACCGCACCTGGCAACGCCTGGACAGCTCCGGCAGCCAGCCCGCACAGGACTCCCGCGCCTGGCGCGACTGGCTCGACGACGCCCTGCAGAAGGGCAAGCTGCAGCTGTGGTTCCAGCCCGTGCGCGCCTGCGCCGAGAATGGCGAGCTGCTGCACCAGAAAGTCCTCGCGCGGCTGCTCGATCCCAAGGGCGAGGCCGTGGCCGCCGGGCAATTCCTGCCCTGGATCGAGCGCTTCGGCTGGTCGGCGCGCTTCGACCTGGCCATGCTCGAACACGCCCTCGCCCACCTCGCCCAGCAACCGGCGCCACTGGCCCTGTCGCTCTCGGCGGAAACCGTGCGCAGCGCCGAGCCCCTGCGCCAGCTCTTCGAAATCCTGCGTGCCCACCCGCAGGAAGCGCAGCTGATGACGCTGGAAGTGGACGAACGCTACCTGCCGCCACCGGCCGAGCTGGAAAAACTCGCCCAGTCGGTCCAGGAGGTCGGCGCCAAGCTCGGCCTGCAGCACTTCGGCGGGCGCTTCAGCCTGATCGGCAACCTGACCCGCCTCGGTCTTGCCTACCTGAAGATCGACGGCAGCTACATCCGCGCCATCGACCAGGACAACGACAAGCGCCTGTTCATCGAGGCCATGTACCGCGCGTCGAACAGCATCGACCTGCCGCTGATCGCCGAGATGGTCGAGACCGAGGGCGAGTTGCAGGTGCTGCGGGAGATGGGGATTGCCGGGGCCATGGGGCGGCTGATTGGCGCGCCGAAGCCGTCGCAGAAAAACACCTTGTAGGAGCGAGCTTGCTCGCGAACAGAGCCCCCTGCGGAGTCAGTTCGCGAGCAAGCTCGCTCCTACGAAAGCCCTCAATCCCTCGATCCGGCTCCGGCTCTTAAAGATTTCCAGAAAAACATACGAGCACTCCGAACCGCACCGTTCAGGAGGCCTCGTTGAAGCGGAGTTTCAGGGGTTGAGCGGCATGGATGCCGCGAGAGCCACGATGGGCCAGGGATGGCCCGTCGTGGCGTGCCCCTGAAACTTCGCTTCAGCGAGGGTATTTTTCGCCCCAAGCGAAAAACCGGATGTCCGGGGCAAGACCTTTGCCCACTTTGGGGCGTTTGCCAAAGTGGGTCGCCCGAGGGGGCGAAACGAGAAGTCTCAGCGCACGCTGAAGCGGCGCTGAAAACCTCAAAGCTAGGCAGACACATCGCGGACAAAGCCCGCTCCTACACAAGGGCAAGCGCCGGAGCAGGCCTTGAAGGCCGCATTCGCGAGCAAGCTCGCTCCTACACGAGACGTCAGTCCTTCTTGCCCTTCTTCGCGCTTCCGTAAGCCGCCTCCAGCGCATCATTGATGGTCTTGAGCACCTTCACCCGCGCATAACGCTTGTCGTTGGCCTCGATCAGCGTCCACGGCGCGATCTCGGTGCTGGTACGGTCGACCATATCCCCCACCGCATCCACGTACTGGTCCCACTTGTCACGGTTGCGCCAGTCTTCCTCGGTGATCTTGAAGCGTTTGAACGGAATCGACTCACGCTCCTTGAAGCGCTCCAGCTGGGTCTCCTGGTCGATGGACAGCCAGAACTTCACCAGCACGATGCCGTAGTTCGCCAACTGCTCCTCGAAATCATTGATTTCTGCATAGGCGCGCAACCAATCGGCGTCACTGGCGAAGCCCTCGACCCGCTCCACCAGCACACGGCCGTACCAGGAGCGGTCAAAGATGGTGAACTGCCGGCGCCCCGGAATGTGCCGCCAGAAACGCCACAGGTAGGGCTGCGCGCGCTCTTCCTCGGTGGGCGCGGCGATCGGCACGATGCGGTACTGGCGCGGGTCCAGTGCATCGGTCACGCGGCGAATGGCACCACCCTTGCCGGCGGCGTCGTTGCCTTCGAACACGGCGATCAGCGAGTGGCTGCGGAAGCGCTTGTCGCGCATCAGTGTCGCCAGGCGTGCCTGCTCCTTGGCCAACTGTTCCTTGTACTGGTCCTTGTCCAGCTTCAGGCTCAGGTCCAGCGCATCCAGCAGCCCCTTGTTGTCCAGGCTGGAAACCAGCGGGGCGGCATGCGGTTGCGGGGTCGGGCGGTCCTTGCGCTTGAGCGCGGCCTGCAGGCTTTCGAGAATGGTGCGGCCGACCGTCAGGCTGCGGTAACGCTCATCGGCGCCCTCCACCACGTACCAGGGGGCATAGTCGCGGCTGGTGCGGCGCAGCACACGCTCGCCGTAGCGCACGAACTTGTCGTAGACCTCGCTCTGTTTCCAGTCGATCTCGCTCAGTTGCCAGCTGCGGGTGGGGTCGTTCTCCAGTGCCTTGAGGCGCTCCTTGAGCTGCTTCTTGGAGAGGTGGAACCAGAACTTGAAGATCAACGCGCCTTCATCGGAGTACATCCGTTCGAAGCGCTCGGCGTCATTGATCAGGCCATCGAGCTGGCTGTCCTTGATCTCGCCGGTGACGCGCGCATACAACATCTGGCTGTACCAGTTGCCGAAGAAGATGCCGGTCCGACCCTTGGGCGGCAGGCGACGCCAGAAGCGCCACTGCGGGGGCCGCGAGAGCTCCTCGTCGCTGGGCAGGAGGAAACTTTCCACGCGGATCAGGCGCGGGTCCATCCACTCGTTGAGCAACTTCACCGTCTCGCCCTTGCCGGCGCCCTCGATGCCGTTGATCAGGATGATCACCGGGAAGCGTGCCTGCTGCTTGAGCTCGTACTGTGCCTCGAGCAGTGCTTCGCGCAGCACCGCGACTTCCTTCTCGTAGGTTTCCTTGTCGATGGAATGACCAATCTCGGCGGATTCGAACATGCAGCTCTCCTTGTTCCGAAGTGCATAAAAGGTAGCGGAAGTGACGCAGCCTGTCCTCGGTACGGATCGGCTAAACTGCGGCCTTCGTTTCACTGCCCGCCTCCCTTCATGCCAGACATCAGCAGCGCCCAGATCGACTGGGACGAAAACGGCCAGCCCACTTCGCGCGTCTATGGCGATGTGTACTTCTCCCGCGATTCCGGCATCGCCGAGACGCACCATGTGTTCATCGACGGCAATCGCCTGGGCGAACGCTTCGCCGCAATGCCGGCGGGCGGGCGCCTGTGCATCGGCGAGACGGGCTTCGGCACCGGGCTGAACTTCCTCTGCGCCTGGCAATTGTTCGAGGAACAAGCTCCGGCCGATGCGCGACTGCACTTCGTCACCACCGAGAAATACCCGGTGGCGCCTGACGACCTGCGCCGCGCCTTCGCCCTCTGGCCGGAGCTGGCGCACCTGTCGACGCAGTTGCTGGAGCAGTACGTCGCGATCAACCCAGGCTTCCAGCGCTTCGTCTTCGCCAGCGGCCGCGTGGTGCTGACGCTGCTGGTGGGCGACGTGCTCGACACCCTGCCCGAACTGGACGCACGCATCGACGCCTGGTTCCTCGACGGCTTCTCCCCGGCGAAGAACCCGCAGATGTGGAATGACACCCTGTACGCCCAACTCGCCCGCCTTTCGGCGCCGGGCACGACCATCGCGACCTTCACCAGCGCCGGCTTCGTGCGCCGCGGACTGGGCGCGGCCGGCTTCAAGATTCGCCGCACCCTGGGCTTCGGCAAGAAATGGGAGATGTCCCAGGGCGAGTTCATCGGCGTCCAGCCGCCAGCCGGCAAACCCTGGTACAGCCGCCCCGCCCGCCCAGACGGGCCACGCGCGGCACTGGTGATCGGCGGCGGCATGGCCGGTTGCGCCAGCGCCGCCAGCCTCGCCGCGCGCGGCTGGCAGGTGACGCTGATCGAGCGTCACGCGGGCCTTGCCGAGGAAGCCTCGGGCAATCCCCAGGGCGTGCTCTATCTCAAGCTGTCCGCCCACGGCACGGCGCTGTCGCGGCTGATCGTCAGCGGCTTCGGGCATACCCGGCGGCTGATCCAGCGTCTGCAGAAAGGCGCGGAATGGTCCGACTGCGGCGTGCTGCAACTGGGCTTCGACGAGGCCGAGGCCGGACGCCAGGCGAAGCTTGCCGAAGCCTTCCCGGACACACTGCTGCGCCTGCTGGGCAAGGCCGAGGCCGAAGCTGTTGCCGGTATCGGCTTGCCCGCCGGAGGGCTGTTCTATCCCGAAGGCGGCTGGGTACATCCCCCGGCGTTGTGCCGGCACCTGGCGCAGCATCCGAACATCCGCGTGCTGACCGGCGCGGAAGTCCGCCTGCAACGCGAAGCCGAGGGCTGGAGCGCCTGGAGCGGCGACGACAGACTCGCCAGCGCGCCTGTCGCGATCCTCGCCACCGCCGCCGAAGTGCGTCGTTTTGCGGGGGCCGAGACACTGCCGATGAAACGCATCCGCGGGCAGATCACCCGCGTGCCGGCCACCGCCGACAGCGCGGCGCTGAGCACCGTGGTCTGCGCCGAAGGCTACGTCGCCCCGCCCCGCCACGGCGAGCACACCCTGGGCGCCAGTTTCGAATTCAAACGAGACGACACTGAGCCATCATTGGAAGAACACCTGGGCAACCTCGATCTGCTGGCCCAGATATCCACAGACCTGAGCGAGCGCCTGCACATTCCCAGGCTCGACCCGGCCACATTGCAGGGCCGCGCCGCCTTCCGCTGCACCACCCCCGACTATCTGCCACTGGTGGGCCCGCTGGCAGACCGCGAAGCCTTCGCCAGCGCCTACGCTGTACTGGGCAAGGATGCGCGCCAGGTACCGGATACGCCCTGCCCCTGGCTCGATGGCCTGTACCTGAACAGCGCCCATGGCTCCCGTGGGCTGGTTACCGCACCGCTGGCCGGAGAGCTGCTGGCGGCGTGGATCGATGACGAACCGCTCCCCCTGCCACGCGCCGTGGCCGAGGCCTGCCACCCGAACCGTTTCTTCCTCCGCGATGTCGTGCGCGGCCAGAAGAACGCCTGATCACCGCACGGCCCAGCGACGGGCCGCGCCAGCTTCCAGAGCGGACCACCGACATGGATGCACTGCTGCTTGAATCCTCCGCCATCGGCCTGATCCTCGGGCTCCTGCTCGGCCTGACCGGCGCCGGCGGCTCGCTGGTGGCCCTGCCCCTGCTGCTCAGCCTGCACCTGCCACTGCACGACGCCATCGGCGTCAGCCTCGGCGCCGTCGCGCTGTCGGCGGCGATTGGCGCGGTGCCACGTGCGAGGCAGGGCCAGGTGGCGTGGAAACCGCTGTTCTGGCTGGTCATCACCGGCTGGCCGGGCAACGCCGCCGGCCAGTGGCTGGGCAAGTTCATCCCGGACGCCTGGCTGATCGTCGGCTTCTGCCTGCTGGTGCTGTGGTCGGCCTGGCGCATGTGGCAGGGCTCCAGCCAGCCGCGCGTCTGCGACAAGCCGACGCGCAATGGACCGTTGCTGGGCGTCGGGCTGGCGGTGGGCATGCTCTCCGGCCTGATGGGTGTAGGCGGCGGCTTCCTGATCGTGCCAGGGCTGCTGTGGTTCACGCCGCTGTCGATGATGGCGGCAACCGCGACGTCCATGGCGGTGATCGCGCTGGTGTCCGGCGGTGGATTCCTGCTCTATCTGACCCACGCACAGCCACCACTGCCCTTGCTGGCGTGCCTGGCGGCGGGCGGCGCGCTCGGCGTACTGTTCGGCAACCGCCTGGCCGTGCGCCTGGGTGGCGCGACCTTGCAGCGCCTGTTCGCGCTGATGCTGGTGGCAGTCAGTCTGTCGCTGGCCGCACAGAAGCTGATGAGCTGAGGCTCAGAACTCTTCTTCCTCGGCGCCGGAGCCCGGCGTCTCGAACAGCTCGGCGGCGCGCAGCAGGCCGGCGAGGATGGCGTGCTGCTCCCACTCCGGCAGCCCGGCGAAGCGCTCAAGGGCATGTTCTGGCAGCAGCGTCGGCCCATCCCGAAGCGCCCTGCGCCCGACGACCTCGAGGCTCAGCCACTGCTTGCGCCGGTCGTCCTCGTCACGTCGACGGGTGAGCAGCCCTTTGCTTTCCAGGCGCGTCAGCGCACTGGAAATGGACGACTGCGACAACGCCACCTGGCGTGCCAACTGACCAGCGGTAATTTCGCCCTCCAGCTCCACGACCTGCAGGATCAGCAGTTGCAGCGGCGTCAGTTCGCCATCGCGGCCCAGGCTCTTGGAGTGCACTTCTGCCGCCTGCTGCAGCCGTCTCAGGGCCTGCAGCATGGAGAGTGCGTGGGCGTTGCGCATCGAAGTCTTGCTGTCGGCCATCTCAGTCCACCTGCTGTTCCGTCACATTTCCTCAATGAAATCAAATAGAACTCTCGCCAGATCGACGGGTCATCCCCTAAGACGTCCATGAGGCGCCACCCACTTCATCCCCAACGGAGATCCGGTAAGGACATGTGCGGACTAGCAGGAGAACTACGTTTCGATAACCAGGCTGCGGATCTTGCCGCAGTCGAACGCATCACCCATCACCTCGCCCCGCGAGGTCCCGATGCATGGGGCTTCCACAGCGAAGGGCCAGTGGCCCTGGGGCACCGGCGACTGAAGATCATGGACCTGGCCGAAGCTTCCGGTCAGCCGATGATCGACACCTCCCTGGGCCTGTCGCTGGTGTTCAACGGGGCAATCTACAACTACCCCGAACTGCGCGGCGAGCTGGAAGCCCTTGGGTACCGCTTCTTTTCCGGAGGCGACACCGAAGTACTTCTGAAGGGATACCACGCCTGGGGTGAACAACTATTGCCACGCCTCAATGGCATGTTCGCCTTCGCCATCTGGGAACGCGACAAACGGCGCCTGTTCATCGCCCGCGACCGCCTCGGCATCAAGCCGCTGTACCTGTCGCAGACCGGCAAGCGCCTGCGCTTCGCCTCCAGCCTGCCGGCGCTGCTCAAGGGCGGCGACATCGACCCGGCGCTGGACCCGGTGGCGCTCAACCACTACCTGAACTTCCACGCCGTGGTGCCCGCTCCGCGCACCCTGCTGGCCGAGGTGCAGAAGCTGCCGCCGGCCACCTGGATGACCATCGACGCCGATGGCCACACCGAGCGCCAGCGCTGGTGGACCCTGGACTACGGCCCGCTGCCGGACGAGCGCGAGCTGACCCTGGGCGATTGGGAAGACCGCCTGCTGAGCAGCCTGCGCGACGCCGTGAGCGTGCGCCAGCGCGCCGCCCGCGAAGTCGGCGTGCTGCTCTCCGGCGGGGTGGATTCCAGCCTGCTGGTCGGCCTGCTGCACGAAGCCGGCGTCGAGGACCTGCTGACCTTCTCCATCGGCTTCGAGGATGCCGGCGGCGAACGCGGCGACGAATTCCAGTACTCGGACCTGATCGCGAAACGCTATGGCACCCGCCACCACCAGTTGCGCATCGACGAGAACGAGGTCATCGCGCAGCTGCCGGCGGCTTTCCGCGCCATGAGCGAGCCGATGGTCAGCCACGACTGCATCGCCTTCTACCTGCTCTCGCGGGAAGTCTCGAAGCACTGCAAGGTGGTGCAGAGCGGCCAGGGCGCCGACGAGCTGTTCGCCGGCTACCACTGGTACCCGAAAGTGGCCGGCGCGAAGGACCCGCTGCAGGCGTACCGCGCGGCCTTCTTCGATCGAACCCATGGCGAGTACCTGGACACCGTGCGCGAAGCGCTGCGAGTCGAGGACGTGGCCAGCGAGTTCGTCCGCGAGCACTTCGCCCAGCCCGGCGCGGAAGACCCGGTGGACAAGGCACTGCGCCTGGACAGCACCATCATGCTGGTGGACGACCCGGTCAAGCGCGTCGACAACATGACCATGGCCTGGGGCCTGGAGGCCCGCGTGCCGTTCCTCGACTACCGCGTTGCGGAACTGTCGGCGCGGATTCCGTCGCGCTTCAAGCTCGGCGATGGCGGCAAGCAGGTACTCAAGGCTGCCGCGCGCAAGGTCATTCCCAGCGAGGTGATCGACCGGCCCAAGGGTTACTTCCCGGTACCGGGCCTGAAACACCTGCAAGGCAATACCCGCGCCTGGGTCAGCGAGCTGCTTCTGGACCCGAGCCAGGACCGTGGACTGTTCGAGACGGCGATGTTCGACCGCCTGCTCAGCGACCCGGCGAGCGACCTCACTCCGCTGCGCGGTTCCAAGTTGTGGCAGTTGGCGGCCCTCAATCTCTGGCTGACGGAACAAGGCCTCTAGAGCCAGGCGGCGCCGCGTGTGGCGTCGCCTTCCCCACAGCCCAGGACAGATGCTTATCAGGGAGCGCAAGATGAAACCCCATTCCAACCTGCCCCATCCCCACAACCAGCGATTGCTGCGTGGCCAGACACCAACCTACGAGCGCCTGCAGGCGCGCTTCGCCGGCGACCACGCGGAAAGCCACGGCCCGCTGATCCTGCAATGCGGCTGGGGGCGCCTGCTGATCGGCCATACCTTCTCCAGCCCGGAGAAGCTGGCCGCCGAACTGCTCAACGAACAACCCGGCGAGCGCGACATTGCCCTCTACGTCGCGGCACCACAGCAGGTGCTGTCCCACGCCCCGCAGCAACTCTTCCTCGATCCATCCGACGCGCTGCGCCTGTGGTTCACCGACTACCGCCCGGCGCGCCGGCCGTTCCGCGGCTTCCGCATCCGCCGCGTGCACAGCGACGACGACTGGACGGCGATCAACCGCCTGTACCTGTCGCGCGGCATGCTGCCGGTCGACCCGTCCAACGTCACGCCGCGCCACCAGGGCGGCCCGGCCTACTGGCTGGCGGAAGACGCCGAGACCGGCACGGTGATCGGCACCGTCATGGGCATCAATCACGCCAAGGCCTTCCGCGACCCCGAAGGCGGCTCCAGCCTCTGGTGCCTGGCGGTGGACCCGCAGTCGAGCCGGCCCGGCGTCGGCGAAGCGCTGGTGCGCCACCTGATCGAACACTTCATGAGCCGCGGGCTGGCCTACCTGGACCTGTCGGTGCTGCACGGCAACCAGCAGGCCAAGTCGCTGTACCGCAAGCTGCGCTTCCGGGAATTGCCGACCTTCGCCATCAAGTGCAAGAACGGCATCAACCAGTCGCTGTTCCTCGGGCCGGGGCCGGAAAAGGGCCTCAATCCCTATGCGAAGATCATCGTCGACGAATCCCATCGCCGCGGTATCGAGGTCCAGGTACAGGACGCCGATGCCGGGCTCTTCACCCTCACCCAGGGTGGCCGGCGCATCCGCTGCCGCGAGTCGCTGTGCGACCTCACCAGCGCCGTGAGCATGAGCCTGTGCCAGGACAAGACCCTCACCCATCGCGCCCTCGACCGTGCCGGCCTGCGCCAGCCGCAGCAGCGCCTGGCCGGAAGCGCTGAAGACAATGCCGCATTCCTCGAAGAACACCGCGCGCTGGTGGTCAAGCCGGTGGACGGCGAACAGGGCCAGGGCGTCGCCGTGGACCTGCGCACGCCGGAAGAAGTGGAGAGCGCCATCGCCCACGCGAAGCAGTTCGACACCCGCGTCATCCTCGAGAGCTACCACCCCGGCAATGATCTGCGCATCGTGGTGATCGGCTACGAAGTGGTGGCCGCCGCCATCCGCCGCCCTGCCGAGGTGATCGGCGACGGCCGGCACAGCATCCGCAAACTGATCGAGGCGCAGAGCCGCCGGCGCCAGGCCGCGACCGGTGGCGAAAGCCGCATTCCGCTGGACGGCGAGACCGAGCGCACCCTGGCTGCCGCCGGTTTCAGCTACGACGACGTGTTGCCCAGCGGCCAGCGCCTGGCCGTACGCCGCACCGCCAACCTGCATACCGGCGGCACCCTGGAAGACGTCACCGAGCGCCTGCATCCGGCGCTGGCCGACGCCGCCATTCGCGCGGCGCGGGTGCTGGAGATTCCGGTCACCGGCCTCGATCTGCTGGTCACCGAGGCCGACCAGGCGGACTACGTGATCATCGAAGCCAACGAACGCCCGGGCCTGGCCAACCACGAGCCACAGCCCACCGCCGAGCGCTTCGTCGACCTGCTCTTCCCGCTGAGCCGCGAGCTGCTGCATCGCGACAACCGTGACCAGCCACACCCCAACGTGGAGGCCCCGGCATGACCCCATTGCCACAACCGGACCTGAACTACCTGCAGCGCGTGCTGCTGGAAATGCTCGCCATCCCCAGCCCCACCGGCTTCACCGACACCATCGTGCGCTACGTCGCCGAGCGGCTGGAGGAGATCGGCGTACCCTTCGAGATGACCCGCCGCGGGACTATCCGCGCGACCCTGCTGGGCCGGCGCAAGAGCCCGGACCGTGCCGTCTCGGCGCACCTGGACACCATTGGCGCGATCGTCCGCGAGGTCAAGCCCAATGGCCGCCTGGCCCTGGCGCCGGTGGGCTGCTGGTCGAGTCGCTTCGCCGAGGGCAGCCGGGTCACGGTGTTCTGCGAGAACGGCGTGTTCCGTGGCAGCGTGCTGCCGCTGCTGGCCTCGGGGCATGCGTTCAATACCGCCGTGGATACCCTGCCGATCAGCTGGGACCATGTCGAACTGCGCCTGGACACCTACACCGCCAGCCGCGCCGACAGCGAATCGATCGGCGTGGCCATCGGTGATTTCGTCGCCTTCGATCCGCTGCCCGAGTTCACCGAGAGCGGCCATATCAGCGCCCGCCACCTCGACGACAAGGCCGGCGTCGCGGCGCTGCTGGCCGCGCTCAAAGCCATCGTGGAAAGCGGCCAGGTACCGCCGATCGACTGTCACCCGCTGTTCACCATCACCGAGGAAATCGGCTCGGGCGCGGCCGGCGCGCTGCCCTGGGACGTCAGCGAATTCGTCGGCATCGACATTGCGCCGGTGGCCGAGGGGCAGAACTCCAGCGAGCACGCCGTCAGCGTCGCCTTGCAGGATTCCGGCGGGCCGTACGACTTCCATCTGTCCCGACACCTGCTGCGCCTGGGCGAGCGCCATGAGGTCGCGGTGCGCCGGGACCTGTTCCGTTACTACCACAGCGATGCGCAGTCGGCGATCACCGCCGGCCACGACATCCGTACCGCGCTGCTGGCCTTCGGCTGCGATGCCACCCATGGCTACGAGCGCACCCACATCGACAGCTTGTCCGCGCTGGCGAAACTGCTCACCGCCTACATGCTCAGCCCACCGGTGTTCGACAGCGACGCCGAACCCAGCGAAGGCACGCTGGAGCGTTTCAGCAAGCAACTGGAGCATCCGGTGCACATGGAAAGCACCACCCATGTGCCGCCGGTGGACGACCTGATCGATAACGGCGACGGCTCCGAGAAGAACAAGGACTGACGACTGAAGCTGCGCTGGTCGCAGCACGGGACTACAATCCCGCGCTGCGATTTCGAGTACCCCGCCATGCTGATTCCCTTTGAGCTCATCGAAGCCGACACCCTCAACAACCTGCTGGAAGACTTCGTCACCCGCGAAGGCACCGACAACGGCGACGACACGCCGCTGGACGTGCGCGTGGAGCGCGCACGCCATGCACTCAAGCGCGGCGAGGCGGTGATCGTCTTCGACCCGGAAAGCCAGCAGTGCCAGCTGATGCTGAAAAGCGAAGCGCCGAAGGAGTGGCTGGAGGACTGAAGCACCCGCTCAGAAACACCTCACGCCCACCGCACAGGATGAACACCCCGTAGGATGGTGTGGAGCGCAGCGATACCCATCGATTGCGCGCCCTCACAGCATGGGTATCGCAAGCTCCACCCATCCTACGATGAAGCTCAGCTGATAGACCGGAGCGTTTTTCGTAGGAGCGAGGGGGCGCCATCGTTATTGCTCGCGAACCTGGCGTTCGCCGGCAACTCAGGCGCAACTGGCTACTCTGTTCGCGAGCAAGCTCGCTCCTACAGGTACCGGTCCCTTTCATATGCAGGGCGGAAACCGCCAGTGGCGTTATCCGCGATTAAGTACTCACTCGCCTCAGGGCGCGAGGCGAGGCCCGAGCAGTACCACGCTGGCGCCGATCACGCAGAGCGCCACGCCGACCCAGTCGCTCCACAGCGGGCGACTCTTCTCCACGAAAGCCAGCCAGAACAGCGAGGCGGCGACGTAGATGCCGCCATACGCGGCATAGGCGCGCCCGGCATAGTTCGCCTCGACGCGAGTGAGCAGCAGGGCGAAGAGCGTCAGGCTGAGCAGTCCGGGGATGATCCACAGCGCGCTCTTGTCCAGGCGCAGCCAGAGGTAGAAGGCGTAGCAGCCAGCAATCTCGCAGAAGGCGGCGAGGACGAACCAGAGGTAGTTGATCACGGCGGTCTTTCCTTTAGCAGCCTCGGCCTTCAGGAGCCTGGGCCTTGGAGAGTTGGCGGCTGGGAATCTCCAGCCGGAGAGCTCAGCCGCGCAGGCCGCCCTCGCGTTCCCAGGCGCAGCGCACTTTCAGCTCGCCCTCGCGCGGGCTGTGGAAGCCGTTCTCGGACTCCCAGCGGAAGGTGTGGCTGCCGTTGACTTCGGTTTCCAGGTGCACCACCGCGCTGGCCCAGTAGAGCCGGCGCAGCAGGGCTTCGAACTGTTCGACCCAGAGCTTCCACTCGTACTCAATGGTCTGGTAGCTGGCGCCGAAGTGGATCACCTGGGACTGGTACAGGCCCGCGCCTTCGGTCTCGCAGCGGCTGAACATTTCGCGGCCGAGGAACGGCCAGGCTTCGCCCATGGGCAGGCTGTCGAGCACCTTGCGGTTGGCGGCGCGGCGCAGGCGGCGCTCCATCGAGTCGCCGGGCCAGTCGCGGATGCAGCCATAGACGATGGATTCGGAGTGCAAGCGGGTTCTTCCTTCAATGACACCGGAGCCTTCTAACACAGGCCTGACGTCCCGCAAAGCGCGAATCCCCACAGCTGCGCAGTAGCCCGAAAAAGCAAAAGCCCCGCGAAATGAGCGGGGCTTTCACCGGGGTCCAACGTACATCAGCCAGGCAGGCCGGTGATTAAAACTAAACCTTTGCACCGGCCTGGGCAAGCCCTGTCTTTCATTGCACCGAAAGGGGGCGAAAAAGCCTTGCGATTACGAAAGACTGCGGCGCTTGGCCTGCATCTTCTCGGCCATCTTCGCCATTTCGTCGTAGATCGCCTGCGGGTTCTGCTGCTTGATCTGCCAGGCCATGCGGCCCTGCTCGTGGGGCAGGATCATGAAGACGTCGCGGCCGACTTCCTGGTGGATGTAGTCGGCGATATCGGCGGCGCTGATGGGCGAGCTTTCCAGCAGCTTGCCGACCTGGGTCTTCATCTCCGGGCTCGGGCCACGGAAGGAGTCCAGCAGGTTGGTCTGGAAGAACGACGGGCAAACCACGTGGACCTTCACATCCACCAGGCTGAGGTCGGCCAGCAGGCTTTCCGAGAGCGCCACCACACCGGCCTTGGCCACGTTGTAGTTGCTCATCGCCGGGCCCTGCATCAGCGCCGCCATGGAGGCGATGTTGATGATCCGCCCCTTGCTCTTTTCCAGCAGCGGCAGGAACGCCTTGCAGCCCTTGACCACGCCCATCAGGTTGATCGAGATCTGCCAGTCCCAGTCTTCCAGCGACAGTTCGCTGAAGAAGCCGCCGGAAGCGACACCGGCGTTGTTGACGATGATATCGATGCCACCGAATTTCTCTTCACAGGACTGCGCCAGCTGGGTCAGCTGGCTGTAGTCGCGCACGTCGCAGCGCTGGGTGAAGCCCTCACCGCCGGCCTCGCGTACCAGTTTCAGGGTTTCCTGCAGGCCTGCTTCGTTGACGTCGGCCAGCGCCAGCTTCCAGCCCTCGCGGGCCCAGCGCAGGGCGATTTCGCGTCCGAGGCCGGAACCGGCGCCGGTAATCATGATGCGATTTTGCATAGGGGAGGTCTGCCTTTTCTTGTCTTGTTCGGGACGGGTGATCGACAACGTTCGAGTCGACGATTGTGGCCCGAAGTGTAACCAAGGCTTTCGGCTACCAGCGGTGAAATCAGGCCGCTGAATGCCCCTGGCAAACCGCCGGCGCACTAGCGCTTAGCGGGGTGCAGGGTCAGGCCTGGAGGAGCACGCAGAGCTTGCCCAGCACCAGGGCGATACCGGCGGAGACGAGCAGGTGGGCAGCGCAGTTGATGCGCTCGCGTTTGAGCTGGGCGAGGCCGCGGATGCGGTAGCGCAGCATGAAGATACCCAGCGCCACGGGAAGGGCCGGGCCGAGGAAGGCAAACTGCCAATAACGGTCCGGGTCGACCACCGGGTCCAGGGTCATGGCTTCGGCCAGCGGCGGCAGGCCCAGCCCGCACTGGACGAGCAACCACACCACGCCCAGCACAACCAGTACAACGCCCAGCATCCCTACGACTCCCTGATGGCAAAGGCCCAGTATGTTAGTACAGGCACCCGCCAAGGGCTGTGCGACGAATCACCCTGTGGCGTATCGGCGCGGTGACGCAGGCGGGGAAAGCGGATACGCGTCAGAGCGAGGGTGGAGTGATCGCGGACGGAGTCCGCTCCTACGCAGAGGGATAATGCAGTGCAATTCGTAGGAGCGGATTCATCCGCGATGCTCTTGCCAGCGCCCAGTCAGATGCGTCCGAGCAGCAACAGCACCAACAGCACGACCAGTACCACACCGATGACGCCCGAGGGGCCGTAACCCCAGTTGCGCGAGTGGGGGAAGACCGGCAGGCCACCGATCAGTATCAAGATCAGGATGATCAAAAGAATGGTCCCGAGTCCCATATCGTCTCTCCTCTTTCAGTCGACGAGGGGCGATGGCTCGCGGTGTTGCGATTGGCCAGCGCTTGTAGATTCCGACTGGGTGGGTGCGCGGAAGATTCAAAGAATCTGCAGGCACAGGATCAACTCAGGTCACGGGGCAGCGATCCCTTGCGCAGGCGCAGGAACATCAATGCGGCGGTGCGCGCATCACCGATGGCGGTGTGGCGACCTTCGACAGGGATTTCCAGATTGCGTGCCAGGGTGTCGAAACGCAGGTCCAGGTGCAGGTCGGGGAAACGCCGGCTCATCTTGCGGTGATAGATCTCGGAGACCTCGACGCGGGGGTTGTCCAGCCGCGCGCCGAGTTGCTCGCGCAGGTGTCGGCGCAGCACGGCGACATCGAAGGACAGGTAGTAGCCCAGCAACGGCCGTTCGCCGACGAACTCCTGCACCCGGCGCAGCGCCTCCACCAGTGGCAGCTGGCCTTCGAGGTCGGCGCGGCGCAGCTTGTGGATGCGGATCGACTCGCCGTCCAACGATGGCGGCGGCTCTACCAGCAGCTCCAGGCGCTCGCCGAGGATCAGCTTGCCACGGCGGATCAGCACGGCGCCGATGCTGAGGATGTCGGCCTTGCGCGGATCGAGGCTGGTGGTTTCCAGGTCCAGCGACACCAGCTCCTCCGCCTCTGCCGGATCGTGCTGCCACCAATAGAGGCGGCGGCGCCAGGCGGACCAGTGCGGATCGGGTGCAGCGACACAGGCGTTCATCGGGTCTCCAGGTGGAATTGGCGGGTCAGGCTCTGCTTGAACTTCTTCACCGTGTGCAAGCCGAAGCGCAACAGGTCGCGCTCGTGGCGACTCAGGCGGGAAACGTCGAGCCCTTGTTCGCGACCATCACGTTGCCCGGCCAGTTGCTGGCGCAGGCGCAGCTGGAGGAACAGCTCGAAGGACTCGACCAGGTTGTCCACCAGCGACTCATCCAGCACGCCAAGGGTTTTCAGGGTGGCGAGCCGGCCCAGCGTGCCGCGCTCCTCCAGACCTTCGCGCACGGCCAGCACGCGGGCGCCGTGGACGATGGGAAAGATGCCGCCGCGCTTCACGTCCAGGTGCGCGTCCTGGGTTTTCAGTTGGCCGAGGAAGGTCAGCGGTGTATCGAACTGCAAGGCCGGCAGGGCCAGGTCGCTCATCCAGCGGCCGCTGTCGCCGGCCAGCGCATCCAGGCATTCGCGCAAGCCATCGAACAGCCGCCGGTTGCCCGCCACCGGCCAGGCATCGGCGAGGATCGACAGGCGCATCAGCTGTTCCGGGCGACCTTGCAGTGGCAGCTCGCGCAGTTCGCGCTGCCACTCCGACAATGGCCTGCACCACTCCGGCCGGCTGGCCATCACGCCACCAGGGCACGGTGGATAACCGAACTCCAGCAGCGCCGCGGAAAAGCGCTGCATCAATAACAGGCCCTGCTCCACCGGCAGGCCGTCGTCGAGGATCAGCGCATTGTCCTGATCGGTCTTCAGCAGTTGCTCGGCACGCCCTTCGCTGCCCATCACCAGCAGGCAACAGCGGCCGCGCAATACCGGTGGCACCTGCAGCTCGAACAGACGCTCGAGCAGTTGCTCGTTGAGTGCACTGACCAGTTGCATGATGAAGCGCAGGCGAATGCCGTTGCCCGCCAGCGTGGCGATCAGCGTGTGCAGGGTTTCCGCTGCAGCGCGCAATTCGGCCTCGCTTTCGGCGCGGGCAATGCGCAGCGCCAGCACATGGGAATGGGTGGAAAACAGGCTGAGTACCTGGGTCAGGTGCAGCAGGCCGACCACCCTGC
This sequence comes from Pseudomonas sp. GD03903, assembly GCF_029840045.1. Taxonomy (NCBI): domain Bacteria; kingdom Pseudomonadati; phylum Pseudomonadota; class Gammaproteobacteria; order Pseudomonadales; family Pseudomonadaceae; genus Pseudomonas; species Pseudomonas sp. GD03903. Next base: position 312,575 of record NZ_JAOCBT010000002.1, on the reverse strand, counting down.
CCTCCTCGCACACCGCCACGCGCTCGATGCGCCGGCGGGTCATGAGGATCATCGCGTCGAAGAGGAAGTCGCCCAGCTCGACATGGCTCAACGGCCGATGCGCCAATGGGCCGATGGGCTGCGCCTCGCTGAAGCCATCACGAAAGTGCGCGGTCATCAGGTCGGTGCGGGTGACGATGCCCAGTGCGCCGTCCTCGCGCACCAGCAGTGCATCCGCGCCCTGGCTCAGCTGCAGTCGTGCGGCATCGCCCAGCGGCAGCGTGGGTTCGACTTCGATGGCCGGCAACAAATGCTCGGAGGCAATGCGGGTGAGGATGAACTCGGCCAGGTTCTGCCCTTCTCGCCGCTCCAGCTGCCGTTTGCTGGCCAGGTCGGCACGGAAGAAGCGGGCGAACTGCGGGTTGTCCGCGCACAGCTGGTGGAACACCGATGCCGGCAGTTCGTAGACGATGCTCTCTTCCACCGCCTGGTAGCGGTGCTTGCTGCTGCCGGAGAACAGCCCGCGCACGTCGAACAGGTCCTCGCCAGCGTACTGGGCAAACAGCTTGCCGTCCTCGCCGCGCTCCTCGATCACGCCCTTCATCAGGACGAACAGGCAGGGCACCGGCGCACCGGCTTCGAGCAGCACTTCGTCGACCGTGTAATAGCCCACGCTCAGCGCGTCGCGCAGCTGCTCGCGCTCCAGCGGACGGAGCTGGTCGAAGGGCGGCGAGGCGAAATTGAAATCGTCGGACATCCGTTATCCATCCCTGTCAAAAAAGCAGGGCCGGAGGTGTCTCCACCTCCGGCCCCGGCAGGTTAGCTCAAGCGATCAGTGGGCAACGGCGCCAGTGGCACCCAGGCCGGTCTGCGAGCGAATGAATTGCGGGAAGAAGCGTGCACGCTCCTCGTCGGCAGCGGCGGACTTGTCGGTGATGGAGAAGAACCAGATACCGATGAAGGCCACGGCCATGGAGAACAGCGCCGGGTACTCGTACGGGTAGATGGCTTTCTCGTGGCCGAGGATCTGCACCCAGATGGTCGGGCCGAGGATCATCAGAGTCACCGCGGTGATCAGGCCGAGCCAGCCGCCGATCTTCGCGCCACGGGTGGTCAGCTTCTTCCAGTACATGGAGAGCAGCAGTACCGGGAAGTTGCAGCTGGCAGCGATGGAGAAGGCCAGGCCGACCATGAAGGCGATGTTCTGCTTCTCGAACAGGATGCCGAGAACGATGGCCACCACGCCGAGGCAGATGGTGGTGATCTTCGACACGCGCAGTTCATCCTTCTCGTTGGCCTTGCCGCCTTTGAGCACGCTGGCGTACAGGTCGTGGGACACCGCCGAGGCACCGGCCAGGGTCAGGCCGGCAACCACCGCGAGGATGGTGGCGAAGGCCACGGCGGAGATGAAGCCGAGGAACAAGCTGCCACCCACGGCGTCGGCCAGGTGCACGGCGGCCATGTTGTTGCCGCCCAGCAGGGCGCCGGTGGCGTCCTTGAAGTCCGGGTTGGTGCTGACCAGCAGGATCGCGCCGAAGCCGATGATGAAGGTCAGGATGTAGAAGTAGCCGATGAAGCCGGTAGCGAAGAACACCGACTTGCGGGCTTCCTTGGCGTCACTGACGGTGAAGAAGCGCATCAGGATGTGCGGCAGGCCGGCGGTGCCGAACATCAGCGCGAAGCCCAGGGAGAAGGCCGAGATCGGGTCTTTCACCAGGCCGCCGGGGCTCATGATGCCCTCGCCTTTCGGGTGAACCTTGATGGCTTCGGAGAACAGGGTGCTGATGTCGAAGTTGACGTGCTTGAGCACCATGATCGCCATGAAGGTGGCGCCCGAGAGCAGCAGCACGGCCTTGATGATCTGTACCCAGGTGGTGGCGAGCATGCCGCCGAACAGCACGTAGAGCACCATCAGGATGCCGACCAGGACCACGGCGACGTGGTAGTTCAGGCCGAACAGCAGTTCGATCAGCTTGCCGGCGCCGACCATCTGCGCGATCAGGTAGAAGGCCACGACCACCAGCGAACCGCAGGCGGACAGGGTACGGATGTCCTTCTGCTTGAGGCGGTAGGACGCCACGTCGGCGAAGGTGTACTTGCCCAGGTTGCGCAGGCGTTCGGCGATCAGGAAGAGGATGATCGGCCAGCCGACGAGGAAGCCGATGGAATAGATCAGGCCGTCGTAGCCGGAGGTGAATACCAGTGCGGAAATGCCCAGGAAAGAGGCGGCGGACATGTAGTCGCCGGCGATCGCCAGGCCATTCTGGAAGCCAGTGATGCTGCCGCCAGCGGTGTAGAAGTCGGCGGCGGACTTGCTGCGCTTGGAGGCCCAGTAGGTGATGCACAGGGTCAGGCCAACGAAAGCGACGAACATGACGATGGCGGAGACGTTCAGCGGCTGGCGCTGTACTTCGCCGGTGAGGGCGTCAGCCCAGAGTGCGGGGGCCCAGAGCGCGGGTAAAAGGCCGGCCAGAGCGAGGGCAGAAATTCGGCCTTTCATTGCTGGGCCTCCTTGAGGATTTCCTGGTTGAGGCGGTCGAATTCACCGTTCGCCCGGCGCACGTAGATGCCGGTGAGCACGAAGGCCGAGAGGATCAGCCCGACGCCCATGGGGATGCCCCAGGTGACGGACGAATCGGCGCTGATCTTCGTACCCAGCAACTGCGGCTGGAAGGCGATGAGCAGGATGAAGACCACGTACAGGCCCAACATGATCAGGGAGAGCAGCCAGGCGAATCGCTCGCGCTTGGCCACCAACTCTTTGAAGCGCGGATTGGTATCAATCCGCTGGTAGATGCTGTCGTTCATTTTGTTCTTGTCCTCACAGCGGGGATGACGCGGATGTCGTCGATCCCTAATTTATGTGTCCGCTGCAAGCACTCCAGACGACTTTAGTCGTAGCGATTTGCCCTCTCTTGCGAACAAGCCCGGAATAGACGCCTCTGCATAAAAAAATCCCCCGCGAACCAGACGGTTCGCGGGGGATTTTTCTGTATCGCGCGTGGCTGGGTTCTAAGCGATCACAGCCATTCCTTCACGCGATCCGGATGCGCCTCGACCCATTTCTTCGCGGCCACTTCCGGCTTCTCGCCGTTCTGCACGGCCAGCATGACTTCGCCGATTTCCTGGCCGTCCTTCCACTGGAATTTCTTCAGGAAGGCCCAGACTTCCGGCGCCTTCTTCTCCAGCGCCGGGTTGGCGACGCTGTCGACATGCTCCTCTTCGCCGTAGACCTTTTTCGGGTCTTCGAGGAACTTCAGCTTCCACTTGGCAAACATCCAGTGCGGAATCCAGCCGGTGACGGCGATGGCCTTCTTGTCGTTCTCCGCGCGGGTCAGCTCGGCGATCATGCCGCTGCCGGAACTGGCCACCAGCTTGTAGTCCAGACCGTAGTCCTTGATCGCCTGGTCGGTCTTGAGCATCACCCCGGCGCCGGCGTCGATGCCGACGATGCGGCCGCCGAAGTCATCCTTTTGCGCCTTGAGGTCTTCGATGCTGTTGGCTTTCACATACTCGGGCACGATCAGGCCGATCTTCGCGCCCGGGTAGTTCACGCCCAGGTTGGTGACCTTGTCCTTCATCTTCTCGTAGTAGGCACCGTGGGTGACCGGCAGCCAGGCCGAGAGCATGGCGTCGAGCTTGCCGCGCGCCACGCCCTGCCACATGATCCCGGCGGCCACCGGCATCAGCTTGACCTGGTAGCCGAGCTTCTCGCGCATGATCTCGGCGGCGACGTGGGTGGTCGCCACGCTGTCCGACCAGCCGTCCACGTAACCGATGGTGATTTCCGGCTTGGCCGCCGCAGCGGCCAGCCCGGCAGCCGCCGACAGCACCAGCCCTGCGCCCAGGCCCAACAGGCGTCGCATCATAGACATGGTTTTCTCCCCGTGATTTTTCGTTGCGGCGTCCGGGCAGGCCCGGCGCCATTCGCGGTCTTGGCCGCCCTTTCATGATCGGCGCCCGCTGCTGGCGAACTGCTCTGAGAACGACGCCAAACGGTCCGATCCACGACAGAACCCGTCCATCCACGACTGCGCAATTCCATCCACGACGCGGGTGCCGGCCTATCGCCTCCATACAGAGGCTCGATTACCCGACAGGGTTCCCCCGCAGTAGTCTTCCAGTAACGGAGAATCATTCTCCGCCTGTAGGATCGCCACCATGCTCAAGACCGTCACCTTCACCCTGATGCACTTCATCATCGCCTTCAGCGTCGCCTACGCGCTGACCGGCAGCATCGCCGTGGGCGGCCTGGTAGCGATCGTCGAGCCGCTGTGCAACGCGGTGGGCTTCCACTTCCACGAGAAGTTCTGGAAGCGTATCGAGGGCAACGCGGCCCAGCCGACGCACAACTGGATTCACCGTCACGCCTGAACGCCCCGCGCGGGCACTGACGGCGGCCAGCGGCGTTGCTAAGATGCGCGCCTCGCCACGGTTCGCGTGCCCCCATGCCCCAGTCCTCGCGCTTTCCGCTTTTGCCTTACCTTCTCGCCCTGCTGCTTGCCCTGATTGCCCTCGGCGGCCTCTGGTACGGCCTGGGCAAGCCGGTCGTCCTGCCCGATGCGGCGACGCCCACGCACAAGCTGCAGTGCGCGTCGTACAGCCCGTTCGCCAAGGACCAGTCGCCGTTCGACCAGCCCTTTGTCCTGCGTCCGGAGCAGATGGACGCCGACCTGGCCCTGCTGGCAACGCGCTTCGACTGCGTGCGCACCTATTCCATGACAGGCCTGGAAGGCATCCCGGCGCTGGCGCGCAAGCACGGCCTGAAGCTGATGCTCGGCGCCTGGGTCAACGCCAACCCGGTGGATACCGAGCGTGAAGTCGAGGCGCTGATCAAGGCCGCAAACGAGTATCCGGATGTCGTTCAGGCGGTGATCGTCGGCAACGAAACCCTGCTGCGCAAGGAAGTCACCGGGCGCTACCTGGCCGGACTTATCCACAAGGTGAAGGCTCAGGTGCGCCAGCCGGTGACCTACGCCGACGTATGGGAGTTCTGGCACCAGCACCCGGAGATCGCCCCGGCGGTGGACTTCCTTACCATCCACCTGTTGCCCTACTGGGAAGACAACCCTCGCGGCATCGACGATGCCCTCGCCCACGTGGCGAAGATCCGCGATGACTTCGGCCGCGAGTTCGCGCCAAAGGACATCCTCATCGGCGAAACCGGCTGGCCCAGCGAGGGTCGCCAACGCGAAACCGCCCTGCCCAGCCGGGTCAACGAGGCGCGCTTCATCCGCGGTTTCGTGCACATGGCCGAGGAGAAAGGCTGGCGCTACAACCTGATCGAAGCCTTCGACCAGCCCTGGAAGCGCCAGAGCGAAGGCGCGGTGGGCGGTTACTGGGGGCTGTTCAGCGCCGACCGTGAAGAGAAAGGCGTGCTCGCCGGGCCGGTCAGCAACCTGCCAGGCTGGCCGCTGTGGCTGGGACTTTCCGGCGCGATCCTGCTCGCCGGAATGCTGGTCGGCGGCCGCCCCGCCTCAACCCGCAGTGCCTTCCTGTTGCCGCTGGCGGGCGCACTCGGCGCCGCCTGCATCGGCCTGTGGCTGGAGCTGTCGGTGATCACCAGCCGCTTCTGGGGCGAATGGCTCTGGTCGGCGGCACTGGTGGGCTTGAATCTGCTGGTGCTGCTGCACATCAGCCTGGCGCTGTCGGCTCGGGCAGGCTGGCGCGCGAAGCTGTTCGATTGGTTGCAGCGCCACGCCGGACTATGGCTGGCGGCGGCCGGTTTCGCCGGCGCGGTGCTGATGCTCGGGATGGTCTTCGACGCGCGCTACCGCAGCTTCCCCAGCGCGGCACTGCTGTTCCCGGCGCTGGTCTACCTGTGCCGGCCGGTCGCCGCACCGCGCCGCGAGGCACTGCTGCTGGCACTGATCATCGCCGTCGGGATTCCCGCGCAACTGGCGCTGGAGGGGCTGAGCAATCTTCAGGCACTGGGCTGGGCAGCGGTCAGCCTGCTTCTGCTCGGAGCGCTGCTGCGCGGACGACGCCCGGCAGAACGAAGGGTCTGAGACTCAGCGGGCTGACGCGCGCACCAGACGCAACCCGGCCAGCACCACGGCAAACACCGCGAGCCCGGCGTTGTACAACACCAGCGCCGGCAGCGTGACCAGCATCGCCAGCACCGCCAGCCACCAGCCCACCTGACGCGGTACGAAGAAAGCCAGCAGCGAAAGCCCCAGCGCCAGCTTGCCGAACACGCCGAAATGAATCGCCCAGCCCAATTGCGAGCGCACACCGCACTCCCAGCGTGCGGCCTCGTCGGCGCAGATGCCGACCCAGCGGCCATCCTCCATCAGCGCGAAACGCACGCCATAGCTGGCGGCCAGCCAGAGCGCCAAGGCAAGCAGCAGAACGATCAGGGGCAAACGACAGGGCATGGCGCCACTACTCCGGGCAGGCGGGGAATCGGCGCCCAGCATAACCAGCGCGGGGGCCGATGCAAGAGCAGCCAAACCCTGGGTAAACTTCCGCCACCCACGGAGCCTTCGATGAAGCGATCGACCCTGTTCCTGCTGGTCTGCGTGGCCGCCAGTTTCTGGTGGCTGTGGCCGACCGAGCGCCCCCACGCACCGCAGCAGCACAGCCAGGCACTGTCCGCTGGCGGCATGCGCGTCGAGCGCTACTCCATCTATCCCTTGGAGGATTTCAGCATCGAGGCGCGCGTACTCGGCCGCGAGGATTACCACCTGGGCCGCGAGGCCGAGCTGTCACCCACCGACCTCGCACTGGGCTGGGGCCCGATGGACGACCCGCGGGTACTCGCCGATATCCGTATCAGCCAGGGCAACCGCTGGTTCTACTGGCACGCCGACAAACTGCCGATCCCCCGCCGGGAGCTGGAAACCCACGCCGCCAACATGCACATGATCCCGGCCAACGACGGCGTGGCGCGCACCCTCGCCCAGGTCAGCGCCGGCGAGCACGTGCGCCTGTCCGGCAAGCTGGTGCGTGTGGAGGGCGACGACGGCTGGCGCTGGGTCAGTTCGCTGACCCGCGAGGACACCGGCGCCGGCGCCTGCGAGCTGGTCTGGCTGGAAAGCCTGGAACGCTACTGAAGTGAGCGGTTGCCAGCGGCCTGGGGCGCCGGGCATGCTCGACGGATTTCGCAGCACAAGGACATACCCATGCCGCGCGTCACCCTGCGCCCCGCCGCCCCTGAGGATATCCCGCTGATCCTCGAGCTGATCCGCGAACTGGCCGACTACGAGAAACTGCTCCACGAAGTGAAGGCCGACGCCCAGCGCATGCATGAGCACCTGTTCGGCCCGCGGCCCTATGCCGAAGTACTGATCGGCGAGGTGGACGGCGCCGCCCAGGGTTTCGCCCTGTTCTTCCACAACTACTCGACCTGGCTGAGCCAGCCCGGCATCTACCTCGAAGACCTCTACGTGCGCCCCGCCGCGCGTGGCGCCGGCCTGGGCAAGGCGCTGCTCACGGAGCTGGCGCGGCTGGCAGTAGAGCGCGATTGCGGACGCCTGGAATGGTCGGTGCTGGACTGGAACGAACCGGCCATCGGTTTCTACCGCAGCCTGGGCGCTCGCCCACAGGACGAATGGAGCGTCTATCGTCTAACCGGTGATGCGCTCAGGGACCTCGCGCGCAAAGGCTGACAAGCGAGTTGCACTTGTCGGAAATGTGCTGGTCTTAATCGCCGGTCACCCTAGAGTTGGCCTCCTATTGAAAGGACTCCGAACCATGACATTTCTGCACCGCGTGGCTGCCCTGATCGGCTGCCTCGCAATGGGCCTCGTCGGGCCGGCAGCGGCCCGCGACGTGGATCAGGCCAGCTACGGCTTCCCGCTGATCAACCCGTTCGAGGCGACCATCGCCACCACCCCGCCGGAATTGCGCCCGCAACTGCCGGCGGACGACGACATCCGCCAGTCCGACTACGCGCTCAACCTGCGCCCGGAGCGCGAGCACGAGCTGCCGAGCAACTTCTGGCCGGTGAAGAAGCTGCACTACCGCCTGGCCAGACAGGATCACCAGGCGCCACTGGTGTTCATCATCGCCGGCACCGGCGCCAACTACGCCAGCACGACGCCGGAGTATCTCAAGCGCCTCTTCTACGGCGCCGGCTACCACGTGGTGCAACTGTCCTCGCCGACCAGCTGGGACTTCATGGTGGGCGCCTCCCACGTCGCCACCCCCGGCTACACGCCCGACGATGCCGACGACCTGTACAGAGTCATGCAGGCGGTGCGCGCGCAGCATCCGGACCTGCCTGTCAGCGACTACTACCTGACCGGCTACAGCCTGGGCGCGCTGCACGCAGCCTTTGTCAGCAAGCTCGACGAAACCCGCCGCAGCTTCAACTTCAAGCGTGTGTTGCTGCTCAACCCGCCGGTGAACCTCTACACCTCGGTGAGCAACCTCGACAAGCTGGTGCAGACCCAGGTCAAGGGCATCAACGACACCAACACCTTCTACCAGGTGATCCTCGCCAAGCTGACCCGCTACTTCAACCAGAAGGGCTACGTCGACCTCAACGACGCCTTCCTCTTCGACCTGCAGCAGTCCAGGCAGCACCTCTCCAATGAAGAGATGGCCATGCTGATAGGCGCGGTGTTCCGCTTCTCCTCCGCCGACATCGCCTTCACTTCCGACCTGATCAACCGCCGCGGCCTGATCACCCCGCCCAAGTACCCGATCACCGAAGGCACCAGCCTGACGCCGTTCTTCAAGCGCGCCATGCAATGCGACTTCGAGTGCTACATGACCGACCAGCTGATGCCGCTCTGGCGCGCCAAGTACGACGGCGGCAGCCTGCCGCAGCTGGTCGACCAGGTCAGCCTGTATGGCGTGCAGGACTACCTGAAGCAGAGCCCGAAGATCGCCGTCATGCACAACGCCGACGACGTCATCCTCGGCCCCGGCGATATCGGCTTCCTGCGCCGCACCTTTGGCGATCGCCTGACGCTCTACCCGCGCGGCGGCCACTGCGGCAACCTCAATTACCGCGTGAACGCCCAGGACATGCTGGGCTTCTTCAAGGGACAGGGTGCCCCGGCCGACGGCCTGGCCACCGCGCAGACAGGGAACTGACTCCATGCCATTCCGCCATTCCTGGACTCTTGCCCTGCTGCTGGCCTGCGGCGTCGCCCAGGCCGAGACCGCGCAACCGGTACAGACGCCCATCACCACCAAGTTCGACATGGCGCCGGACGACGACGGCTTCAAGCACCCGCTGGATGCGCTGAAGTTCAACCCCGGCCTGGACCAGCGCGAATTCGAACGCGCCACCTTCGACGCCCTCAACGTCTACGACCCCTGGGAGTCGTGGAACCGTCGGGTCTATCACTTCAACTACCGCTTCGACGAGTGGGTCTTCCTGCCCGTGGTGCACGGCTACGAGTACGTCACCCCGCACTTCGTGCGTACGGGCGTGAGCAACTTCTTCAGCAACCTGGGCGAAGTACCGACGCTGCTCAACAGCGTTGCCCAGCTCAAGCCCCAGCGCGCGGCGAACAGCACCGCGCGGCTGCTGTTCAACACCATCTTCGGCATCGGCGGCCTGTGGGACCCGGCCACCGCCATGGGCCTGCCCAGGCTCAGCGAGGACTTCGGCCAGACCCTGGGCTACTGGGGCGTGCCCGATGGCCCGTACCTGATGCTGCCGATCCTCGGCCCGTCCAACCTGCGCGACACCAGCGGGCTGGTCACCGATTTCGTCGCCGCCCGCGAAGTGAACTACCTGAACTACTCCGAGCTCAGCCGCGAGTACTGGGAACTGCCAGTGCTGGAGATCATCGACAAGCGCTACAGCAACGGCTTCCGCTACGGGCAGATGAACACGCCCTTCGAGTACGAGAAGCTGCGCTACTTCTATACCGAAGCCCGGCGCCTGCAGATCCAGGAGTGAGACGAAACCGCCGCCTTGGGGCGGCGGTTTTCTTTCCGACAAAAGATCTAATCCATCGATAGTTAAGCTGAAAAACTCGCAACCATTGATCCATCAATTGGGACTAGGATGATCTCCATTCACAGATCAAGGAGGTCCCCATGACCCGCTTACGTACCGTGATCGACCAGCACATCGGCCACCCGGCCTCCGACGGCGCCGGCGTGCGCCTGACCCGAGTGATCGGCGGCCCCGGCATCGAACGCTTCGATCCGTTCCTGATGCTCGACCAGTTCGACACGCAGAACCCCGACGACTATATCGCCGGTTTCCCGGCCCACCCGCACCGTGGCTTCGAGACTGTCACCTACATGCTCGAAGGACGCATGCGCCACGAAGACCACCTGGGCAATACCGGCCTGCTCAAGCCCGGCGGCGTGCAGTGGATGACCGCCGCCCACGGCATCATCCACAGCGAGATGCCCGAGCAGGTGGAAGGCGCCATGCGTGGCTTCCAGCTGTGGCTGAACCTGCCGGCGAAGGACAAGCTGGCCCCGGCCGGCTACCGCGATATCGAGCCGGAAGACGTGCCGCGCGTGACCACCGGGCAAGGTGTGGGCGTGACCGTGATCGCCGGGCGCTTCGACGACGGCGAGACCGCCGTCGATGGCGCGGTGCAGCGTCCGGGCACGGAACCGCACTATTACGATCTGGTCCTGCCGGCGGGCACTTCGGTGGCTCCGCAGATTCCGGCGGGCCATCGGGTGATGCTGTATGTCTACGAAGGCTCGCTGCAGGTGCCGGGTGAGCGCGGCGACGAGACCGTCCCCAGCAACCGCCTGGTGCGTCTGGGCCAGGGCGACGAGATCCAGCTGTCCAGCGACCAGGGCGCGCGCGTCCTGCTGCTGGCCGGCAAGCCGCTCAACGAACCCATCGTGCAGTACGGCCCGTTCGTGATGAACAGCCGCGAGGAGATCGAGCAGGCCCTGCGCGACTACCGCGATGGTGTGTTCGCGGTCTGACCGAGACGCACAGGGCTGGCTACACGTAGGAGCGGACTCCGTCCGCGATGGTTTCCCCACGCGCCTGATGCCAATCGCGGACGGAGTCCGCTCCTACGCTCATGGCAATACTGCCGCGGGCCTACAGCGACCACTCCTCCATCCCCAGAAAGCGCGCGATCTCCGCGCGCTTTTCCATGGCATCGCGATACCCCAGCTCGATCAGCGCATTGCAGTAGCCCGGCTCGAACAGCAGGTAGCTGAGCACCCCCGCCCCGCTCGCCTTGGTCGCTCCCGGCCCGCGCAGGAACAGGCGCAACGGCTTGGGCAGCTCGTGGCGGAACTGCGCGGCGATCTCGTCCAGCGGCCTGCTCGGCGAAATCAGCAACACCTCCACCGGCGCCAGCCCCAGCGTCGAGCGGCGCGCTTCCTCAGGCACCAGCGAGCTGAGGAAGTTGATGCGGTGCAACAGTTCGATGTCGCCTTCGAGGCTGTCGATAAAGGTGCTGTTCAGCAGGTGAATGCCTACCTGTGCCAGGCTCGGCGGCTGGCCGGTGCGGTAATTCGCGACCTGCTCGTTGGCGCTGCCCAGCGTGGGGTTGCCGCTGACGCCGATGACCAGCACGCGATTGGCCCCCAGGTGCAGCGCCGGGCTGATCGGTGCCTGCTGGCGCACCGCGCCGTCGCCGAAGAATTCACGGAGAATCTTCACCGGGCGGAACAGCAGCGGGATTGCCGAGCTGGCCAGCAAATGCTCGATCTGCAGGCGCGTCGGCACACCGATACGCCGGTGGCGCAGCCAGGGATCGATGGTGGCGCGGCCCTGGTAGAAGGTCACCGCCTGGCCGGATTCGTAGCCGAACGCCGTTACCGCCACCGCGCGCAGGTTGCGTCGGCGCACGGCGGCGGCAATGCCGGAGAGGTCCAGCTCGCGTTCCAGCAGATAGCGCAGCGGCGTGCTGTCCAGCAGCGCCACCGGCTCGCGCTTGCCTAGCCCCAGCAGGCTGTGGCCGAGGAACTTGAAGGCCTGGCTGAACACGCCGGGCCAGTCGGCACGGTACACCTGCCCGGTGCGAAAGCCCTTCCAGACCTTGGTCAGGCGCTCCACCGCACCGGTGAAGGAGAGTGCTCCGCAAGCCAGCCCGACCGCGTTGATGGCGCCAGCGGAGGTACCGACGATGACCGGAAAGGGATTCTCGGCGCCCTCGGGCAGCAATTCGGCGATGGCGGCCAGCACACCGACCTGGTAGGCCGCCCGCGCGCCACCGCCAGAAAGAATGAGGCCGGTGACGGCCGGAGAAGTCGGTGCAGTGGCGGAGTCGGTCACAGCTGAAGTCCTTGTCGCGTCGTTACCAGCGTAGACCGCCCCGGCCTACTTCTTGTCGTAGAGCTTGGGCTCGCCCTCGGGGCGGCTCTTGAAGCGCCGATGCGCCCAGAGGTACTGCTCGGGCTGGCGACGAATCTCGCTTTCCACCCATTGGTTGATGCGGATGCAGTCGGCCTCTTCACTCTCGCCAGGGAAGTCCTCCAGCGGCGGGTGAATGGTCAGGCGGTAGCCGGAACCATCGGCCAGACGCGACTGGGTGAACGGCAGCACCAGCGCGCGGCCCAGGCGGGCGAACTTGGTGGTGGCGGTGACCGTGGCGGCCTGGATACCGAACAGCGGCACGAACAGGCTCTGCTTGGCGCCGTAATCCTGGTCCGGCGCGTACCAGATGGCGCGCCCGGCGCGCAGCACCTTGAGCATGGCGCGCACGTCCTCGCGCTCGATGGCGGTGGCGTCGGCGTTATGCCGCTCGCGGCCAGTGCGCTGGACGAAATCGAACACCGGGTTGTCGTGCTCGCGGTACATGCCGTCGATGGTCTGCACCTGGCCGAGCAACGCCGCACCGATCTCCAGGGTGGTGAAGTGCATGGCCATGAGGATCACGCCCTTGCCTTCGGCCTCGGCTTTCTTCAGGTGCTCGATGCCTTCGATGTGGGCGAGCTTGGCCAGACGGGCCTTGGGCCACCACCAGCTCATGGCCATTTCGAAGAAGGCGATGCCGGTCGACGCGAAGTTTTCCTTCAGCAGGCGCTTGCGCTCGGCGGCGGAAAGCTCCGGGAAGCACAACTCCAGATTGCGCGCGGCGATCGCCCGGCGGCTGCCCACCACACGGTACATCAGCGCTCCCAGCGCACGCCCGAGCCAGAGCAGCGCCGGGTATGGCAGCTGCACCACCAGCCACAGCACACCAAGACCGAGCCAGAGCGGCCAATGGCGAGGATGGAGGAACTCACGGCGAAAGGTGGGGCGGTCCATGGAACTTTCCGGCTAGGTCAAAGCCCGACATTCTACCTTGCCGGCGCACAGCGCGCCCGCCTTCGCTCCCTGGCCTACCGCCATGCTTGCGGCTGCCGGGGCGCTCCGTTATAAGTCCACACCATTTAGTGATGCAGCCTGACCATGAGCCAAGCCGACCTTCTCGACCACGATCCCGTATTCCAGCTCAAGGGCAGCATGCTGGCCGTCACCGTTCTGGAACTGGCCCACAATGACCTGCCGCGCCTGGACCGCCAGCTCGCCGACAAGGTCGCCCAGGCGCCCAACTTCTTCCGTGACACCCCGTTGGTACTGGCGCTCGACAAACTGCCCGATGGCGAGGGCCAACTCGACCTGCAGGGCGTGCTGGACATCTGCCGCCGCCACGGCCTGCGCACCCTGGCCGTGCGCGCCAGCCGCGAGGAAGACATCCGCCTGGCCACCATGTTCGACATTCCGGTGCTGCCGCCTTCGGGTTCCTCCCGCGAGCGTCCGGTCGAACCCAGGGACAGTGTCCCGCAGGTGACCGGCGCCGCGCCGGTACGTCGGCCGCGTGGCGAGAAGCTCTCCGAGAAGGTGGTCGAACAGGCTGCAGGTGCCGGCGTGCAGGCCGAAAAGCCGGCGCAGCAGCCGGTTGAGCAGGCCGCCGAGGCCAAGCAGGAAAAACCCACAGACGCTGACGCCCAGGCAACCGCCGAAACGCCGGAAGCAGCCGCGGAAGCCGTTGCGGAAAAACCGGCCGAGCCGCCGGCACCGGTCGTCCGACCGACCAAGCTGGTAACCACTCCGGTACGCGGCGGCGTGCAGATCTACGCCGCCGGCGGCGACCTGATCGTGCTCGCCCCCGTCAGCCCGGGTGCGGAACTTCTCGCCGACGGAAATATCCATGTGTACGGTCCGATGCGCGGACGCGCCCTGGCCGGCGTCAAGGGCGATACCAGCGCACGTATTTTCTGCCAGCAACTGGCCGCCGAACTGGTGTCCATCGCTGGTAATTACAAGGTCGCCGAAGACCTGCGACGCAGTCCGCAATGGGGCCAGGCGGTGCACGTCAGCCTGTCGGGTGACGTGTTGAACATCACCCGCCTTTAACGGATACTGCCGCGACTTTCAGGGACCAGAATTCTTCGTTTTTTCTTTGGGGTGAATCACCTTGGCCAAGATCCTCGTAGTCACTTCCGGTAAGGGTGGCGTCGGTAAAACCACCACCAGCGCAGCCATCGGCACCGGCCTGGCCCTGCGCGGCCACAAGACCGTCATCGTCGACTTCGACGTAGGCCTGCGTAACCTCGACCTGATCATGGGCTGCGAACGCCGCGTGGTGTACGACTTCGTCAACGTCATCAATGGCGAAGCGACCCTGACCCAGGCCCTGATCAAGGACAAGCGCCTCGAGAACCTGTTCGTGCTGGCCGCCAGCCAGACCCGCGACAAGGATGCGCTCACCCAGGAAGGCGTCGGCAAGGTCATCGAAGAGCTCAAGCAGACCTTCGACTATGTGATCTGCGACTCCCCGGCCGGCATCGAGAAAGGTGCCCACCTGGCCATGTACTATGCCGACGAGGCGATCGTCGTGACCAACCCGGAAGTCTCCTCGGTCCGCGACTCCGACCGCATGCTCGGCCTGCTGGCCAGCAAGTCCGCCCGCGCCGAGAAAGGCGAGGATGCGATCAAGGAACACCTGCTGCTGACCCGCTACAACCCGGAGCGGGTCACCAAGGGCGAAATGCTCGGCGTCGAAGACGTCGAGGAAATCCTGGCCATCCGTCTGCTCGGCGTGATTCCGGAATCCCAGGCCGTGCTGAAGGCATCCAACCAGGGCGTACCGGTCATCCTCGACGAAGAGAGCGACGCCGGCCAGGCGTACAGCGACGCCGTCGAGCGACTGCTGGGCAAGGAAATGCCCCATCGGTTCCTCGATGTGCAAAAGAAAGGATTCCTGCAACGACTGTTCGGAGGACGTGAATGAGCCTTTTAGATTTCTTCCGCAGCCGGAAGGCGCAAAACAGCGCATCCATCGCGAAAGAAAGACTCCAGATCATCGTCGCCCACGAGCGCGGCAACCGTTCGCAACCGGACTACCTCCCGCAGTTGCAGAAAGACCTGCTGGAAGTGATCCGCAAATACGTGCCCATCGACCAGGAACAAGTCCAGGTCGAGCTGGCCAACCAGGGCAGCTGTTCGATCCTGGAACTCAACATCACCCTGCCGGAGCGTTGATCCGGCTTTGGTGAACCTGCGGCGGCTTCGGCCGCCGCAGTCGTTTTCGTCATTCTTATTCGCGCAAGAGCTTCCATGCCGCTTTCCCAGATTGAATTCGTCCATGAGGACGCCGCCCTGCTGGTGGTGAACAAGCCCACCCTGCTGCTCTCCGTGCCCGGTCGCGCGGACGACAACAAGGACTGCCTGATCACCCGCCTGCAGGAGAACGGCTACCCGGAAGCGCGCATCGTCCACCGCCTGGACTGGGAAACCTCGGGCCTGATCGTGCTGGCCCGTGACGCCGACAGCCACCGCGAACTGTCGCGCCAGTTCCACGACCGCGAGACCGAGAAGGCCTACACCGCGCTGTGCTGGGGTGAGCCGGAACTGGACAGCGGCCGCATCGAAGCCCCGCTGCGCTACGACCCGCCGACCAAACCACGCCATGTGGTCGACTTCGAGCAGGGCCGGAATGCACTGACCTTCTGGCGCGTGATGGAGCGCCACGGCAACTGGAGCCGCGTCGAGCTCACCCCGATCACCGGGCGCTCGCACCAGTTGCGCGTGCACATGCTGAGCATCGGCCACCCGTTGCTCGGTGATCGCCTCTACGCCGAAGGCGAAGCCCTGACCCTGCGCGACCGCCTGTGCCTGCACGCCAGCATGCTCGCCCTGACCCACCCACAGACCGGCGAGCGCCTGCGCTTCGAGTCGCCCGCACCGTTCTGATTCCTTTTTCGTAGGAGCGGACTCCGTCCGCGATGTATGTCCGGCCGGCTCGGAGCCGGCGGGAAACGATCGCGGACAAAGTCCGCTCCTACGCTCGCCCCACCTGTTGGCGCGACCCCTGGCCGCAGATTTGCGCATTTACGTTAAACTTCCGGCCATTCGCTGTCCGGAGTTACCCATGCGTGCAGAACTCAACCAGGGCCTGATCGATTTCCTCGCGGCCTCCCCCACCCCCTTCCACGCCACCCAGGCCCTCGCCCTGCGCCTCGAAGAGGCCGGCTACCAGCGCCTGGACGAGCGCGAGGCCTGGCGCACCGAAGCCGGTGGCCGCTATTACGTGACCCGCAACGACTCCTCGCTGATCGCCTTCAAACTCGGCACCGTGCCGCTGCTGGAGAACGGCCTGCGCCTGGTCGGCGCCCACACCGACAGCCCCTGCCTGCGCGTCAAGCCGAACCCCGAGCTGGTACGCAACGGCTACTGGCAGCTGGGCGTCGAGGTCTACGGCGGCGCGCTGTTCGCGCCCTGGTTCGACCGCGACCTGTCGCTGGCCGGCCGCGTCACCTTCCGCCTGGCCGGCAAGGTGGAAAGCAAACTGATCGACTTCAGGGCGCCCATCGCCGTTATCCCCAACCTGGCGATCCACCTCAACCGCGAAGCCAACCTCGGCTGGTCGATCAACGCGCAGACTGAGCTGCCACCGATCCTCGCTCAGGTCGCCGCGGGCGAAACCCGCGACTTCCGCGACCTGCTCGGTGAACAGCTGCAACTGGAACACGGCATCACCGCCGACGCCATCCTCGACTACGAGCTGAGCTTCTACGACACCCAGCGCGCGGCCGTGATCGGCCTCGACCAGGCGTTCATCGCCGGCGCGCGCCTGGACAACCTGCTGTCCTGCTACGCCGGTCTGCAGGCGCTGCTGGGCAGCAACGACGAGCAGAGCGGCGTGCTGGTCTGCACCGACCACGAGGAAGTCGGCTCCTGTTCGGCCTGCGGCGCCGACGGTCCGTTCCTGGAGCAGGTGCTGCGCCGACTGCTGCCCGAGGGCGACGCCTTCACCCGGACCGTGCAACGCTCGCTGCTGGTCTCCGCCGACAACGCCCACGGCGTGCACCCGAACTATGCCGACAAGCACGACGGCAACCATGGCCCGAAGCTCAACGGCGGCCCGGTGATCAAGATCAACAGCAACCAGCGCTACGCCACCAACAGCGAAACCGCCGGCTTCTTCCGCCACCTGTGCCTGGAGAACGAAGTACCGGTGCAGAGCTTCGTGACCCGCAGCGACATGGGTTGCGGCTCCACCATCGGCCCGATCACCGCCAGCCAGATCGGCGTGCGCACCGTCGACATCGGCCTGCCGACCTTCGCCATGCACTCCATCCGCGAACTGGCCGGCAGCCAGGACCTGCATTACCTGGCCAAGGTCCTCAGCGCCTTCTACGACAGCGCCGAGCTGCCCTGACCCGAACGCCCGGCAGCCGCCGGGCGTTTTTCTTTCCGGAGACTGAACATGCCCCTCGACGGAAGCTGCCTGTGCGGCGACATCGGCTATGAGATCGACGGCCTCGACATGCCCATCGGCCACTGTCACTGCCTGACGTGCCAGAAGGCCCACTCGGCGGCCTTCGCCAGTACCGCCGGGGTGATGCGCGAGCACTTCCGCTGGACCCGTGGCGCGGAGAAGGTTGCCGCGTATGAATCCTCGCCCGGCAAGCTGCGCAAGTTCTGCCCGCGCTGCGGCACCCAGCTGATCGCCGAACGCGACGGCCAGCCTCACGTCATCGTCCGCGTTGCCAGCCTGGACGACGATCCAGGATCACGTCCGGCGCGGCATATCTGGGTATCCCACGATCGCCCGTGGCTGGCGCAGGACAGCATTCCGGCTTATCCGGAGTGGAATCCGGACCGCTGAATCGACCTTTGATCCTGTAGGAGCGAGCTTGCTCGCGAACCACCCAACTCCGGTGCCATCGGCTGACTCCGTTCGCGAGCAAGCACGCTCCTACAAATCAGGCTCGACGGTAGGCGATCAATCCGGCACTTCGACACTCACGTGGATGGCATCGTGCCGCCAGAACTCCAGGTCGCAATCGATGGTGCGCCCGTGCTGGTCGCCATTGATGCGGGTGATGCGCAGCGCCGGGCTGCCTTCGGCGACGCGCAGCACGCTGGCGGCTTCACCGTGCAACGCGGTGGGCACCATGTCGAAGCGCACGCGGCCGTAGCGAATGTCGTAGCGGCTGGCATACAGCTCGGTCAGCGAGCAGGTCAGGTCGCTGTCGAGAATGCCGGGGAAGTACGCCGGGTTGAGGTAGTGCTCGACGTACAGCACCAGCCGCCCGTCCACCCGCCGAACCCGGCGGATCTGGTAGACGCTGGAGAGTGCCGGCAGCCCCAGCAGCTCGCAGATTGCCGCGCTGGCGGGCACCTGCCGCGCCGACAGCACCTCAGTCGCCGGCACGCGTCCCTGCCCTTCCACCATCGCGTGGTAGTGGCTGCGCACCAGCGGGTTGTACAGCAGCCGCGGCGGCGAGACGAACCAGCCGCGACGCTCTTCGCGGTAGATCAGGCCTTGCGCCTCGAGTTGCCCCAGCGCCTCGCGCAGGGTGATGCGCGTGGTATCGAACAGTTCGCTCAGCTTGCGTTCGGCCGGCAGCTTGCCGCCGGCACTGAGCAGACCGCTGTCGATCTGCTCGATGAGTGCGCGGCAGATCGCCGTGACCGTGGGTAGCGCCGTATCGCGCATTCGATTCCCTCTTTTGGACTAGTCCAGCCCCAGAACAGGGCATTTCTTTCCCCTGACGGGGTGCGTTCATCCTAGGAAAGCCCGATGACCGTCCCGTGACAGCCTCTTTGCAAGCAGCGCTCATGCCAGTTAACGACACCAGCGTAGACCAGGCAGATCAAGGCATTGGCCATGGTCTACGCTTTTCCCCGATACCCCGCTGGGCGCTCGAGGCCAGGCCGGTGCGCCTGGGCCTTACATCAAACTGTCATCCGCCCCGCATAGATTGGCCTGCGTCTTGCTGATCTAGACCACGCCTGAAAACACTGAACCGAAGGAGCACCGAATGAAACGCATGCTTGCTTCACTGCTGGGATCGGCCATTGCCCTTGGCAGCAGCCTCGCCATGGCGGCCAACGCCGATCTGCAATCGCTGGAAGCCGCCGCCCGCAAGGAAGGCCAGGTCAACAGCGTGGGCATGCCCGACAGCTGGGCGAACTGGAAGGACACCTGGAAGGACCTGGAAAGCAAGTACGGCATCAAGCACATGGACACCGACATGAGCTCGGCCCAGGAACTGGCCAAGTTCAAGGCCGAGAAGGAAAACGCCAGCGCCGACATCGGCGACGTCGGCGCCGCCTTCGGCCCCATTGCCATGCAGATGGACGTCAGCCAGCCCTACAAGCCCAGCACCTGGGACCAGGTGCCGGATTGGGCCAAGGACAAGGACGGCCACTGGGCGCTCGCTTACACCGGCACCATCGCCTTCATCGTCAACAAGCAACTGGTGAAGGACGTTCCGCACAGCTGGGCCGACCTGCTCAAGGGCAAGTACAAGGTCACCATCGGTGACGTCAGCGCCGCTGCCCAGGCGGTCAACGGCGTGCTGGCCGCGAGTATCGCCAACGGCGGCGACGAGAAGAACATCAAGCCGGGCCTGGAGTTCTTCGCGCAATTGGCCAAGCAGGGTCGCCTGTCGCTGACGAACCCGGTAATCAACACCCTGGAAAAGGGTGAAGTGGAGGTCGGCATCGTCTGGGACTTCAACGGCCTGAGCTACCGCGACCAGATCGACCCGTCGCGCTTCGAGGTGCTGATCCCCTCCGACGGCTCGGTGATCTCCGGCTACACCACGATCATCAACAAGTACGCGAAGAACCCGAACGCCGCCAAGCTGGCCCGCGAATACATCTTCAGCGATGCCGGGCAGATCAACCTGGCCAAGGGCAATGCCCGCCCGATCCGTGCCGAGCACCTGACCCTGCCGGCCGAGGTGCAGGCCAAGCTGCTGCCTAACGAGCAGTACGCCAAGGCCCAGCCGATCAAGGATCCCAAGGCCTGGGAGGAAACCTCCAAGCGCCTGCCGCGCCAATGGCAGGAAAACGTCATCATCAACATGCAGTGACGCCCAGCCGCCCCGGCTCGCGCCGGGGCGGCCGAGTTGCGACGAAGGCCCCACCCCATGCGCCACGACGTCATCCTGGTCGTCCTCGACGGCCTCAACTACAGTGTCGCCCATGACTGCATGGGCCACCTGCAAGCGCTGTGCAACGCCGGCAGCGGCCTGCTCTATCGGCTCGAATGCGAGCTGCCCTCGCTGTCGCGCCCGCTCTATGAATGCATCCTCACCGGCGTACGCCCGATCGATAGCGGCATCCTGCACAACGACGTGTCGCGCCTGTCGAACCAGCGCAGCCTGTTCCACTACGCCCGCGACGCCGGCCTGAGCACCGCAGCGGCGGCCTACCACTGGGTCAGCGAGCTGTACAACCGCACGCCCTTCGACCCGGCGCGCGACCGTCATACCGCCGATGAATCCCTGCCAATCCAGCACGGCCACTTCTACTGGACCGACCACTACCCCGACTCGCACCTGTTCACCGATGCCGAGTCGCTGCGCCGCCGGCACGCGCCCAACTGCCTGCTGGTGCACCCGATGAACATCGACGACGCCGGCCACAAGCATGGCCTCGGCACGCCGCAGTATCGCAACAGCGCGCGGCACGCCGACATCATCCTCTCCGAGTACCTGCACCAGTGGCTGGCCGCCGGCTACCAGGTGATGGTCACCGCCGATCACGGCATGAACGACGACCGCAGCCACGGCGGCATCCTCACCGAGGAGCGCGAAGTGCCGCTGTTCGTCTTCGGCGAGGCGTTCAGCCTCGATGACCAGGCGCGCCCACGCCAGGTCGAACTCTGCGGCACGCTGTGCGAGATCCTCGGCGCGCCCCACGACAAACCGCTCTGCCGGGAGCTGCTCAAGGCATGAGATCGAACACCGGAAAGCTCTTCGCCCTGCTCTGCCTGCTGCCCTTCGCGCTGTTCTTCTTCGCCTTCCAGCTCGCGCCGCTGCTGTGGGTAATGATCAACAGCGTGCGCACCGGCGACGGCTGGGGCCTGGGCAATTTCAGCGAGATCTTCGGCTCGCCCTTCTACCTGCAGGCGATCCGCTACAGCCTGGAGATTTCTCTCTGGTCGAGCCTGATCGGGCTGGCCATCGCCATCCTCGGCAGCTACTCCCTGCGCCAGGTGGACAGCAAGCTGCGCGACTTCGTGATGGCCTTCGCCAACATGACCAGCAACTTCGCCGGGGTGCCGCTGGCCTTCGCCTTCATCATCATCCTGGGCTTCAACGGCGCCATCACGCTGCTGCTGAAACAGGCGGGGATCATCGAGGACTTCAACCTCTATTCGAAAACCGGCCTGATCATCCTCTACACCTACTTCCAGATTCCCCTGGGCGTGATGCTGCTCTACCCGGCCTTCGACGCCCTGCGCGAAGACTGGCGCGAATCCGCCGCATTGCTGGGCGCCAGCCAATGGGCGTTCTGGCGGCACATCGGCATCCCGGTGCTGACGCCGGCGCTGCTCGGCACCTTCGTCATCCTGCTGGCCAACGCTCTGGGTGCCTATGCCACGGTCTACTCGCTGACCACCGGCAACTTCAACGTGGTGCCGATCCGCATCGCCGGGCTGGTCTCGGGCGACGTATTCCTTGACCCGAACATGGCCAGCGCCCTGGCGATGGTGCTGGTCGGCCTGATGAGCATCATTACCCTAGCCCACCAGTGGCTGCTGCGCCGGAGCTACCATGTCGAGAAACGCTAACGCGCTGTACCACCGCGTGGTGGTCTACGCACTGTTCCTGATCCTGCTGGTGCCGCTGGCCGCCACCCTGCTCTATTCGCTGGCCACCTCATGGAGCGCCAGCGTGCTGCCGGACGGGCTGACCCTGAAGTGGTTCCTGACGCTATGGAGCGACCCGCGCTTCCTCGTCGCCTTCGGCCAGTCGCTGCTGGTGTGCTTCGGCGCACTGATCCTCAGCGTGGTGCTGGTGCTGCCGCTGATGTTCGTCATCCACTATTACTTCCCGCGCCTGGACGCGCTGATGAACGTACTGATCCTGCTGCCCTTCGCGGTGCCGCCGGTGGTGTCGTCGGTCGGCCTGCTGCAGCTCTATGCGTCCGGCCCGCTGCCCATCGTGGGCACGCCGTGGATCCTGATCGGCTGCTACTTCACCATCGCCCTGCCCTTCATGTACCGGGCGATCAGCAACAACCTGCAGGCGATCAACCTGCACGACCTGATGGACGCCGCCCACCTGCTCGGCGCCAGCACCTGGCAGGCCGCCCTGCTGGTGGTGCTGCCGAACCTGCGCAAGGGCCTGATGGTGGCGCTGTTCCTGTCCTTCAGCTTCCTCATCGGCGAGTTCGTCTTCGCCAACCTGCTGGTGGGCACCCGTTATGAAACCCTGCAGGTGTTCCTCAACAACATGCGCAACAGCAGCGGCCACTACACCAGCGCGGTGGTGGTTTCGTACTTCCTCTTCGTCCTGCTGCTCACCTGGGCGGCGAACCGTTTGAGCTCAGATACCAAACAGAAGGACAAGGCATGAGCTTCCTCAGCGTCGAGACACTGAACAAGAGCTACGGCACTACCACGGTATTCCAGGACATCGACTTCGCCGCCGAACGCGGCGAGTTCGTTACCCTGCTCGGCCCCAGCGGCTGCGGCAAGTCCACCCTGCTGCGCTGCATCGCCGGGCTGACCCCGGTGGACAGCGGGCGCATCCTGCTGGATGGCGAGGACATCGTGCCGAAGAGCCCGCAGAAGCGCGGCATCGCCATGGTGTTCCAGAGCTATGCGCTGTTCCCCAACATGACCGTGGAGCAGAACGTCGGCTTCGGTTTGCGCATGCACAAGGTGCCAGCATCAGAGTCCGCCCAGCGCGTGGCCGAGGTGCTGGAAATGGTCGAACTCGGCCCGCTGGCCGCACGCTATCCGCACCAGCTCTCCGGCGGCCAGTGCCAGCGCGTCGCCCTGGCCCGTTCGCTGGTCACCCGCCCGCGCCTGCTGCTGCTCGACGAGCCGCTGTCGGCGCTGGACGCGCGCATCCGCAAGCACCTGCGCGAGCAGATCCGGCGGATCCAGCAGGAACTGAAGCTGACCACGGTGTTCGTCACCCACGACCAGGAGGAAGCGCTGACGCTGTCCGACCGCATCGTGCTGATGAACGCCGGGCGCATCGTCCAGAGCGGCGACGCCGAGACACTCTACACCGCGCCGCAGAACGCCTTCGCCGCAGGCTTCATCGGCAACTACAACCTGCTCGACGCCGCGCAAGCAACGAAGCTGCTGGACCGCCCCTTCCGCCAGCAGGTGGCGATTCGCCCCGAGTCCCTGCGCCTGAGCGTGGAGCCGGGCCAAGGCATCCCGGTTCGGGTACTCTCCCACAGCCTGCTGGGCAACGTGATCCGCTACCGGGTCGACGCCAGTGGCGTAGAGCTGACCGTGGACGTCCTCAACCGCAGCGCCGAGCGCCTGTACCCGGCCGGCACCCAGCTCGGCCTGCAAATCGACATTGAAAGCATTCGGGAGGTGGCCTGATGGCCCTGGTGATATTCGACCTCGACGACACCCTGATCGACGGCGACTGCGCGAGCCTGTGGAGCAAGCGCATGGCCGATCTGGGCTGGGTCGACGCGGAGTCGTTCCTCAAGCGCGACGCCGAACTGATGGCGCAGTACGCGCTGGGCAAACTGCCCATGGAGGACTACATGGCCTTCGCCCTGGAGCCGATGGCCGGGCGCAGCGTGGACGAGATCGAACGCGAAGTGGAAACCTTCGTCGAGGACGTCATCGAACCCCTGATCCACAGTGACGCCTGCACTACCCTCGCCCGCCACCGCGAGGCTGGCGACCGCCCGCTGGTGATCTCCGCCTCGGGCGTGCATCTGGTCCAGCCCATCGCCGAACGCATTGGCATCGACGAAGTGCTGGCCATCGACCTGGAAGTCGTCAACGGACACTACACCGGCCGCACGGTGGGCGTGCTGACCTACCGCGAAGGCAAGGTATTGCGTCTGCTGGACCTGCTCGATGGCGACGACAAGCCGCTGGCGGAGGCGCACTTCTACTCCGACTCGCGCAACGACCTGCCGCTGCTCAAGCTGGTGGGCAAGCCGCACGTGGTGAACGCCGACCCGGTGTTGCTGGAGCACGCACAGAAGATGGGCTGGGACGTGCTGAACTGGAAATAGGCTGATCAGCCTCGCAGTGACTGGAGCATGCAGTGCTGGATTCGTGACTCTTCCCGCTCGAGGGAAAGGTCCGGCGAATTGGCGGCATGCTCGAGCCCCAATGCCAGTTGTCGACACCGCTCGCCTTCATCCCCTGCCAGCTCGGCACGAAGTGCCAGGCAGCGCGCCCAGATGCCGGCGTACTCCCTGCGCAGACGCGGTACCAACAAGTCGTCGGACAAAGCCGATGCATCACGCCGCGCCATTGCCTCGGCAAAGGCCAGCTCCGCCGCTATCAGACGCAAAAGCTCGTACAAGGCACGCTGCGTAGTCTCGGGAAGGCTGGAGCGTTGTGCCTGGAACACGACGCCAAGCGCCATGGCGGCCTGCCATTCGCCCTGGATCAGAAGCGCCCTGAGACGGATATACAGGGCCAGTAGCGGCATCGGCTGCTGCTGAATCTCCAGCAGGCGAAGGTCCTCTTCAGGCAGCTCATCCGAGCATTTCCCGGCACAGGCCAGCCCCATCAGACGCATGAAGGCCAACTGCGGGTGGTTGATATCCAGGCCGCGCCACCAGCGCAACAGCCAGAGGCCATCGCTGATCACTGTCTTGCGTTGTGCCGGCAGCAGGTTGGCGACGCCCAGGCAGGCATTGGCGGCGGATAGTGCCAGCAATGCCCCTTGCGCCGCCCCACCTGCCAACAGCATGGCGGCCAGGCCAGCGACTGCGGCGAGCGTCAGGTTCGCCAGCGGGCCGCCAGCGACGAAGCACAATTGCTGGCGCCGCCAGGAGCCTCGCGGGTCCATGAAGGCCAGGACGAAGCCACCCAATCGCGGCTCGGTCCTGGGGCGACGACTGAGTTTCCAGCCTGAGCGAAGTATCCGTACATCCCAGCGGCCGATCCGCACGCGCAATACCACGATCCTGCAGCAGCGCGCCGCCAGGAAGTGCCCTAGCTCATGGGTGACGACCGCCAGGAACACCGCGGAAAACCCCACGATGAATCCCGGCACGATCCAGATGGGCTCCTTGGGCAAGGAGAGCATGAACAGCAGCACGCTCAGCATGGTCGCGGCGATACCCAGAGCTATCTGCAGCAGGCACAACGGGCCGTTCAGCCAGTTGGGCAAGCTCCAGAAATCCTCCCGCCGGGAGCTGTCGGCGAGCTCCTGTGAGTCAGACATGCATTCGCGCTCCCTGCGTCAGGCGTCGGATCAGCTGAGGCTTTCGTCGATCAGTACCACTACCTTGCCCTGCACCTGGTTGCTTGCCAGGGCATCGAAGGCGCTCTGCGCCTCGCGGACCGGGAAGGTGCGCTCCAGTTGCGGGCTCAGCTTGCCGGTTTCGAACAATGGCCAGACCTTCTGCCCCAGCTCGGCGATCAGCTGTGCCTTGAAGTCGGCATCGCGCGAACGCAGGGTCGAACCGATCAGCTGAATGCGCTTGCCCAGCAGCAGGGCCAGGTCCAGCTCGGCCTTGCGACCGCCCATCAGACCGATAACCACCCATCGACCATCACGGCCGAGGATTTCCAGGTCCAGCCTGGCGTAGTTGGCGCCCACCGGGTCGAGGATCACATCGAAGGGGGCGAAATCCCGAAGCGATTCGAGACTCTCGCCGCGCAGCGCGCCACCCTCGGCGCCCAGGGCTTCGCAGTAGGCCAGGCGATCCGCCGAGCCGACGCTGACCCAGCACGGGCTGCCAAAGGCCTTGCACAGCTGGATGCCGGCTGAGCCAACACCACTGGCGCCGGCATGCAGCAGTACTTTCTCGCCAGGTTGCAGTGCGCCGAGCATGAACAGGTTCAGCCAGGCAGTGGCGTACACCTCGGGCAACGCGGCGGCTTCGGCCAGGCTCAGGCCGGCCGGAACCGGCAGTGCATGACGCTGGTCCACCACCACTTCCTCGGCCATGCCGCCACCGGCCAGCAGGGCGCAAACACGGTCGCCCACCTGCCAGGTACTGCCCGCGCCGACCTCGGTCACCACGCCGGAGCACTCCAGGCCGATGATGTCGCTGGCCCCCGGCGGCGGCGGGTAGAGACCCGCCACCTGCAGCAGATCGGCGCGGTTGAGTCCCGCGGCAGCGACCTGGATGCGGATCTGCCCCTGTGCGCAAGCCGGGTTCGGGCGCTCAGCCCATTCCACCCGCCCTTCGATGCCTTGCAATGCGTTCACGCTGCCTCCATAGTGATCTCGCAGGGCCCGATCCGTAAGGTCGGGCCTTTTCTTCGCGCCGATTTCTATTGCGATTGAACCCGGCGTCGCCAATTACGGCCTAATATGCGTCATAACTCCGCGATCAGTCGAATCAGCATGAAGCGATTTTTGCCCCGCACCGCCCTGTTGTTCATCCTCGGCGCCACCGCCTTTTCCTCGTTCGCCGCCACCAGCAGCCCGAACGTCTGGGATGGCCTGCAGCCTGACCGGGACCAAGTGATTGCCAGCCTCAACATCGTTGAGTTGCTCAAGCGCCATCACTACAACAAGCCGCCGCTGAACGACGAGCGCTCGGCGAAAATCTATGACAGCTACCTGAAGACCCTCGATCCGGCGCGGATGTACTTCACCCAGGCCGACATCGACCAGTTCGCGCCCTGGCGCACCCAGTTCGACGACTTCCTGAAAAGCGGCGAACTGGAGCCCGGCTTCACCATCTACAAGCGCCATCTCGACCGCCTGAAGGAACGCCTGGACTTCGCCCTGGCGACCCTGAACAAGGGCGTCGACAAGATGGACTTCACCACCGACGAGTCGCTGGAAATCGACCGCGAGAAATCGCCCTGGGCGAAAGACAGCGCCGCGCTCGATGACCTCTGGCGCAAGAAGGTGAAGGACGAGGTCCTGCGCCTGAAGATCGCCGGCAAGGACAACAAGGCCATCCAGGAACAGCTGACCAAGCGCTACAAGAACCAGCTGATGCGCCTGGAGCAGACCCGCAGCGAAGACATCTTCCAGGCCTACATCAACGCCTTCGCGCAGACCTACGATCCGCACACCCAGTACCTGTCGCCGGACAGCGCGGAAAACTTCGACATCAACATGAGCCTCTCGCTGGAAGGCATCGGCGCCGTACTGCAGAGCGACAACGACTACGTCAAGGTCGTGCGCCTGGTACCGGCCGGTCCCGCCGAGAAGAGCAAGCAGATCGCCACCTCCGACAAGATCATCGGCGTCGCCCAGGGCAAGGGCGAGATGGTCGACGTAGTCGGCTGGCGTCTGGATGAAGTGGTCAAGCTGATCCGCGGCCCGAAAGGCTCGCAGGTCCGCCTGGAAGTGATTCCGTCCACCAACGCGCCGAACGACCAGACCAGCAAGATCGTCACCATCACCCGCGAGGCGGTGAAGCTGGAAGACCAGGCGGCGAAGAAGTCGGAAATCACCATCGACCACGAAGGCAAGAACTACAAGCTGGGCATCATCGACGTGCCCGCGTTCTACCTCGACTTCAAGGCCTATCGCGCCGGCGACCCGGACTACAAGTCCACCACCCGCGACGTGAAGAAGCTCATCGCCGAACTGCAGAAGGACAAGGTCGACGGTATCGTCATCGACCTGCGCAACAACGGCGGCGGCTCCCTGCAGGAAGCCACCGAGCTGACCGGCCTGTTCATCGACCAGGGCCCGACCGTGCTGGTACGCAACAGCGACGGCCGCGTCGACGTGCTCAACGATGACGAGGGCAAGGCCTTCTACACCGGTCCGATGACCGTGTTGGTCAATCGCCTGTCCGCCTCGGCTTCGGAAATCTTCGCCGGCGCCATGCAGGACTACCACCGCGCGCTCATCGTCGGCGGCCAGACCTTCGGCAAGGGCACCGTGCAGACCATCCAGCCGCTCAACCACGGCGAGCTGAAGCTGACCCTGGCCAAGTTCTACCGTGTCTCCGGCCAGAGCACCCAGCACCAGGGCGTGATTCCGGACATCAGCTACCCGTCCATCGTCGACGACAAGGAAATCGGCGAAAGCGCCCTGCCCGACTCGATGCCATGGGACACCATCAAGCCCGCGCTGAAGGCCCAGGCCGACCCGTTCAAGCCGTTCCTCGACCAGCTGCGTACCCGCCACGACGCACGCACCGAGCACAACGCGGACTTCGTCTACGCCCGCGAGCGCCTCGCCCTGGCCCAGGAGCTGATGAAAGAGAAAACCGTCAGCCTCAACGAAGCCAAGCGTCGCGCCCAGCAGACCAGTATCGAGAACCGCCAACTGGCCATGGAGAATGCCCTGCGCAAATCCAAGGGCCAGGAGCCGCTCAAGGAGCTGAAGAAGGAAGACGAGAACGCCCTGCCGGAAGAGGACAAGACCAAGCCGCAGGACGACGCCTACCTGACCGAGTCCGGGCACATCCTGATCGACTACCTGAATCTGGACTCCCAGGTCGCCAAACACTGATCGGATGTAATCAAACAGTCATGACGCTGTCGTGAAATGCACAGGGCCGGGAAACCGGCCCTTTGCTTTTCCAGCCACCGAGAACCGTCATGACCGTCACCGAGCAGTTGAGCGCGCTGGACCAGATCCTCGCTCACGGCGACCTGCACTGCCTGTTCCAGCCCATCCTGTCGCTTTCGGAACGGCGCCTGGTGGGCTACGAAGCCCTCACCCGCGGCCCGTCCAACGGCCCCCTGCACTCGCCCCTGCCATTGTTCAGCATTGCACGCAGCAGCGGCCGCCTGAGCCAGCTGGAGCTGCTTTGCCGGCGCAAGGCCTGCGCGCGCTTTCGCGACCTGAAGCTCGAGGGCAAGCTGTTCCTCAACGTTTCCCCGGAGTCCCTGCTGGAACCGACCCACCAGCCCGGCCGTACGTTGCAGTTGCTGCAGACCTTCGGCATTTCGCCCAGCGACGTGGTGATCGAGCTGACCGAACAGACGCCGATCGAGGACTTCACCCTGCTCGACACCGCGCTGCATCACTACCGCGCCATGGGCTTCTCCATCGCCCTGGACGACCTGGGCGCCGGCTACTCCAGCCTGCGCCTGTGGTCCGAGCTGCGCCCCGACTACGTGAAGATCGACCGCCACTTCATCGAAGGCATCCACCTGGATGCGGTGAAGCGCGAGTTCGTTGGCTCGATCCTGAAGATGGCCCACGCCTCCCGCGCCCAGGTGATCGCCGAAGGCATCGAGATACCCGAGGAGCTTGCGGTACTGTCGGAGATGGGCGTGGACCTGGTGCAGGGCTACCTGCTCGGCCGCCCCAACGAAAACCCGCCGCGCGACGCTCGCGCCCTGCTACCGGAGGTGGACAGCGCCGGCGCGTTGCTCGCCGAAGATCAAGCGGACCTCGAACCCCTGCTGCTGGAACATCCGGCAGTACGCGACGACACCCCCATCGGCGATGTACTGGAAGCCTTCCGCGCCCAGGCCAACCTGAATTCCCTGGCGGTGCTGGACCGCAACGACCAGCCGGTGGGCATCGTCCATCGGCACGCCCTGTCCGATGCCCTGCTCAAGCCCTTCGCGCCGGAGTTGTATGCGCGCAAGCCGATCAGCCGGCTGATGAGCAATGACTTCCTCGCGGTAGAGCGCAGCCAGTCGCTGCAGCAGGTCAGCCGCTTGCTCACCAGCCGCGCGCGCCAGCGCATCGAGGAAGATTTCATCATCACCCTGAACGGCCGCTATCTCGGCCTGGGCCGGGTGATCGACGTGCTCAAGCTGATTACCGAACTGAAGATCCGCCAGGCCCGCCATGCCAACCCGCTGACGCTGCTACCGGGCAACGTGCCCATCCAGCAGTGCCTGTCGCGCCTGCTGCAACAGGGGCGCGAAGCGGTGGTGTGCTATGTCGACATCGACAGCTTCAAGCCCTTCAACGACCTCTACGGCTATGCCCGCGGCGATGAAGTCCTGCTCTGCCTGGCTCAGTGCCTGGGCGAGCGCGTGGACCCGACGCGGGACTTCGTCGGCCATATCGGCGGCGACGATTTCATGCTGGTGCTGGGGACGCAGGACTGGCGCGAGCGGCTCAACCACCTGCTGGAGGATTTCCAGGGCCAGTGCCGGCGCTTCTACAGCCGTGAGCACCTGGACGCGGGCTGCTTCGTCGCGCACAACCGCCAGGGGCAGCGCGAGGAATATCCACTGCTTTCCCTGTCGATCGGCGTGGTGCACGTGAAGAGTGGCGCCGGGCAGCGCCTGGATGCCAGCCAACTGGCCGGGCTGGCTTCGGAGGCCAAGCGCCACGCGAAGAACATGCCTGGCTACAGCCTGCACATCCTCACGGCGGAATGACTCAGAGGCCCAACTGGCGGGCGCGCGCCTCGTAGCGCTCAGCCTGGGCTTCATCAGGCGCAAGGCCCGGGCCGCCGCTGCGATACAACTCGCCGAGCTTGCGCGCCGCCAACGGGTGGCCCGCTTCGGCGGCCTGACTCCAGTAACGCGCCGCTTCCTGCGCATCGCCGGCGTGGCGCGTATCGCCTGTGAGCGACTGCACGCCCACCTGGTAGGCCGCCTTGTGATCACCGGCGACAGCAGCAAGACGCAGCAGGCGCAGACCTTCCTCGCGGGCGCCAAGCCCCTGCCCGCGGAATAGCAGCAGATGCCCGTAGAAGCTCTGTGCACCCACGTCGCCCAGGGCAGCCATGCGCGCGAACTGGCCCTGCATCCAGGCCCAGGACTTCGGCTGACGGACCATCCACGGCCAGCCCATCAGGCGCCGCGCCACGGCATAACTCAACCGCGCGCGCAAACGCCAGAACAGCTCGCGAGGGCTCGCCACGTCAAAGCTCCTCGGGGTACTCGAACTCGAAGACCCGTACCACTTCCGCTGCATGCCAGCCGGCCGCGGCAGGGCCATCCGGCGCGCCGGAGAAGCGGCCCAGACGCTCGACGTACTCGAAGAAGCCGGTGCGCGGCAGGCGGCTGGCGCCCTGGCTGATCACCAGCGAGCTGCGCAGCGGGCGACCGGCGCGGGCATCCAGTGCCGCCAGGTGCTCCAGCGCGGCGGTCAGCACGGTCATCGCCGGGGTCGGGAGTTGCAGGCGCTCGATCAGCGCCCGGTAGGTGAGCAGATGGCGCTGGCGGCGGGCATCTTCCAGCTCGCCGAGCAGGCCTTCCCAATGCTTGCGACTGATCTGCACGCTCAAGAAGCGGACTCCCCAGTGCCCAGGGCACGACGCAGGCCATGCTGGATGGCGTCGCTGGCTTCGCGCTCGCCGCTCTCGATCAGTTCCAGGTAGGACGGGCTGATGCCCACCGATCGCGCCAGCGTTTCGATGGAAAGGCCGCGGGCTTCGCGCAATGCCTTCCAGTCCGGTTTCTCGTCGAGTGCCGGGGCGGCAACCGGTTTGATGACCTGGGCGACACCACGGCCGGCGGCGGCCAGCAGGGACTGGTACTCGGCCCAGGGAACCACGGCGTACTCCGCTTCGCCGTCACGCATGATGACTTGAACGTTCATGACAACACTCCTTGCAGGCGGCCATCTTAACAGCCTGATGCGCGCCTGTGCCGGCTATACTGCGCACCGCCTCTCGCCACCAGACATGGGGACCGACTTGCTGCGCTTCCTTCCATTGTGCCTATGCCTGGCCAGCGCCCTGTGCGGCGCCGAGGAATTGCGCTGGGGCTATTCGCCAAGCAACGGCATGCCTTACGCCGAAAGTATCGACCATGAATTGGCGCCCGGCTTCATCCGCGACCTGGGCGAAACCGTCGGACAGCGCCTGGGCCTCGAGGTTCGCTTCGTCGAAACCCCGGACAAGCGCGCCGAGCCCGCGCTCGCACAGGGCGCGATCCACCTGCTGTGCATCAACAACCCAGAGTGGATGAAGGCGCCGGAAAAGCTGCACTGGTCACCGAGCCTGTTCGAGGAAGAAGACGCCCTGGCCCAGCGCGCCGATGCACCGCTGGTGCGGGACCTCGCCCAATTGCACGATGTTCGCATCGGCACCAGCCTGGGCTATGTCTATCCCGTCACGCTCATGCAGGCGTTTGCCGAAGGTCGTGTGAAGCGCGCGGATGTGCGCGACCTGGACACCCGACTGCACATGCTCGAAGCCGGTCGCCTGGATGCCCTGATCGAGATGCGCCGACCATTGGAGTTTCTCCTCGCCGAGCACCACGCACTGCCCGTGGCGATCAACAGCCGCAACGTGCAGCGCTACTCCATCCATTGCTCGTACGGCCCGGCGCTACCACTCCCCGCCGAGCGGCTGGATGCCGTACTGCAGGCATTGGTGAGCGACGGTTCCATCCAGCGTCTGCTCGGCGAACAGATTGCACGGATGCATCAGAGGCGCTGAATCGCTTCCGGCGGCGGCAGTTGCTTCAGGGCCTCGCGCGTCTCCACACCCTGTGCGTCGCGCCACAGCTTGAAGGCGTCGATCTCCGACTGCCAGCGGCGCACCACCCAGGCCAGCACAGCCAGATCGTCGAGGAAGCCGACGCCCAGCAGCCAGTCGGGCACCAGGTCCACCGGCGAGAGGAAATACAGCAGTGCCGCCACGACGGAGACCAGCGCCTGGGAGCTGATGCCGCGATAGTCGCCGCGCACCCAGGCAACCAGCAGTTCCTGCAGCAGCTTCAGATCGGTCTTGGCCAGCTTGACCCGGCCACTCTTGCGCGCCACCGCGAACAGCAGGGCGGGCACCCGCCCACCGGCAATAAAGCGGCTGGCGAGCTTGAGAAAACGGTCAAATCCCGGAGGCTTTTTCATCGATTCACCTCGATAGGAAAATTCGTACAGGGCAGGTTCAGGTTATCCACCTTTCCTGTGGATAACTCTGTTGAAAGGCACCCTCGATATCGCCAAAACGCCCGCGCCACGAGGGTTCCAGACAGATCGGCGATTTTTTGTTCACCCCTACAAATGCGTTAAAAATCATGCAGTTGCAGCTAAGCGATGGGCTCTCCAATGTCAAGGGGAGGACATTGTTTCAACTGCGTCAAATATGTGCATAAGGGTAACACCGGGCCCAAGGTTACTCTCTTTCAGACCCGACGGTCGGCACAGCGTTCCAGAGCGCTTTCCGCACAAATGAAAACGCCCCGTGGGTAACGGGGCGTTTTCTCTGGTACCAAGGTACTCAGTTACTTCTTCGGCTCTTCCGCCGGGGCTTCAGCGGCGTCAGGCTGATTCGGGTCCTTGATCGCCAGCAGTTCGAGGTCGAACACCAGGACCGAGTTGGCCGGGATGGTCGGGCTCGGGCTCTGGGCGCCGTAGGCCAGCTCGCTGGGGATGAAGAGCTTGATCTTCTCGCCAACGTGCATCAGTTGCAGGGCTTCGACCCAACCCGGGATCACGCCGCCGACCGGCAGGTCGATCGGGCTGCCACGCTGGATGGAGCTGTCGAAGACCGTACCATCGACCAGCTTGCCTTCGTAGTGAACGGTGACGACGTCGGTGGCCTTGGGCTGCGCGCCGTCGGCTTTCTTCACGACTTCATACTGCAGGCCGGACTTGGTGGTGACCACGCCGTCACGCTTGCCGTTTTCCTCGAGGAATTTCTTGCCGGCTTCCAGGGCTTCGGAATTCTTCTTGGCGACCTGCTCTTCAGCGCGCTTCTGCAGGGCAGTGAAGGCTTCGGTCAGCTCTTCGTCGGTCAGCTTCTGCTTCTGCTTGCCGACGGCATCTTCGATACCCAGGGCGACGGCTTTCGAATCCAGGTCATTCATGCCTTCCTGGGCGAGGCTCTTGCCCATGTTCAGGCCGATGCCATAGGAAGCTTTCTGCGCAGGAGTCTTGAGTTCCACTTCGGCGGCCTGTTTGTCGCAGCCCGCGAGAACCAGGCCGACCAGCGCGATCGCTGCCGCCAACCGATGTTGTTTCATGCTGAATCCTTGTCTTTGCGCCGTCATGGCTTAAGTAATGAAGCCGCGAGCTTATCAGGCGCTCGTGGCCAGTGGCTATGGGCAATAGGAACCACTGCCGAGAGAGAAGTTCCCACAGCAAACTTATAAGAAAATTAACAGGATAAGACAGACCGCCAGCACGCAATCCGTGTGATCGAAGCGGGCAATTCTTGACGGGAAGTTTTCGCAGGCAAGACTTTCGCAGGAAAAAAGACAGGCAAAGAAAAAGCCCCCAGGTATTGCTACCTGAGGGCTTTTCGAAATGTGGCGCAGCGGACGGGACTCGAACCCGCGACCCCCGGCGTGACAGGCCGGTATTCTAACCGACTGAACTACCGCTGCGTCGGACCTCGAGTGGTGGGTGATGACGGGATCGAACCGCCGACCCTCTGCTTGTAAGGCAGATGCTCTCCCGGCTGAGCTAATCACCCTTCGTCTCGAAGTGGGGCGCATTCTACGGAGGACATTTGCCCCTGGCAAGCCCCTCGATGAAAAAAATTTTCAGATGTTCCAAAGGCTTAGATGAAGAGGGTGAATGACGAAACGGGGTTGGCCTGAACCGCGCCGAACGGAATAATGCATCCTTTGTGTCCAGGAGTTAGCCCCTCATGTGGTTCCGCAATCTGCTCGTATACCGCCTCACCCAGGATCTGCAGATCGACGCCGATGCCCTGGAAAAGGCTCTGGCCAGCAAACCGGCGCGCTCCTGCGCCAGCCAGGAGCTGACTACCTATGGTTTCTCCGCTCCCTTCGGCAAGGGCCCGGACGCACCGCTGGTTCACGCCAGCGAGGGTTTCTTCCTGATCAGTGCCCGCAAGGAAGAGCGCATCCTCCCCGGCAGCGTGGTGCGTGACGCGCTGAAGGAGAAGGTCGACGAGATCGAAGCCGCGCAGATGCGCAAGGTCTACAAGAAGGAGCGCGACCAGCTCAAGGACGAGATCGTCCAGACCCTGCTGCCGCGTGCCTTCATCCGCCGTTCGGTGACCTTCGCCGCCATCGCTCCGAGTCTCGGCCTGATCCTGGTCGACACCTCCAGCGCGAAGAAGGCCGAAGACCTGCTGTCGACCCTGCGCGAAGCCCTGGGCTCGCTGCCGGTGCGGCCGCTGACCGTGAAGACCGCGCCGACCGCCACCCTGACCGAATGGGTGAAGACCCAGGAAGCCGCCGGCGACTTCTTCGTCCTCGACGAGTGCGAACTGCGTGATACCCACGAAGACGGCGGCGTAGTGCGTTGCAAGCGCCAGGACCTGACCAGCGAGGAAATCCAGCTGCACCTGACTGCCGGCAAGCTGGTCACCCAGCTGTCCCTGGCCTGGTCGGACAAGCTGTCCTTCGTCCTCGACGACAAGGTCGCGATCAAGCGCCTGCGCTTCGAAGACATGCTGCAGGAGAAGGCGGAGCAGGACGGCGGTGAAGACGCCCTCGGCCAGCTCGACGCCAGCTTCACCCTGATGATGCTGACCTTCGCCGAGTTCCTCCCGGCGCTGATCGAAGCACTCGGCGGCGAGGCGATGCCAGAAGGCATCTGATCCCCCCACAGGCGCCGCGCCCGCGCGGTGCCTGGCACTGGACAAGGCCTGCATAACCAGAAGGACGGCCCATGCGTGCTCTCATCCTGCTCAGCCGCTTCATGGGCAACACCTTCGCCCTCTGGGTGCTGCTCTTCGCCATCCTGGCGTTCTTCATCCCTTCTCTGTTCACTCCGCTCACCATCGCCATCGTGCCCATGCTCGGCGTGGTGATGTTCGGCATGGGCCTGACGCTCAAGGTCGAGGATTTCGCCGAAGTCGCCCGTCATCCCTGGCGCGTCACCCTCGGCGTGATCGCCCACTTCGTGATCATGCCCGGCATGGCCTGGCTGCTCTGCCAACTGATGCATCTGCCGGCGGAAATCGCCGTAGGGGTCATCCTGGTCGGCTGCTGCCCCAGCGGTACCGCGTCCAACGTGATGACCTGGCTGTCGCGCGGCGACCTGGCGCTTTCCGTGGCCATCGCCGGCGTGACCACCCTCCTCGCCCCGCTGCTGACACCGGCGCTGATCTGGCTGCTGGCTTCGGCCTGGCTGCCGGTGTCCTTCGGCGCACTGTTCTGGTCGATCCTGCAGGTCGTCGTGGTGCCCATCGTGCTCGGCCTTGTCGCCCAGCGCATGCTCGGCGCGCGGGTTCGCCACGTGGTCGACGTGCTGCCGCTGATCTCGGTGATTTCCATCGTGATCATCGTCGCCGCCGTGGTCGCCGCCAGTCAGGCGAAGATCGCCGAGTCCGGCCTGCTGATCATGGCCGTGGTAATCCTGCACAACGGCTTCGGCTTCCTGCTCGGCTATTTCACCGCCAAGGTCTTCGGCTTGCCGCTGGCGCAGCGCAAGTCGCTGGCGCTGGAAGTCGGCATGCAGAACTCCGGCCTCGGCGCGGCACTGGCCAGCGCGCACTTCTCACCGCTGGCGGCAGTGCCCAGCGCGCTGTTCAGTGTCTGGCACAACATCTCCGGTGCCACGCTGTCCACCTGGTTCCGCCGCATGAGCGACGAGCCATCGGCGCAGAAGCAGGCCCCGCAATAGGGCAGGAATCCTGCGCCGGGTTGCCCGGCGCACCGATTTTGTGCAAAATAATGCACATTGTGAGGACGACCTCACCACCTTCCGGTGCTCCAGCGGGGACGGCCCTTCCTTCCATCCACCGTCTGGAGAGTTCCATGTCCTGGATCATTCTGTTCGTCGCCGGCCTGTTCGAAGTGGGCTGGGCTGTCGGCCTGAAATACACCGAAGGCTTCACCCGTCCGATACCGACCATCCTCACCATACTGGCGATCATCACCAGCATGGGGTTGCTGGGCCTGGCAATGAGAAATCTGCCGCTGGGCACCGCCTACGCCATCTGGACCGGTGTCGGCGCGGTCGGCACCGTCATCGTCGGTATCGTGCTGTTCGGCGAGTCCATGGCGCCGGTGCGCCTGCTCAGTGTCGCGCTGATTCTGTGCGGACTGGTCGGACTGAAAATGAGCCACTGACGCTGTATCGGTTCTCGATACCGGCGGGCTGTCGCTTTCCCGAAAATTTGTCGGTATGCTGCGGGCCACTGTGTTTGCTTGGGTCACTGTGGCTCGTGACCTGGTGGGGCCATTCCCCACCACCCGGCTTCGACTGCACCTTGCAACTCAGGACGAGCGCGGACTTTTCCGCAAAACAATATTCAATTGTTCAAGGTGTATTTCCATGTCGAATCGTCAGACCGGCACCGTCAAGTGGTTCAATGACGCCAAGGGCTTCGGCTTCATCACTCCGGAAAGCGGCAACGATGTCTTCGTGCACTTCCGCTCCATCCAGGGCACCGGCTTCAAATCGCTGCAGGAAGGCCAGAAGGTCTCCTTCGTTGTGGTTGAAGGCCAGAAGGGCCTGCAGGCTGACGAAGTTCAGGTTATCTGAACCGCGACACGCCCATGAAAAAGCCCCGGCATTGCCGGGGCTTTTTCTTTGCCGCGTGAAACTCAGCGAGCCGCACCACGCAGCGCCGCAACCTGCTCCTGCAGCGCCAGGCGCTTGGCCTCTTCCGGTGCCACCGGCTGACCGGCCACCAGGCAGACCCGCGACCACAAGCGGCGGAAGAAGCCCTTCTGCGGATCGCGACTGAAGAAGCTGCCCCACAGCCCCTGCAGCGCCATCGGGATCACCGGCACCGGGGTCTCCTCGATAATGCGCTCGACGCCACCGCGGAATTCGTTCATCTCGCCGTCCAGGGTCAGCATGCCCTCGGGGAATATGCACACCAACTCTCCTTCGCGCAGGTACTCGGCGACTTTGGCGAAAGCCTTTTCGTAGGTCTGCGCGTCTTCGTTGCGCCCGGCGATCGGCACGGCGCCAGCCGTACGGAAGACGAAATTGAGCACCGGGATGCGGAAGATCTTGTAGTACATGACGAAGCGCACCGGACGCCGCACCGAACCCGCAATCAGCAGCGCATCGACGAAGGATACGTGGTTGCACACCAGCACCGCCGGGCCCTCATCGGGGATGGCTTCGAGATTGCGATGATCCACCCGGTACATCGAGTGGGTCAGCAGCCAGACCAGGAAGCGCATGGTGAACTCGGGCACGATCTTGAAGATGTACACGTTCACCGCGACGTTCATCAGCGAGAGCACGAGGAACAGCTCGGGGATCGACAGCTTCGCCACCGACAGCAGCAGGATCGAGACGATCGCCGCCACCACCATGAACAGCGCATTGAGGATGTTGTTGGCGGCGATCACCCGCGCGCGCTTGTCCTCCTCGGTACGCGCCTGGATCAGCGCATACAGCGGCACGATGTAGAAGCCGCCGAAGATGCCGATGCCGAGGATGTCGGCCAGCACCGCCCAGGACTGCGAGTGCTCCAGCACCGCCAGCCAGTTGTAGGGCTGCTCGCCCTGCGGGAAGCCGCCCGAATGCCACCACAGGAGGATGCCGAACAGGCTCAGGCCGATGGAGCCGAAGGGCACCAGGCCGATCTCGACCTTCTTGCCGGAGAGCTTTTCGCAGAGCATCGAGCCCAGCGCGATGCCCACCGAGAATACGGTGAGGATCAGCGTCACCACGCTCTCGTCGCCGTGCAGCAGCTCCTTGGCGTAGGTCGGGATCTGCGTCAGGTAGACCGCGCCGAGGAACCAGAACCACGAGTTGCCCACCAGCGAGCGCGACACCGCCGGGCGCTGACGCAGGCCGAGCAGGAGGATGCTCCAGGACTGGCGGAAGATGTTCCAGTCGACCTTCAGGTCCGGCAGCGCGGCGGCCGCACGGGGAATGTTGCGGCTGGCGAGGAAACCGCAGACGGCCACCAGCACCACGGCGATGCCGACGCCCGCGGCGTAGTCCTGCCGCGACATCAGCACACCGGCGCCGATGGTGCCGCAGAGGATGGCGAGGAAGGTGCCCATTTCCACCAGGGCGTTGCCACCGACCAGTTCGTCCTCGCGCAGGTGCTGCGGCAGGATCGAGTACTTCACCGGGCCGAACAGCGCCGAATGCGTGCCCATGGCGAACAGCGCGAGGAACAGCAGCGGCAGGCTGCCGAACACGAAGCCCGCGGCGCCCACCGCCATGATCACGATCTCGGCCAGCTTCAGCGCGCGCATCAGCGCGTCCTTGTTGAACTTCTCGCCGAACTGGCCGCCGAGGGCGGAGAACAGGAAGAACGGCAGGATGAACAACAGCGCGCAGAGGTTGACCAGCAGGTTGCGATCACCGCCGACGGTGAGGTGGTAGAGGATCGCCAGAATCAGCGACTGCTTGAAGATGTTGTCGTTGAAGGCACCCAGCAGCTGGGTGATGAAGAAGGGCAGGAATCGCTTGGTGCCCAGCAGGGCGAATTGCGAGTGTTGAGACATCGTCCTTGTATACCTGCGTAGCGGCCTTGAGCCGGAATGACAGCACGGATATGACGGCAACAGCGTGAAGAAAAGCCACATTTTCCGCACAAATCCATTCGGACAGTGCAATCCGCGCAAGAAAAAGCCCGTCGCAAAGGACGGGCTTTTCCCAGGGGCGGGACGACGTCAGAAGCCGACGCTGCCCTGCACGTAGAAGGTGCGTGGCTCGCCGAGGTAAATCCCCGCGTTGTTATCGCTGGAGCGGGTGTAGTTCATCTGGTCGAAGATGTTCTTCACCCCGGCGGCGACCTTCAGGTTCGACGCCTGCGGGCCGAAGTCGTAGCCCACGCGGGCGTTCCACAGCACGTAGCCGGGAATATTGCCGTACTGGC
Source organism: Pseudomonas sp. GD03903 (assembly GCF_029840045.1). Lineage (NCBI taxonomy): Bacteria > Pseudomonadati > Pseudomonadota > Gammaproteobacteria > Pseudomonadales > Pseudomonadaceae > Pseudomonas > Pseudomonas sp. GD03903. Next base: position 272,740 of record NZ_JAOCBT010000002.1, on the reverse strand, counting down.
CATCGGCGCTCGGCTCGGTGATGTAGTTGCCGGTGAAGCTGCCGTTGGAGTTGGTGGTCGGGCCGGGCGCGCGCTGCTTCGACTGGGCGAAACCATCGACGTTGTAGGTCCAGCGATCATGCTCGTAGCGCAGGCCGACGGTGGCCACCTGGCGCGAGTACAGCGGCAGGTCACGGCCCTTGAAGCCGGGAATGTCGCCTTCGTAGGTCGCGCGGGTATAGGTCAGGGTGCCGTAGGCGGTCAGGCCGGCAAGCAGCGGGTCGAGGGCAGCCATGTCGTAGTGCGCCGACGTCTCGATGCCCTGGTGCTTGGTGGCGCCCAGGTTGGTCCAGCCCACGTCGTTGCTGATGTACTGCAGCTCGTCGTCGAAGTCGATGTAGAACAGCGTGACTTCGCCACCCCAGGTGCCGTTGTCATAGCGCGTGCCCACTTCGTAGGTCTTCGCCTTTTCCGGCTGCAGGCCGCTGGCGGTGTCATTGCCGCTACCGCCCTGGCCGAGCTGGAAGTACTGCAGGCTGCCGAAGGAGGTCTCGTAGTTGGCGAACAGCTTCCACTCGTCCGACAGGTGATACATCACCGCCAGCGCTGGCAACGGCTCGTTGTAGTCCTTGCTGCGGTTCTTCTCCTGGACCGGCTTGCCCTTGTTGTCGAGCACCGGGCGCTCATGCCAGTCGGTAGAGATGCGCTCGAAGCGGATACCTGGGGTGACGGTCCAGTTGCCCACGTCGATCTTGTCGTCGAGGTAGATGGAGTTCGCCTCGGTGCCGCCGGTGCGGTCCTGATAGATGTGGCCATCGGCGCCCGGCTGCACGGTGGGAATGTTGTTCACCAGGCCGACCTGGCTGGCGCGCTCGTGCATCGCTTCCTTCAGGTAGCGGTAGCCGATGCTGGCTTCCTGGGTGGTCGGGCCGACCATGAATATCTTCGACACGCGCGGCTCGATGCCGAAGGTGTGGTAGTCGCGTGGGTAGGACGCCAGGGTCTTGAGGTCGCGGTTGGCGATGGTGCTGCCACGGAAACTATCGCTGTAGTAGGTCAGCACTTCGACCTGGGTGAGGTCGTCGATCTGCCGCTTGTACTTGAGCGAGACATCCTTGCGCCGGCCAGTGAAGTTGTCGTAATCGCGCACCGACTGGTACGGGTCCTTGTCGAACTGCGCCTGGGTCAGGCCGCCGGGCATGTCGGCGCTGCCATCGTAGTAATGGAAATTGGCGGAGAACTCGTCGGCATCGGTGGGCGCCCAGTGGGTCTTGAACATCACGTCGTCGATGTCGGTGGCGTCGTTGCTGTCGCGGTAGCCCGCGCCCTTCACGCCCGAGTACAGCAGCGCGGCGCCCATGCCGTTGTCGGCGGTGCCGCCGAGGAAGGCGTTGTAGAGTTTCTTCCAGCCGCCGTGGGAAGCGGTTTCCACGGTGCTGCCGACGTCGCCGGAGAACTCCTTGGGAATCGCCCGGGTGACGAAGTTGATCACCCCACCGACGTTCTGCGGGCCGTAACGCACGGAGCCTGCGCCGCGCACGACGTCGACGCTGTCGAGGTTGCCCACCGAAAGCGGGAACATCGACAGCTGCGGCTGGCCATAGGGCGCCACGGCCGCCGGGACGCCATCGATGAGCACGGTGGAGCGCGGCGACAGGCGCGAGGTCAGGCCGCGCACGCCAACGTTGAGGGAAACATCGCTGCCGCCGGTACCGTTGTTGTCCTGCACCTGCACGCCGGGAATGCCGCGCAGCAAGTCGCGCACGTTCTGCGCGCCCTCTTCGATCATCTGCTCGCGGCGTACCACGGTGCGCGCGCCGGGGTGGTTCTGCACCACCTGCTGGTCGGCCTCGCCGAGCCAGTCACCGACGACGGTGACGGTCTCCAGTTCCTTGGTGTCTTCTTCGGCCTGCGCCGGCAGCAGCGGCGTGGCCAGGGCAACGGCGATCGCCAGGCGCGACCACGAACGAACGTGCGACATGCTTCCCCCTCCCCGGGTACTTCGTGAAGGGGCGGCAAATTAAAACCGAATGTAAATTTTGTAAATGCAAATGTATCGCAAATGCAAAAATATTCCGGTTGACTCAAATTCTCTTTTCGGCATGCCGAACGACTGTTCATCCGGCGCGGCGATAGACCATCAGCCCCTCAGTGGGCGGGACCTGGCTGAAAATGGCGCAGGGAGAATCAGGCCGACCGGAACGATCGCGCGCAGGCCTGGCGGTACTCGCCGGGGCCGACGCCATAGGCCTGTTTGAACTGCCGGCTGAGATGGCTCTGGTCGGCGAAGCCCAGCTGCATCGCCACGTTCACCGGCATGCAACCCTGCTTGAGCAGAGCCCGCGCCTGCTCCAGCCGGCGCTGCTTGAGCCAGGCGTGAGGAGGCAGCCCGGTGGCCTTGCGGAACACCCGAGCGAAGTGGAAGGGCGACAGTCCGACGGCGGCGGCCAGTTCCTCCAGCGACGGCGGCTCCATCAGTCTTGTACCGAGCAGCTCGCGGGCGCGCGCCACCGCCAGCGGTTCATTGCCCGCCGGCGGCGCTTCGGGGATTCGCGCATGGCGCTGGAACAGCAGCAGAAGCGCCTCGCGCCAGCAGGTCTGGCGCTGCAGCACAGTGGCGTCGGAATCCACCAGCCGGTGGGCGGCGAACAGCGCCTGCACCAGCTCCGGATCATTCACCACGCTGGCATCGAAAGACGGTGTGCCACCCTTGCCCAGTTCAAGCTCCTCCAGCACGCCGGAAACCTGCGCCAGCTCCGGGTAGAAACCGCGGTAGCGCCAGCCGGCCTCGTCGGCCTTGGAACCGGTATGGACCTCGTCGGGGTTGATCAGCACCACGCTGCCGGCCGGGGCGAAGTGCTCGGCGCCGCGATGGTGGAAGCGCTGCGCACCCTGCTCGATCATGACGAAGGCGAAGCCTTCATGGACGTGGGGCGAGAACACCTGCTCGATGTAGCGCGCGTGCAGCAGCTCTACGCCGCCCAGCTCCTGGGCGCGCCAGAAGCGGGTGCGTTCGCCGCTTGCGTGGTCTTCTGCCATCTACCACTCCCGTCAAGGGACTCTTCGTATGCCGTGCCCTGCAGGCATATCAGCCATTACTGGAAAATGGCGTCCGGGCTTTCCCTCACCCCCGCCCTCTCCCAGAGGGAGAGGGAGCCGTCTGTGCCGGCTGACACGATAGTTTCCTCCTGCGCCGAACAGTCCCCTCTCCCTTGGGGAGAGGGTTAGGGTGAGGGGGCAAGCGGTGCAGAGTATCACTCAGCCGGCGAACCCAGCTTCCAGCGCAGCCTTCACCTGCGGCCATTCCTGGTCGGTGATGCTGTAGAGGATGGTGTCGTCGAGCCGGCCGCCAGCCAGGCGCCGATGGTTGCGCAACACCCCCTCACGCACCGCCCCGAGCTTCTCGATGGCACGCTGGGAGCGCTCATTGCTGGCGGCGGTCTTGAACTGCACACGGACCATCTTCCAGCTATCGAAGGCGTGGCGCAGCATCAGGTACTTCATGGTGGCATTGAGGCCGCTGCCGTGCTGGCCCTGGTCCAGCCAGGTGGCGCCGATCTCGCAGGCCGGCAGCGCCGGGAGGAAATCCATGAACCGCGTGGTGCCGACGATCTGGTTGCCCAGGCGCACCACCAGCGGCAGGGCGCGGCCCTCGCGCTGGTCGGCCAGGCCCTGGCGGTACCAGTCCGGGCGCCCTGGAGCGCTCATGAACTGCAGGACGTCGCGGTTCTGCTCCGCCAGCGTCACCAGGTCCGGCACGTCGGCCTCCACCATCGGCTCCAGGCGCAGGGCCCCGCGCTGCAAGGTGATGGGTAACGGTCTGAACATGGCGCCCTCCTCGAAACACGACGCGACATCATCGCTCACATCAGAGCGTAGCGGCCCGTCGAAGTGCCGCGTACCCGGGCGGGTGCGACGGACGGACCGCGAAAAGGCCGGCAAGCTACCAGCCCCGCGCCCGGCTCTCAAGTGTGAGACGCGACACAGCGCCACTGAGACATTGGTAGCAGGCGTCTGACAGTTCCGGACTTTGGTGCGAAACTGCTGCCAGCGCTCCTGCGGGGGAGCCAGTTCATTTCCGGAGTCAGCATGTCGTTGTCCAGTGGGTTGATCGCAACGGTCGCCCTGCTCTACATGGCGGTCCTGTTCGCCATCGCGTTCTATGGCGATCGCCGTCGCGCCCCACTTTCGCCGCGTGTCCGCGCCTGGGTCTACAGCCTGTCGCTGGCGGTGTACTGCACCAGCTGGACGTTCTTCGGCGCCGTCGGCCAGGCCGCCGACCAGCTCTGGTCATTCCTGCCGATCTATGTCGGCCCCGTGCTGCTGATGCTCTTCGCACCCTGGGTGCTACAGAAGATGATCATGATCAGCAAGCAGGAGAACATCACCTCCATCGCCGACTTCATCGCCGCGCGCTACGGCAAGTCGCAGGCGCTGGCGGTGGTGGTGGCGCTGATCTGCGTGGTCTGCGTGCTGCCCTACATTGCCCTGCAGCTCAAGGGTATCGTCCTCGGGGTGAACCTGCTGATCGGCGCCGGCCCCGACTCCACCGGCATCCGCGCCCAGGACACGGCGCTGATTGTCTCGCTGATCCTCGCGCTGTTCACCATCGTCTTCGGTACCCGCAACCTGGACGTCACCGAGCACCACCGCGGCATGGTGCTGGCGATCGCCTTCGAATCGCTGGTCAAGCTCACCGCCTTCCTCGCCGTCGGCATCTTCGTCACCTACGGCCTCTACGACGGCTTCGGCGATCTGGTGGACAAGGCCCGCGTCGCCCCGCAGCTCAACGAATACTGGAAAGAAACCGTGCACTGGCCGGCAATGCTGCTGCAGACCGGCGTAGCGATGACCGCGATCATGTGCCTGCCGCGGCAGTTCCACGTGCTGGTGGTGGAGAACATCGAACCGCGCGATCTGAACCTGGCGCGCTGGGTGTTCCCGATCTACCTGGTGCTGGCCGCGCTGTTCGTGGTGCCGATCGCCCTGGCCGGGCAGATGCACCTGCCAGCCGGCGTGATGCCCGATTCCTTCGTGATCAGTCTGCCGCTGGCCGAGGCGCATCCGGCGCTGGCCCTGCTGGCCTTCATTGGTGGCGCTTCGGCGGCCACCGGCATGGTCATCGTCGCCAGCGTGGCGCTGTCTACCATGGTCTCCAACGACATGCTGCTGCCGTGGCTGCTGCGCCGCAAAGGTGAAGCCGAGCAGCCCTTCGAGGTGTTCCGCCACTGGCTGCTGACCGTGCGCCGGGTGAGCATCGCGCTGATCCTCCTGCTGGCCTATGTCAGCTACCGCCTGCTGGGGTCCACCGCGAGCCTGGCCACCATCGGCCAGATCGCCTTTGCCGCCATCGCTCAGCTCGGCCCGGCGATGATCGGTGCGCTGTACTGGAAGCAGGCCAACCGCCGCGGCGTATTCGCCGGTCTGGCCGCCGGCTCGTTCCTCTGGGCCTACACCCTGGTGCTGCCGGTGGTCGCCAAGGGTCTGGGCTGGCCATTGGAAACCTTCCCCGGCCTGGCCTGGCTCGCCGGCCGCCCGTTCGGCCTGTCCATCGAGCCGCTGACCCTGGGCGTGCTGCTTTCGCTGATCGGCAACTTCGCCCTGTTCGGGCTGGTCTCGGTGTTCTCCCGCACCCGTGTTTCCGAGCACTGGCAGGCCAGCCGCTTCATCGGCCAGGAAATCTCGCAGAAGCTCAGCTCGCGCTCGATGCTCGCCGTGCAGCTGGAAGACCTGCTGATGCTCGCCGCCCGCTTCGTCGGCGAGGAGCGCGCACGGCAGAGTTTCATCCGCTTCGCCTACCGCCAGGGCAAGGGCTTCACCCCCAGCCAGAACGCCAACGACGAATGGATCGCCCACACCGAACGCCTGCTCGCCGGCGTACTCGGCGCCTCGTCCGCGCGCGCCGTGGTGAAGGCCGCCATCGAAGGCCGCGAGATGCAGGTGGAGGACGTGGTGAAGATCGCCGACGAAGCCTCCGAAGTGCTGCAGTTCAACCGCGCGCTGCTGCAGGGCGCGATCGAGAACATCACCCAGGGCATCAGCGTGGTCGACCAGTCGCTGCGCCTGGTGGCCTGGAACCACCGCTACATCGAGCTGTTCGAGTACCCGGACGGGCTGATCTACGTTGGCCGCCCGATCGCCGACATCATCCGCTACAACGCCGAGCGCGGCCTGTGCGGGCCCGGCGATCCGGACCTGCACGTGGCCAAGCGCCTGTACTGGATGCGCCAGGGCACGCCGCACACCTCCGAGCGACTGTTCCCCAACGGCCGGGTAATCGAGCTGATCGGCAACCCGATGCCCGGCGGCGGTTTCGTCATGAGCTTCACCGACATCACCAACTACCGCGATGCCGAGCAGGGCCTGAAGGATGCCAACGAAGGCCTGGAGCAACGGGTGCAAGAGCGGACCTTCGAGCTATCGCAACTGAACCAGGCGCTCACCGAGGCCAAGGGCACGGCCGAGGCAGCGAACCAGTCGAAATCGCGCTTCCTCGCCGCCGTCAGCCACGACCTGATGCAACCGCTGAACGCCGCGCGGCTGTTCTCCGCCGCCCTCGCCCACCAGGAGAAACTGCCCGAGGAAGCCACCGAGCTGGTGCGCCACCTGGACTCCTCGCTGCGCTCGGCGGAAGACCTGATCACCGACCTGCTGGACATCTCGCGGCTTGAAGGCGGCCGCGTCAGCGCCGACGTCGCGGCCTTCCCGCTGAGCAACCTGTACGACACCCTCGGCGTGGAATTCCGTGTACTGGCCCAGGAGCACGGCATCGACTTCCACGTGCGCGGCAGCAAGCTGCGCGTGGAGAGCGATATCAAGTTGCTGCGCCGCGTACTGCAGAACTTCCTCACCAATGCCTTCCGCTACGCCAAGGGCCATGTGCTGCTCGGCGTGCGTCGCGAGGCCGGTCACCTGCGCCTGGAGGTCTGGGACCACGGCCCAGGCATCCCGCCGGACAAGCTGCAGGTGATCTTCGAGGAATTCAAACGCCTGGACAGCCACCAGACCCGCGCCGAGAAGGGCCTGGGCCTGGGCCTGGCCATCGCCGACCGGCTGTGCAAGGTGCTTGGCCACCGTCTGCAGGTCCGCTCGTGGCCGGGCAAGGGCAGCGTATTCAGCGTCAGCGTGCCGCTGGCCCGCCAGCCGGCACCGGTGCCGCTCAACGGGCACAAGGTGGAAACCCCGGAACAGCTCAACGGCGCGCAGGTGCTCTGCGTCGACAATGAAGACAGCATTCTCACCGGAATGAACAGCCTGCTGACCCGCTGGGGCTGCCGCGTGCTCACCGCGCGTAGCCGGGAAGAATGCCAGGCGTTGCTGGACGGCGATGCGCGCCCGCAACTGGCGCTGATCGACTATCACCTGGACGACGGCGAACTGGGCACCGACCTCATGGCCTGGCTGCGTACCCGCCTGGGCGAGCCCGTGCCGGGCGTGGTGATCAGCGCGGACGCCCGCCCCGAACTGGTGGCGCAGATCCACGCGGCGGGGCTGGACTTCCTGCCCAAGCCGGTGAAGCCGGCGGCGTTGCGGGCGTTGTTGAGTCGGCATCTGAGCTTGAGATAAGTCTGCCCGCCGTTCGTTCGCAGCGGCGGCGGTTCGCGAGCAAGCTCGCTCCTACAAAAAACGCTCCAAAGCCGGCATTGACTGTAGGAGCGAGCTTGCTCGCGAACCCGCCCAACACTTTCACCTCCATACCACTCACACCACCCTCCCGCGCCACTGCAACAACACCACCCCGGCAATGATCAGCCCGATGGCCAGATAACCTTCGGGCGACAAGCGCCGCACCGCAAACCCTGCCCAACCGTACTGGTCGCACAACGCCGACATCAGCATCTGCCCTGCCACCACACAGGCGAGAAAGGTTGCCGCGCCCAGCTGCGGCGCCAGCATCACCGCCACCGTCAGATACGCCGCCCCGAACAGCCCGCCGAGCCAGCCCCACCAGGGTGTGGTGGCAATTCCGGCAGCCGCCGGGAGCGGTACGCGGAACGCCAGCAGCGCAATGATCACCGCCGCCAGGCTGACCCCCAGCGAGGTCAGGCTGGCACTCAGCGGATGACCCAATTGGCGCCCCAGCAGCGAGTTGCTGCCCGCCTGCAGGGCAACCAGCGCGCCCACACCGATGGCGAGCAAGAGCAGAAGCAGTTTCGACATCGAAGATTCTCCAAGGCTTGTCGATGGGACCCAGCTTCTGCTATCCATCCAGCGCATGGAAATGAATGATTTGTACAGCCTGAATGCACTCGATTCATGACTTGCGCCGCATCGATCTCAACCTGCTGGTGATCCTCGACGCCTTGCTGGAAGAGCGCCATGTCTCCCGCGCCGCCGAGCGGCTGGCGATGACCCAGCCGGCGGTGAGCCACGCGCTGAATCGCCTGCGCGACCTGCTGGATGACCCGCTGCTGGTACGTGCCGGCAACCAGATGCAGCTGACCCGCCGCGCCTTCGAGCTGGCCGGCCCGCTGCGGGAAATCCTCGGTGGCGTACGTCGGCTGGTGCTGGGCGATGATTTCGACCCGGCCAGCGCCGAGCTGGAGCTGCGCCTGGGCATGTCCGACTACGGCGCCTGGGTGGTGTTGCCGACGCTGCTGCCGGTCCTGCGCCGCGAGGCGCCGGGCATTCACCTGGACGTCCGCCAGGCTTCGCGCGGGGGCATGGCCGAGCAGGTGGCAGGCGGCGAGCTGGATGGAGCCCTCGGGGTCTTCCCGATGCTGCCGGAAGGACTGCGCGTGCAGAGCCTGTTCGAGGAACGTTTCGTCTGTCTCTGCGCCGTCGACACACTGGCCGGTCGAAAGCGCCTGGACCTGGACGACTACCTCGCCGCCCCGCACCTGCGGGTCGCCCTGCAGCAGAGCCCGGCGGAGGAGATCGACAGCCATCTGGAAAAGCTCGGACGGCGTCGCCAGGTGGCGGCCACGGTGCCGCACTTCAGCGTGGCGCCGAGTCTGCTGGCGGGCACCGACCTGGTCCTGACCATCGCCGCGCGAATGCTCCCCGAAAACCTTGCAGCCCACGGTCTGGCCAGCTTCGAACCGCCACTGCAACTGGCCCGTTTCGATTTCGTGCAGATCTGGTCGGAGAGCAGCGAGGACGACCCAGCGCGGCGCTGGCTGCGCGGCAAGCTGGCCCAGGCAGGCGGCAGAAGCTGAAGCTCTAGTCCGGCGTTTCCATGCGCCGGAGGATTTCCCCGACGCGCTCGCCGAGCATCTCGTTGGCTGAACGTTTCAGGCCGCGCGCAAGCTCCACCAGCACCACCTGTTCCGCCACCGGGCGCAAGCGCTGGAAGACTTCGGCAAGGCGCTCCAGATCGGCCGCGCCGGGCAGCAGGTCGGCGCCGGGCTTGTCCACCAGGTGGGTGACCACCAGCCGCACGATGCCGGCGGCCAGGTGCTCGGTATCCGTACGCAACACGGCCAGGTGGTCGAGCAGCGCGGCGAGCGGAATACCGGCACGGAACAGCTCGACGCCAGCGTTGAACAAACGCGGGCTGGGGATGCTGATGCGCTCGCCATCGAAGGCCAGCAGGCCCTGTGCCAGCGCCTGGTCGATCACCGCGTCATTCAATTCGTCACCGAACAGCGCCTGTAGGTCGCTGAACTCGATATTGCCGGGCGACTCCAGGTTCCACGGGCCGACGATGGCTTCGTCGAGGCCGAGCACGTGGTCCAGGTCATGGCCGCGCTCCCAGCTCTCCAGCAACTCCTTGATGTTGGCGATGTTGTAGCCGCGCTCCAGCAGGCGGTTGATCAACCGCAGGCGGCGCAGATGGCCGGCAAAATACACCCCGGCGCGGCCCCGGCGCTCCGGCGGTGGCAGCAGGCCGCGATCCTGGTAGGCGCGCAGGTTGCGCACCGTGGTGCCGCCTTCGCGGGCCAGTTCATCCACCGAGTACTCGCGCTCGTCCTCCATCACGGAGGGTGCGTCGTCCGGGCGTTGCAGCAGGCGCTGCAGGAGATTCAGGGGTGTGCTCATGGGGCGGATGATAGCCAGCCAGGCATGCACCGAACAATCCAGGGCATTCGCTGCAAAGTGATCCACCACACAGCCGCGCGCCCCAACCAAAGACGGGAAGTGCGCCCGCCCGATTCCGCCCTGCCGGCCGCAACCCGCGCCGCCAGCGGCTCTTCGCTTCGGTAACACTCCAGGCACGGCGCGCACGCATGGCGCAACGGCAACCGATGGGTCAGCATCGATCGTGACATCGCCCGATGTAACGATAACAACAACCAGCCTGGAGAAAGTCATGTCCCAAGGCGCCTGGGTGCCCACCCCCGAAGACCTGCGGCACTTCCGCGAGATTCAGCAACTGGCCTACCGCTGCTGCGAAACCATTGCCGGCGAACTGCGCCCGGGCATCAGCGAGCGCGAGACCGCCGCGCTGATGAAGACCTGGCTGCTCGATCATGGCGTGCGCGACTGGTTCCACCAGCCCTTCGCCTGGTTCGGCAGCCGCACTTCGTTCAAGGGCTTCGACGGCCTGCGCCATCTGGGCGGCTTCAACCTGGCCTTCTACCCCGGCAAGCAGCGGCTGGAGGAAGGCATGCCGTTCATCCTCGACTGCGCGCCGACCCTGGGCGCCTACACCGCCGACGTCGGCTACTCCGGCGCGCTGGGCCACAACCTGCTGGTGGAACGGCTGATGGATGACCTGCTGGCACACCGCAACCTGATCGTCGAACAGGTGCGCCAGCGTCTGCCACTGGCCGAGGTCAGCCAGTCGGTGGACCGCCTCTGCCACCGCCAGGGCACCCTGCCCCGGCACAAGGCCTATCCCTTCGAAGTGCTGGCGCACCGCGTGGAAAAACTCGGCGCGCGCAACACCGGCCCGTCGCTCGCGCGCTTTGGCGTGCGCAACATCGCCACCCTGATGAAAAACGCCCTGATCACCGGCCGCCGCGAGGGCTGGTCGCCGCTGTGGTCGAGTAATGACCGTTCGCAGCACGCCCCGACCCCGGGCCTCTGGGCTGTCGAACCGCACCTGGGCCTGCGCGGAGTGGGCGCCAAGTTCGAGGAGCTGCTGGTGGTCACCGAGGACGACGCCTACTGGCTCGACGATGACCTGCCCCACGTGCGCCGCTGGACCGAGCGCGGCCTGATCAGCGCCCCGGCGCGACGGGAGGTGGCATGAACGCCATGCTGGAGAAGACCCTGCCGGCGCCGGAGCGGCTGGACGTGCAGTCCGGCAACGTACGCCTGGCCGTGTGGCGCTGGGGCGAGGCGCACCTGCCGATGGTGCTGTTCGTCCACGGCTACCCGGACAACCATGAAACCTGGCTGCCGCTGATCCGCCACCTCTCGGGGCGCTTCCAGCTGGTGGCCTACGACGTGCGCGGCGCTGGTGAATCGGACAAGCCGCGCAAGACCCGCGACTATCGCCTTGAGCTGCTCAGCCAGGACCTCAAGGCCGTGCTCGACGCCGTCAGCCCGCAGCGCGCGGTGCATCTGGTGGCCCATGACTGGGGCTCGATCCAGACCTGGGAAAGCGTCACTGATCCGCAACTGCGCGCCCGCATCGCTTCCTACACCAGCGTCTCCGGCCCCTGCCTGGACCACGTCGGTTTCTGGATGCGCGACCGTCTGCGCCGCAAGACCCCACGCGCCCTGCTGCAGATGGCCAGCCAGCTGCTGCACTCCTGGTACATCTACTACTTCCACCTGCCGCTGCTGCCGTCACTGTCGTGGCGCTTCGGCGCGGCGAAGGCCTGGCCGCAATATCTGCGCAAGGTCGAAGGCATCCGCAACCCGGTGCGCAACCCGCACCAGGCCAGTGATGGCGAGCACGGCGTGAAGCTCTATCGGGCCAACTTCATCACCTCGATCTTCAAGCCGCGCAAGCGCCACACCGAGGTGCCGGTACAACTGATCGTGCCGACCCGTGACCGCTACGTCGGCCAGCAACTCTTCCAGCAGCTCTCGTTATGGGCCCCGCGCCTGTGGCGCCGCGATGTCACTGCGGGACACTGGCAACTGCTCGCCGAACCGACCCGGCTGGGCAAATGGATCGACGAATTCGTCAGCCACATCGAGGGCGGCGAAGCCACCCCGGAGCTGCAGCGCGCGGCACTGAAACCCGGCGCCGGCCCCTTTGCCGGCAAGCTGGTGGTGGTCACTGGCGCGGGCGGCGGCATCGGGCGCTCGACCCTGCTGAGCTTCGCCGAGCGCGGCGCCAGCGTACTGGCGGCGGACATCGACCCGGCCGCTGCCGAACGTAGCGCGGAACTGGCCCGGGCGGTCGGCGCGACGGCTCACAGCTACTGCGTGGACGTGGGCGACAGCGCCGCCATGGAGCGCTTCGCCCAGTGGGTGAAGAGCAGCCTCGGCGTGCCCGACGTGGTGGTCAGCAACGCCGGCATCGGCATGGCCGGGCCGATGCTCAAGACCACCCCGCAGGAATGGGAGCGCCTGCTGCGCATCAACCTGTGGAGCGTGATCGACGGTTGCCGGTTGTTCGGCCAGCAGATGGTCGAGGTCGGCAAGCCGGGGCACTTGGTCAACGTCGCCTCCGGCGTGGCTTTCGCGCCGTCGCGCAACTACCCGGCCTACGCCACCAGCAAGGCCGCGGTGCTGATGCTCAGCGAATGCCTGCGTGCCGAACTGGCGGGCCATGGCATCGGCGTCAGCGCGGCCTGCCCGGGCTTCGTCGATACCGGCATCGTCCAGGCCACGCGCTTCGCCGGCCTGGATGAGGAACAACAGGCGAAACACCGCGCCAAGGTGCAGCGCTTCTACCGTCGGCGCCGGCTCAGCCCGGACACCGTCGGCGAACGCCTCACCCGCGCAGTGGAACGCAACCAGCCGGTGGTGAAAGTCGGCAGCGAAGTGCACCTGGGCGCCCTGCAATGGCGCTTCATGCCTTGGCTGTCGCGCCTGTTCGCCCGCCTCAATCTCACTGCCTGAGAACTGCCATGAACGATCATCATCACAAGCTCGTGCAACGCAAGGTGCAGTTCGACTACACCGATTCGCCGCTGCACTGGATTCCCGGCGAACCCGAGGCGTCCCACGCGATCAACGTCATCCACATGATGCTGCCGGCGGGCGAGCTGTGGTTCTGCCGCCTCTACAACAAGGCACTGCCCTTCGTGAAGGAAGGCCGGCTGCGCGAAGACGTGCAGGGTTTCATCCGCCAGGAAGCCATGCACGCCCGCGCCCACTCGGGTGCCTTGGAGCGCTACCTGAGCCACCACGGCATCGACTCCACGCGCTACCTGAAGGTCATGGACTACCTGTTCGAGCAACTGCTCAGCGATACGCCGCTGGGTATCGAACTGTTCAACCGCACGCCCTGGCTCAAGCGCTGGTGGATCGGCCAGCGCTGCGCCATCGTCGCCGCGGTGGAGCACTTCACCTGCATCCTCGGCAAATGGATTCTCGAAGCCGACGCGCTGGACCGCGCCAAGGCCGACCCGGTGCTGCTCGATCTGTTCCGCTGGCACGGCGCCGAGGAAGTGGAACACCGCAATGTCGCCCATGACCTGCACGTGCACCTGGGCGGTACCTTCGTCAGCCGGCAATTGTGGATGTTCGTGGTCTGGCCGCTGATCATCTACCTGTTCGCCTTCGGCACCCGCACCCTGTCGCGGCAGGACCCGAGCATCGCCAGGCCGCGCTCCTTCGCCGCGATCTGGCGCGATGGCTCGAAGTCCGGCGTACTGCCGAAGATCAGCTCACTGGCGACCAGCTTCCTGCGCTATTTCAAGCCCTGGTACCACCCCGACCATGAGGCCAATACCCAGGAAGCGCTGGACTACCTGGCCCGTTCGCCGGCCGCCAGCCGGGCCGCGCGCGCGTCATAGGGCCTGTCGGCGCGCCCGCGCAGTGGATGCGCGGCGCAGGTCAATCGCATACTGCGGCATCCGTTATTCGATTCAGGGATGCCGCCGTATGCCGATGGGAACCTATCCGCTTCACCCCGCCCTTTCCTCCCGTGTGGAGCGCCTGCCCGAGCAGGTGGACGTGGTCATCGCCGGCAGCGGCATCATGGGCTGCGCCAGCGCCTGGCAGCTCGCCGGCCAGGGCCTGAGCGTACTGGTGCTGGACAAGGCCGGGATCGCCAGCCAGCAATCCACCCGTGCCTGGGGCTTCGTCCGCCAGCAGGCGCGCGACCCGGCGGAAGTGCCGTTGATGATGGCGGCGATTCCGCTGTGGGAGCGCCTGGAAGAGGAGCTGCAACTGCCGCTGGAATGGCGCCAGGGCGGCTGCCTGTACCTGGCCGAAACACCGGAGCAGCAGCGCAAGTACGAAGACTGGCTGAAGGTCGCCGCCAACTTCGGCCTCGGCACCCGGCTGCTGAGCCGCGCGGAAGTCGCGCAGTTGATGCCGGCGTTGAGCGACCCGGCACTGGGCGCCCTGTACACCGCCAATGACGGCCAGGCCGAACCGCGGCGCGTGGCGCCCGGCTACGCGCTGCGTGCCATTGAGCGCGGCGCCGTGTTCGTCGAAGGCTGCGGCGTCACCGGCATCGACCGCGCCGCCGGCGCCGTCTGCGGCATACAGACCGAGCGCGGCTATGTGAAGACCCGACACCTGCTGATCTGCGCGGGCGCCAGCAGTTGGCGCCTGGTGCAGAGCCTCGGCCTGGAGCTGCCGCAACAGGCCGTACGTTGCACCGTTTCGCGCACCAGCCCCGGCCCGGACGTGGGCGCTCAAAGCTTCATCGGCCACGGCATCGGCTTCCGCCAGCGTGCCGATGGCAGCATCAACCTGGCTGACGAAACCCAGGCCGACATCGACCTGAACCTCGACTACCTGCGCGGCGCCAGACACTACCTGCCGCACCTGCCGGAGCACCGCGCGGGCTTCTCCTTCAAGCTCAACGGCGCGTTGTTCCACGACTTGCGCCAGCGCCTGCCCGGTTCGGAAAGGAGCGTGAACGGCCCGATACTCGGCGAGCGCGATCCGCAGGTAAAGGCAAACACCGCGCGTGTCTTCACGGCACAGCAGAACCTGGCGAAAGCCTTCCCGGCACTACGCGATGTGAAAGTCGTGGAAAGCTGGGCGGGACTGATCGACGTGCTGCCCGACGGCATTCCGGTGCTCGATGCACCCGCGCAAGTACCCGGACTGCTGATCGCCACGGGCTTCTGCGGCCACGGCTTCGCCATGGGGCCGATCGTCGGCCAACTGATGAGTCAGTGGATACACAGGGGCGACCCCGGAATGGACCTGCACGCCTTCAGGCTGCAGCGCTTCGCCGATGGCACGGCGGGCAAGCCCTACTCGCTATTCTGACGGAGCGCATACGCCCCACCGCGGAAACAACGCCGGGCTCTTCGTAGGAGCGAGCCTGCTCGCGAACAGGACCCGTCGGCCACATGGATGTGTACGAGAGATAGGGGTTCGCGAGCAAGCTCGCTCCTACAGGTCCGTTTGCGAGCCGGGCCTACTCGCCCTCTTCCACCAGTGGCGCATCGTCGCTCAATGCCCGCTCCAGCCACTCCGTCGGCAGATTCTTGCTCGCCCGCGCACCCAGCAGCTTTACCTGCTCGGCGCGGCTGATCAGGTTGCCGCGTCCTTCGCAGAGCTTGTTGCGCGCGGCGGCGTAGGTCTTGTCCAGCTGCTGCAGGCGAGTGCCCATCTCGTCCAGGTCCTGCACGAAAAGCACGAACTTGTCGTACAGCGCGCCCGCGCGCTCGGCGATCTCGCGGGCGTTCTGGTTCTGCCGCTCCTGCCGCCACAGGCTGTCGATCACCCGCAACGTTGCCAGCAGCGTGGTCGGGCTGACGATCACGATGTTGCGCTCGAAGGCCTCCTGGAACAGGTTCGGCTCGGCCTGCAACGCCGCAGAAAAAGCGGCTTCGATAGGCATGAACAGCAGCACGAAGTCGAGGCTGTGCAGCCCCTCCAGGCGCCGGTAATCCTTGCCGGAAAGCCCCTTCACATGGTTGCGCAGTGACAGCACGTGGGCCTTGAGTGCCTGCTGGCGGATCACCTCGTCGTCGGCGGCAATGAACTGCTGGTAAGCCGTCAGGCTGACCTTGGCGTCCACCACCACCTGCTTGTCGCCGGGCAGGCGGATCAGCACGTCAGGCTGGAAGCGCTCGCCATCCGGCGCTCGCAAGCTGACCTGGGTTTCATACTCGCGGCCCTTCTCCAGGCCGGCATGCTCGAGCACGCGCTCGAGCACCAGCTCGCCCCAGTTGCCCTGGGTCTTCTGGCCTTTCAGGGCGCGGGTCAGGTTGGTGGCTTCCTCGCCCAGGCGCAGGTTCAACTGCTGCAGGCGCTCCAGTTCCCTGGTCAGAGAGAAACGCTCACGGGCCTCGGCCTGATAGCTCTCTTCCACGCGCTTCTCGAAGGACTGGATGCGTTCCTTGAGCGGGTCGAGCAACTGCCCCAGGCGCTGCTGGCTCGACTCGGCAAAACGCTGCTCGCGTTCATCGAAGATCTTCCCGGCCAGCTCGGCGAACTGTGCGCGCAGATCGTCCCGCGCCGATTGCAGGTCACCCAGTCGTTGCTGGTGATTGTCCTGCTGCTCGCGCAGTTCGGCGGACAGCGCGGCATGCTCGGCGGACAGGCGACGCAGCTCGGTTTCCTTGTCGGCGCGCTCGGCCTGCCAGTCCTGTTCGGCGTTGCCCAGGCGTGCACGTTCCTGCTGGCCCAGCTCGACTTCACGGCGCAGCGCCGCCGCTTCGGCAGACACTTCAGCATGCCGGCCGCTGAGGCGCTGGAAAGCCTCGCGATCCGCCTCAGCCCGCGCGGACAGCCCGTCCTGCGCCAGTTGCGCAGTCGCCAGGCGCTCGCGCAGCAGGGTTGCCTCCTGTTCCACCTCGACCCTGCGCGCCTGCAGGCGCCAGGCGAGCGCCGCCATGGGCAACAGTCCGGCGAGCGCACCTAACAACAGGGCGGACAAATCGAGGGGCATGCAGGGCTCCGAGGTGTGGCAATGGATCGCGCCAGTCTAACAGTCACCTGCCGGAAGCGGTTCCGTCTGCTGCAAGGGCCCTGGGACAAGGCTCCTGAGCAAGCGCTCGGGACAATCCACAGAAGCTGTGGATAACTCAGTGGAGAACTTGCTGAAAACAGTCCATACCCCCAGTGAACTGGGGCCGTATGACAGATTGGTGATTTTTTCACCAATCAAAATTCTCTTTATTTTTCAACAAGTTAAAAAACGCAAGGAAATTCGGAGGGTGGCCAAGTGCAATGTTTCGGGGACTTGACAGAGTGCGTCAGCATTGTGCACAAGTGCGCGCCACGCAGCAGCCGACCGCCCCGTTTCAGGGCAGTGGATAAGAAGTGTTCTCAGGAAGGCAATGCATTCAACCAGGCGAGGCGCGCGCTGCCAGCGCCGTCACCCGACAGCAATGCCCGGAAAGTTTCATGCGATCTGAGCCTGGCGGCGCGGCACACGCTGCGGCCGGATGATCCGAGGGGGTTCGGGAAGCTGAATCGCCAACTGCTCTGCCGCACACACCCGCGTATAAATACGCTCCGCCACGCGGCGGCTGCTGCAGTCGTAGAAGAACTGATTGAGGTACACGCGCCAGCGACGATCGTCGCTGGGATGGATCGCTATCCGTATATCCATGGTCTGGCGCTCCCTGCTTGGCCATTCCCGAACATACACCGCTCACCGTGACGCGTTAGTGTCAAAACGATGAACGGTCAGGCCGGATGCGGCAACCTGCCGTCCACCAGATAGTGCTCGCGACGGTAGACACGCGGGCTATCAGGCACCTGACCATGCTTGAAGGCGACATACTCGGCAGTCGTCTCGCACAGCCACGGCATCAAATTGCGCGGGCGCTTCTCGGTGAAAGCAGACGGAGCAAACAACGCCACGTTGACACCACCCTGCGGACAGCGGGCCGAGCGGTACTCGAATGCCTCCACCCCCGCCTCGCGCATCGCACTACCCAAGCCCTGGGTGACGCTGTAGTCCTGCGGATCGAGAAGTGCATCGTGTTCACGGAACGGCGGCAGATGCAGGCGTACACCTTTCTGTACCTGGAACCGCGCCTCGAACGACGCGTGCTCGGAAAGAATCCGTCCGCTGGGAGGCGGCGTGGCCATCCCCTCCCACAGCACGAAGCGATAGAAAGCCGACTCCGCCATGGCCGTTTCCAGCTTGAGCGCGCCATAGAACAGGCTCGGCTCATGGCGCCGGCCGAAGCGCGACCCCCAGCGCAGCGGCGGATAACGGAACGGTGTCTTCAATAGATAGTGCAGCGGCTCGGCGGGCGGAGGCATGTGCGGCTTGCTGGTTTCCAGCAACTCCTCGAGCAGCGCCTGCTCTTCCAGGGTGTCCACCAGTTGCAGCGTCGCCACCTGGCCCTGGCTCTCCACCAAGCGCACCAGGCGCCCACGAATGGGCGCGACGACCGAGTCCTCATGTTTCGCCCAAAGGCGGGCACCAGCTTGGAAAGACATTCAGACCTTGCCCCGGATAGCGTCCAGGTACTCGACCACTGCCACCAGCCCCTGCACCTGCTCCATCAACTGCAGCGGCACGCCACCCAGGTGACGATTCTCGGTACGCAGGAAGTGCCGCATGTCTTCATGGTTGCCACCGAACAGCGCAAACAGCGCGCGGTAGATACGCACCAGCAGCAGCGCCAGCTCGCCGGTCTTGCTGTCCACGCGCAAGCCGTTCTGCTTCCAGCGACTCACCGCGCTGCGGTCCACCCCGACGATCGCGGCCAGCTCCTGCTGGGTCATTGCCAGATGCTCGCGGGCAGTCAGCACCGCCTTGGCAAGGACGGCATCGGCGGCCGGGTTTTCCTTCAACAGAGCGCTCATGGCGGAACTCCATCAAGTGCATTTGCGACAAACATACCACTAAATGCTGTTCTCACACAAAGACTGGAGCCCCCTCTCCGCCCCTTCAGCCCGGCCCCCACCTGTATCCGGCAACTGACAAAGCGATAAAACTCTTTACCAGACATTTACCTGGCCTTGGCAATCGCTGACGCAGAGCTGCGGTCTCATGAAGTACCCGGATCGTCCGGGAACTGTAAGTGGAAAAATGCACCGCTCTGCCGGTTGCGCCAGGAGAACACCATGAACAAGTCCGTCGCCCTGATCTGTGCCGCCCTGATGCTCGGCAGCCCACTGGCCAGCTTCGCCCAGCCCGGCCCCGGTCCGGACAACGGCCCGAACCGGCAGGACAACCGGGGGCCGCAACAACAGCACTACCAACAGCCGCAACGCCCGCCCCAGGGTGGCCACAAGCAGCAGAACCACCCCGGACAGTACGAGGCCCACGCCTACCGCAACCCGAGCTACCGCCCGCAGGCCGGGATGCCGGTGCCCCATCGCGACTGGCGCCGCGGCGTCGTCGTGGAGCCGGTCTATCGCGGCGACCGTTACTGGGTCACCGACTGGCATGCCCGCCATCTGTACGCACCGCCGCGCGACCATCGCTGGCTGTACGTCAACGGCGACTACATCCTGGTCGCCATCGCCAGCGGCGTGATCGTCAACATTCTCAGCGGCTACTGATCGCAGCGTCGGCACTGGCGTGGGCCACACCAGGCCAGTGCCGCTTCGCGCGGGAAAGAGTCGCAGGCATCAGGCAAAGGCCCTAGGATAGGCGCCTTTATTTCCAGCCCGCTGCCATGGACAAGAACCGCGTCTACCAACTGATCCTCGCCCGCCTCGCCGAAGACTTGAGCGTCGCCGTGCGCGCCGCCCAGACGGCACACGAGACCGCAACACACGAGGAAAATATCGCCGAGAACAAGTACGACACCCTTGGCCTGGAAGCCGCCTACCTCGCCGCCGGCCAGTCGCGCCGCGTGGAGGAAATTCGCCAGGCGCTGTCGCTGTTCGAGAACCTGCAACTGCGCGACTTCGACGAGGAACAGGGCATTCAGACCAGTGCCCTGGTGCAACTGGTCAGCGAGCAGCGCCAGCCACGCTGGATCTTCCTCGGCCCGGACGGCGCCGGCCTCAAGGTGCAGTGCGAAGGCTGCGAGATCCTCGTCATCACCACGCGCGCTCCGCTGGGCGGCGCCCTGCTCCACCGCCAGCCCGGCGACGAAGTCGAAGTCGGCTCCGGTAGTGCGCGCCAGCGCTACGAAATCCTCGACGCCTATTGATCGGACGAGCCACGACCGACCAACGCCAGTCGAGCGCATCAATGAAAAATCTGAGCGGAACAGACAATACCCGGCGCGCCGGCTGACGCAGACTAAGCTTCAAGGCCACCAACCCAACCGGCCTGCAGGAGAAGCATCATGCTGTTCAACTGGTCTGAATACGTACCCGCCGTGAAAAAAGCCTTCGGCGCCCTGGGCAAGAAACACCCGAAGATGATCGCCGCCTACCAGGCCCTGGAAGCCGCCGCGGCCGACGGTGATGCCCTGGATGCCAAGACCCGCGAGCTGATCGCCATTGCCGTGGCCATCACCACCCGCTGCGATGGCTGCATCGGCGTCCACGCCGAAGCTGCCCGCAAGGCGGGTGCCAGCGAAGCCGAAATCGCCCAGACCCTGGCCACCGCCATCTCCCTCAACGCCGGTGCCGCCTACATTTACTCCCTGCGCGCCCTCGAAGCCTACGAGTCCGCCGCAACAGCGAAATGAGCCCTCGCCCGCGGCACTCCGGCGCCGCGGGCCTGCCTCTTCCCCTCACGAGGTCCGATGGGTTATCTGTGGGACCTGTCCAGCCAAAGCGCACATCCATGCCACAGCCCATCGCCACTGTCAGTTTCTGGAAACTCACCTTCGCCATCGCCGCCGGCATCTGGCTTGGCTGCCTGGCCGTGGCAGCTACTGCCTGGCTGGCCTGGCCGGACCTGCCGTCCGCCGTCGCCACCCGCCTCAATCCACCCGCCATGACGACACCGACCACTGCACCGCCGCCTCGCAGCAATGAAGAAATGTTCCAGCACTACCTGCAACGCCAGCAGGCCGTGCAGGAGCAACAGAATCGCCAGATCGAGAAATCGGAACAGGACAAACGCTTCAACAGCGCCCAGTGCCAATTCTGGTTACAGCAGTACCAGGCAAACCCGACGCAGGCGAACAGGGAGAAGATGGATGGGTATTGCGGGTGATTGAAGCGATAGGCGGGAAACAGCGGACGCAGAAAAGACGAAGCCCCTGAAACTCTATGAATTTCAGGGGCTTCAGCCATTGCAATAATGGCGGAGAGATAGGGATTTGAACCCTAGGAACCATTGCTGGTTCAACGGATTTCGAATCCGTCCCGTTCGACCACTCCGGCATCTCTCCGTGCGGCGCGCATGATACCAGCTTGAAGTCCGAACGCGAAGCTTTGTTTTCGGATTTTTTTGCGTGGTATCAGACGCTTGCGTGCGCTCGTCGGATCAGAGCGGCACACCGAGGCGGTGGGCCACTTCTTCGTAGGCTTCGATCACGTCGCCCAGCCCTTGACGGAAGCGGTCCTTGTCCATCTTCTTGCGGGTTTCCTTGTCCCACAGGCGGCAGCCGTCCGGGCTGAATTCGTCGCCCAGGACGATCTTGCCGTGGAACAGGCCGAACTCGAGCTTGAAGTCCACCAGAAGCAGGCCGGCGTCGTCGAACAGCTTATTCAGCACTTCGTTGACCTTGAAGGAGTAGGCCTTCATTTCGGCCAGTTGCTCCAGGGTCGCCCAGCCGAAGGCCTGGACGTGGGATTCGTTGATGAACGGATCACCCAGGGCGTCGTTCTTCAGGAACAGCTCGAAAGTCGGCGGAGTGAGCTGCAGGCCCTCCTCCACGCCCAGGCGGCGCACCAGGCTGCCGGCGGCGTAGTTACGCACCACGCACTCGACCGGGATCATGGCGAGCTTCTTGACCAGAACTTCGTTGTCCGACAGCAGGGCGTCGAACTGGGTCGGGATACCGGCTGCTTCGAGCTTCTGCATGATGAAGGCGTTGAACTTGTTGTTCACCATGCCTTTGCGATCAAGCTGTTCGATGCGCTTGCCGTCGAACGCCGAGGTGTCGTTGCGGAACAGCAGGACGAGGCGGTCGGCGTCATCGGTGGTGTAAACCGACTTGGCCTTGCCGCGATAGAGTTCTTCGCGTTTTTCCATGATGGGCTCCGCTTGCTTAGGGGGTGGGCTCAGGCGATGGTGCGCCAGTCGAGCCCCGAATGCTGATCGGCTACCTGCAGCCAGTCCGGGTCGCACCCGAGGGTGTCGACGAAGCTTTGCCGGGCCAGCTGCGGCGAGTTGTTCTTTTCGCTGAGATGCGCCAGCACCAGGTGCTGCAAGCTTTCCCAGCCCAGCTGGGCCACCAGTTCGGCGGCCTGCCGGTTGTTCAAATGTCCCCACTGGCCGCCTACACGGACCTTCAGTGGGTAGGGATACGGACCGCGGGCCAGCATGTCGGTATCGTGATTCGCCTCGATGATCAACGCATCGAGGCCACGATAGCATTCCAGCACCTGCGCCGTGGCGGCTCCCAGATCGGTGAGCTGGCCAAAGCGCTTCCGGCCATCGGAAAACACGTACTGCAGGGGCTCCCGCGCATCGTGGGAGACGCTCACTGCAGTGACTTCCAGGTCTTTCAGTACCAGGCGGTCGCCGCATTTGAGCAGCCCCGCTGGTGTCACCGGCTTGCGCATTCCCTGCAGGGTGCCGGCGCTGAGGTACACGGGTATTCGATGGTGCCGGGCCAGCAGTTCGACGCCGTTGATGTGATCGGAGTGCTCATGCGTGACCAGCACCGCGTCGAGCTGCCCGAGCTCTACGCCCAGGCGCGCCAGACGGCGGATGGTTTCACGCAGCGGGAAGCCGCAATCGATCAGTATCCGGGTGTCAGAACTGCTCACCAAGGCCGAATTGCCCCGGCTTCCGCTCCCCAGGACCGCGAAGTGCATTCCGCATACTCTCCTGGAGTTTTTCCAACACGCCCTGCGCCACGTCAGCCGGTGCGGAGGTGTTGATGTCTTTGTCGACGGTGATCTGGACGGTATTGCTCACGCTGGTCAGGCGAACCTGGTAGCGCTGGGCCTTGGCGTCCTCTTCTTCCTTGGTCTTCTCGCCACCGCCGAACAGACGGCTGAAGAAGCCGGGCTTGTCTTCGTCCTTCTTCTTCGCGCCTTCGGCGATGTTGACGTAGTACACGCCCAGGCTGCGATTGAGGTCGTCTACGCGGATGTCGGCACGATCCAGTGCACGGCCGACGCTGACCCAGGCGCGGTCGAAGTCGGAATCCACGGTCAGCACCGGGTTGCCGCTGCCGTCCTTGTTCAGTTGCACGGCACCGGGGGTGTCGTAGTCCGAGTGCGCAGCGAGCAGGGAGACGGAGCCGCCCTTCTCGGCACTGGTGGCCATGCTGGCGATCATTTCGTCGAGCAGCGCGGCGTCCAGGCTCGGCACGACCGGTTTGGTCGGCCAGTCAGCGCTGGCGGTGCTGCCGGCCGGGCGGGTTTCGCTCAGCACGTAGACTTCACTGGTATTGGTTTGCACACCCGGCTCGATGCGTACGCGAACGCGCGCTTCGCTGTCAGGCTCGACACCCGACACACGGCTGCTCAGGCGGCGCGCCAGGGGCGCGGAGAGCTGCGACAGCGGCTGCCAGTTGGTGCTGAACTCACCAGTCTGCGGACGCTCGTTGGCGATGGAGAAGCCGTTGTCCTGGAAGAACTGGTGGGCGACCGGCCAGACTTCAGCCGGCGGACGCTGGGCGACCAGCCAGCGCGAATCGCCGCTCTTCTGCAGGCTGAAGTCGCTGGCTTCGCCAGCGCCGGACAGCGGTTGCGGACGCGGCACTTCGAACTCGCCTTCCTTCTCGGTGCTGGTGGCAACGTTCATCGGGATCGGCAGCAGCGGGTCGAGCTGTTTGCTCTGCATGCCCTCGGGCACCTTCATCGGTGCGGTTTCGCGGGCGTTAAGGTAATCGTCACCACGGTCACGGAAGTAGCCTTCCGGGCCCCACAGCCAGCCGCAGCCGGAGGTGTTGCCGATAACCAGGGCGAGCGCAGTCAGTCCTGCCAGTCGCTTCATGCGAGGGAGCTCCTTAAGCCAGGACGCCGGTCTGGCGCATGGCCTGACGCAGCGGTTCGTGGCAGCGCGGGCTGAGCCAGGTCAGAGGCAGGCGGATGCCCTCTGGAATCAGCCCCATTTCGTGCAGGGCAAACTTGACCGGGATGGGGTTGGATTCGATGAACAGCGACTTGTGCAGCGGCATCAGGCGATCGTTAATGGCGCGGGCAGCGGCGGCATCGCCGCGCATGGCGGCGGCACACAGGTCGCTCATGGCGCGCGGGGCGACGTTGGCGGTCACCGAGATGTTGCCCTTGCCGCCCATCAGCATCAGCTCGACAGCCGTGGCGTCGTCACCGGAGTAGACGAGGAATTCCTTGCCGACGCGGTCCAGTACTTCCCTGGCGCGCTGCAGGTCGCCAGTGGCTTCCTTAATACCGATGATGTTCGGCACCTTGGACAGGCGCTCGACGGTCTCGGGCAGCATGTCGCAGGCAGTGCGGCCCGGCACGTTGTAGAGGATCTGCGGGATGGCCACGGCTTCGGCGATATGGCGGAAGTGCTGGTACAGGCCTTCCTGGGTCGGCTTGTTGTAGTACGGCGTCACCAGCAGGCAGGCATCGGCGCCGCCGGACTTGGCAGCCTCGGTCAGCTCGACGGCTTCGCGGGTGGAGTTGGCGCCGGTACCGGCGATGACCGGGATGCGGCCGTTGACCTGGTCGACTACGCGACGGATCACTTCCAGGTGTTCGTTCACGTCCAGAGTGGCCGACTCACCCGTGGTGCCGACCGCTACGATGGCGTTGGTGCCTTCCTGCAGGTGGAAGTCCACCAGCTTAGCGAGGCTGTCCCAATCCAGTCGACCCTGAGCATCGAAGGGGGTGACCAGCGCCACCATACTGCCCGCAATCATGCAACCGCTCCTGCCGGAAAAAGAAAGCCGTAATGGTACTGTCGCCACCGGCCCCGCACAAGGTGAGCGCAGCGACGTGCGAGCGGTCAGTCATTCCCCTCATCGGCGCTTTTCGCTACCCTTTCTCCTTTGTCGATGCGGCCCGCCTGGCCGCCACTCCCAGGAAAGCTGAATGTCCGCCTCCCACCCCCGTGAACAATTTCTTCTGATCAGTGCTCTGGGTCCGAACCCGATGGAGTTGACCAGCGTGCTGTGCCGCACCTGCATCGACAACCGTTGCTCGGTGGTCAGCAGTCGCCTGACCCGTCACGGCGAGTTCAGCGCACTGGTCCTGCAGGTCTCCGGCAGCTGGGATGCCCTGGCCCGCCTGGAAGGCGGCCTATCGCCCCTGGCCAAGCGCCATGGCTTCACCCTCAGCGTCACCCGCAGCAACGTCCACGTCACTCGCGCCCAGGCCCTGCCCTACGTGGCCTATGTCAGCGCCGTCTATCGTCCGGACATCCTCAACGAGCTGTGCCAGTTCTTCATCGATCACAACATCGAGCTGGAGAACCTCACCTGCGACACCTACCAGGCGCCGCACACCAACACCAGCATGCTCAATGCCACCCTTACCGTGACCCTGCCGGCCGGCACCCAGATCAGCTGGCTGCGCGATCAGTTCCTCGACTTCGCCGACGCACTGAACCTGGACGCGTTGATCGAGCCCTGGCGCCCGCAACATCCGTAAGGCAGATTTCAAGGAGAAAACCGCATGGCAGTCGAACTGAACAAGCCCATCGCCGATTTCCAGGCCCCGGCCACCAGCGGCGTCGAATTCCGCTTGTCCGAACTCAAGGGCAAGCAGGTCGTCCTGTATTTCTATCCCAAGGACAGCACGCCTGGCTGCACCACCGAGGGCCAGGGCTTCCGCGACAGGATCGAGGACTTCGCCAAGGCCAACACCCTGGTGTTCGGCGTCTCCCGCGACGGCATCAAGTCCCACGAGAACTTCAAGGCCAAGCAGTGCTTCCCCTTCGAGCTGATCAGCGACAAGGACGAAGCCGTCTGCCAGCTGTTCGACGTGATCAAGCTGAAGAAGCTCTACGGCAAGGAGTACATGGGCGTGGACCGCAGTACCTTCCTGATCGACGCCAAGGGCGTGCTGCGCCAGGAATGGCGCGGCGTGAAAGTGCCCGGCCACGTGGATGCCGTACTTGCCGCCGCCCAGGCGCTGAACAAGTGAGCTGCTGAACCAGGGCCAGTTGCGCTGCACAGATGAAAAAGGCCGCTGATCAGCGGCCTTTTTCTTTTACATCATCGGGCTGACCTGCGGCTCTACCGCCGGCTGGCGTGGCCAGGCATCCAGGACAGCCTTCACCAGGGTCGCCAGCGGAATGGCGAAGAACACCCCCCAGAAGCCCCACAGCCCGCCAAACAGCAGCACCGCGCAGATGATTGCCACCGGATGCAGATTCACCGCCTCGGAGAACAGCAGTGGCACCAGCACGTTGCCATCCAGCGCCTGGATGATTGCATGGGCCGCCATCAGGTAGATGAACTGATCACTCCAGCCCCACTGGAACAGCGCAATCATCGCCACCGGCACGGTGACCACCACAGCACCGATATACGGCACGACCACCGACAGGCCGACCAGCAGCGCGAGCAACGCCGCGTAGTTCAACCCCAGCACGGCAAAGGCGATGTAGGTCGCCACGCCGGTGATGAAGATCTCGATGACCTTGCCACGGATGTAGTTGGCGATCTGCTGGTTCATCTCGTTCCACACCTGCTTCATCAATCCGCGCTCGCGCGGCAGGTAACGACGGAACCAGTGGTAGAAGCGGCGGCGATCCTTGAGGAAGAAGAACACCAGGATCGGCACCAGCACCAGGTAGATCATGATGTTGACCACTACCGGCAGGCCCGACAGGGAGAACGTCAGGGCCCACTGGCCAAGCTGGCCCAGTTCGTTGCGTGCCGCCTCGACGGTGCGCAGCACCTGCTCTTCGGTGACCATGTCCGGATAGCGCTCAGGCAGCATCAGCAGCGTCGCCTGCCACTCGCCAAGCATGCCGGGCAGCTCGTTGAACAGCGTGAACAGCTGCTTCCACAGCAGCGGCACCAACACCAGCAGGAACACCGCGAGCAAACCGAGGAACAGCGAATACACCAGCCACACCGCGAACAGGTGCGGCACCCGCAGGCGCTCCAGCACGCCCACCATGCCCTGGATCAGGAAAGCAATGACCACCGCCGCCAGCACCGGCGCGAGCATCCCGCCAAAGGCCAGGATGACGGTGAACCCCAGCGCGAGAATGACCGCCAGCACTATCGCCTCCTCATCGGAGAAATAGCGCTGCATCCAGTCCTGCAAAACCTTGAGCATCAACGGAACCTGCGAAACGAAAGGGGTAACGTCGCGGTTACCCGCGATCGGGGGCTACTTCTTGCGCAGCCAGTAGCGATAGACGCCGGCTTCGACCTCTTCATGCAGCAATGAGTGCCCGGCAAGATCGGCGAAAACACGGAAGTCGCGCTGGGAGCCTGCGTCGGTGGCAATCACCTTGAGCACCGCCCCGCTGGGCAACTTGTTCAGCTCGAGCTTGGCCTTGAGCAGCGGCAACGGACAATTGAGACCGCTGGCGTCCAGCTCCGCGTCACAGGCGGGGACGGACGGCGTGGAATCGGGCATCGAAACGAACTCCGGTCAGGGCGCCCAAGAATACCGAAAGCCTTGGAAAAGTAACCAGGCCCAGGCAGGACAGTGTTCATTAATCAAGCCGTCAGCATCAGGGCCTAAAAGGAAGACGAAGCGAAAATACCCATTTCGAATTGCGCCGTACTTCCGCCCTGCAAACTAGGCATAGGCGTTAGCGTGCGGCTAAAGTAGAGCCTTTCTCGGAACGAGCCTCGTGTACATGAAAGTACTCCGCCCTGCCCTGCTGTCGCTCGCTGTCGCCCTCGCCACGCCGGCCCTGGCGGACGACTTGCCGTCTCTGGGCGATGCCAGCTCGTCCATCGTCTCCCCGGAGCAGGAATTCCAGCTCGGCCGTGCCTGGCTGAGCATGCTGCGCAACCAGGTCGACACGCTCAACGATCCGCAACTCAAGGACTACGTCGAATCCAGCGTCTACCGCCTGGCGGAGTCCAGCGAACTGCAGGACCACCGCTTGGCGTTCATCCTGATCCGCGACAAGCAGATCAACGCCTTCGCCGCCCCTGGTGGCGTGGTCGGCGTCAACGGAGGCCTGTTCATCTATGCCCAGACCGAAGGCGAATACATCGCAGTACTGGCGCACGAACTCGGCCACCTGAGCCAACGCCACTTCGCCCGCGGCATCGAGGCGCAACAGCGCATGCAGGTACCGGTGATGGCCGCCATGCTGGCCGGCATCATTGCCGCCGCAGCGGGGGCCGGTGACGCCGGTATCGCCGCCATCGCCGGCACCCAGGCCGCGGCGATCCAGAACCAGCTGCGCTTCTCCCGGCAGAACGAGCAGGAGGCTGACCGCGTCGGCGTCGCTACCATGGTCCGCGCCGGATACGACCCGCGCTCCATGCCCAACATGTTCGAGCGCCTCGCCCGGCAGTACCGCTACGAGGGCAAGCCGCCAGAATTCCTGCTGACTCACCCGGTGACCGAATCGCGTATCGCCGACACCCGCAACCGCGCCGAGCAATATCCCAAGGGCGGCAAGGAGGACTCGCTGCGCTACGAACTGATGCGCGCCCGCGTCCAGCAGATGTTCGAGGATACTCCGGGCATGGCCAGCAAACAGTTCCGCGCACAGCTCGATGAGGACCCGAAGAACGACGCCGCGCGCTATGGTCTGGCGCTGTCGCAGACCAAGATCGGCCAGCTCAACGACGCTCGCAGCAACCTCCAGCAATTGCTGGCCAAGGCCCCCAACGACATCAGCTACAACCTGGCCATGTCCGATCTGGACATCACCGCCAACAAGTTGCCCGACGCCCAGGCGCGGGTACAGAAGATGCTCGGCCAGTACCCGGAAAGCTACCCGCTGATCCAGGCCCAGGCCGACCTGATGATGAAGACCAATCGCGCCGCCGACGCCGAGAAGACGCTGTTCAAACTGTCTCAGCGCCGCCCGCTGGACCCGGACGTGTGGAACCGCCTGGCCGACGCCTGCACCCTGAGCGGCAACGCCATCGGCGTGTACCAGGCGCGGGCCGAGTATTACGCGCTCACCGGCGACTACAAACAGGCGATCGAGCAGCTGGACTTCGCCAAACGTCGCGCCGGCGGCAACTTCACCCTGGCCGCACGCCTGGATGCCCGCCAACAGGAGTTCCGCGACCAGGAGCGCATTCTCAAGGAAATGATGGGCCGCTGAGTAATCACGCAGCCCTTTCCTGCAGGAGCGAGCTTGCTCGCGAACAGCTTGATGCCACTGATTCCCGTGGTGGGTTCGCGAGCGAGCTCGCTCCTACAAAAGCCTTGAAGAAAAAGCCCGGCATTGGCCGGGCTTTTTCATGGTGCCGAGTGCGTCAGGCATTGCCCGCCAGCTTCAGCTTCGCCGCCTGGGTAAAGTCGAGCATGCGCTTGAGCGGCTTGATCGCCTTGGGAATCAGCGCCGGATCGACGAAGATTTCGCCCGAGCCTTCCTTCAGGCACGCCAGGGTACGCTCCAGGGTGTTCATGGCCATCCACGGGCAGTGCGCACAGCTGCGGCAAGCCGCACCATTACCGGCGGTGGGCGCCTCGATGAACTCCTTGTCCGGGCACAGCTGCTGCATCTTGTAGAAGATGCCGCGATCGGTGGCGACGATAAAGCGCTTGTTCGGCAGCGTCTGTGCTGCCTTGATCAACTGGCTGGTGGAGCCCACGGCGTCGGCCAGCTCCACCACCGCTTCCGGCGACTCCGGGTGAACCAGGATCGCGGCGTCCGGATAGACCGCCTTGAGATCTTCCAGCTGCTTGGCCCTGAACTCCTCGTGAACGATGCAGGCACCGTCCCAGAGCAACATGTCCGCGCCGGTCTCGCGCTGGATATAACGGCCCAGATGCTGGTCCGGTGCCCAGAGGATGGGCTCACCGTTGTCCATCAGGTGCTCGACGATTTCCACGGCGCAGCTGGAAGTCACCACCCAGTCTGCCCGCGCCTTCACCGCCGCCGACGTGTTCGCATAGACGACCACGGTGCGCTCCGGATGCTGATCACAGAAGGCAGAGAACTCATCCACCGGGCAACCCAGGTCCAGCGAGCAGGTCGCCTCCAGGGTCGGCATCAGCACGCGTTTTTCCGGATTGAGGATCTTCGCGGTCTCGCCCATGAAACGAACACCGGCAACCACTACGGTCTGCGCCGGATGCTGGTTGCCGAAGCGGGCCATTTCCAACGAATCGGAAACACAGCCGCCAGTCTCTTCGGCAAGCGCCTGAATCACCGGATCGCAGTAGTAATGCGCGACCAGTACTGCATTCTGCGCCTTCAACTCAGCGGCGATGGCCGCCCGGTAGTCGGCCTCTTCCTGCGCGCTCAGCACCCGCGGCTGTTTCGCCGCCAGATGGGCCTGGACCAGCAGGCGTTCGGAAATCTGGGACATCGTGTGAAAACCTCAACAGGCACGGTCTGATTATGCCGGCGATTTTATCACCACCGCCGGAGGACGCGATGCGCCGAAGAGGGCAGTACGCAGACTTTTTCCGGCACATGGCAAAAGCCCCGTGATCTTTCGATCACGGGGCTTTCACAGGATTTGATGGTGGGTCGTGTAGGATTCGAACCTACGACCAATTGGTTAAAAGCCAACTGCTCTACCGACTGAGCTAACGACCCGACGTGGTGCGTATAATACTGATTTCTAACGCAAAAACAACACCCCGCGAAAACTTTTTTCAGAAATATCGCGTCGGGTCGGAAATTCCGGCGGCAGAAAAGCCCTCGGAACGCAGTCGACAGCTGTCACATTTACCGCAGGCACGCCCGTCATCATCGGCCTGATAGCAGGAAACGGTCAGGCTATAGTCCACCCCCTGCGCGATACCCGCTTCGATGATCTGCGCCTTGGAAAGGAACTGCAGTGGCGCCTGGATACGGAAGCCGTCGCCCTCAACACCAGCCTTGGTCGCCAGGTTGGCCATACGCTCGAAGGCCTCGACGAACTCCGGGCGACAGTCCGGGTAGCCAGAGTAATCCACAGCGTTCACACCAATGAAGATGTCCCGTGCGCCCAGCACTTCCGCCCAACCCAAGGCAAGTGACAGGAACACGGTGTTACGCGCGGGCACATAGGTGACCGGGATACCCTCGCTGGGCCCCTCGGGTACAGCGATGCTGCTGTCGGTCAGGGCCGAGCCGCCGATACCGTTCAGGTTCAGGCCGATCACCTTGTGCTCGATCACGCCCTGCTGGCGAGCGACGCGCGCAGCTGCCTGCAGCTCGGCGCGATGGCGCTGGCCATAGTCGAAGCTCATGGTGTAGCAGGCATAGCCTTCGGCCTTGGCCAGGGCGACCACGGTGGCAGAATCCAGGCCACCAGAGAGCAGGATCACGGCTTTCTTGTCATTCACGACTGTCTTATCGGACATAAACAGGGTCTCCTCCGCGCTCAGTGGCCCGGCTCATCGTTCCAGAGAATCTTGTGCAATTGCAGCTGCAGACGCACCGGCAGGTTGTCGCTGACGATCCAGTCGGCCAGCGCACGCGCATCCACCTGGCGGTGACTGGGCGAGAACAGCACTTCGCCGGCGCGCTGCTCGAGGCGATACTCGATCAGCTTGGAGACCGCCCAGTCATAGTCCTCGCGGGAGCAGATGACGAACTTCACCTGATCGTTGGCCGTCAGCTCGCCGATGTTCTCGTAACGATTGCGCGCCACTTCCCCGGAGCCCGGAGTCTTCAGATCAAGCACCCGACTGACGCGGCGGTCGCTGGTAGAGATGTCGAGCGCGCCACTGGTTTCCAGCGACACGTCATAGCCGGCATCGCACAGTCGCTCGAGCAGCGGAATGCAGTTGGGCTGAGCCAGCGGCTCGCCACCGGTTACGCAGACATGACGCGGGCGATAGCGGGCTACCTGGTCGAGGATGGCGTCGAGGCTATGAATCTCGCCACCACTGAATGCATAGGCGGTATCGCAGTAATTGCAGCGCAGGGGACAGCCGGTCAGGCGTACGAACACGGTCGGCAAGCCGGCGGTGCGCGTCTCCCCCTGCAACGAGTAGAAAATCTCGGTAATGCGCAGGGTCTGTTGCATATCAGCCACGGGCGTGACGGCTATACAGGCCATCCGCCTCCGTTGCGTTGAAGTCGTGGGCACACTCGGGTGCCCGGCAAGCCCGGAACGCTGCAGACATCAGCCGAGCTGAAACCACTGGCGGTTTCCGGGGGCGGCAATTCTAACGAAAAAACCCGCGACGAGCGCGGGTTTCAGACTGCGGGACAGGAAGCTTACTTCAGATTCTTCAGGTCACGCTGGGACAGCTGGGCAGCGGAAGAGCCCGGATACTGGGCCACGACCTGTTGCAGGATGCCACGGGCCTTGTCGGTATTACCAAGGCGGCGCTCGACATCAGCGAGCTTGTACAGCGAGTCCGGAACCTTGGTACTGCTCGGATAAGCCTGGCTGACGCGGGCGAAAGCCTGCCCGGCGCCCTGCAGGTCACCCTTGGCGAGGTTCACTTCACCCAGCCAATACTGTGCATTGCCTGCGTACTGGCTGTTCGGGTACTTGCGCAGGAAGGCACCGAAGGCCTGGCTGGCCTTGTCGAAGTCCTTGGCCTTGACTAGGTCGAAGGACGCGTCGTAGTACAGCTTCTCTTTTGCCGGGTCACCCGGCTCGTTGCTGGCGGCGGGCTGCTGTTGCTGGGCGGCGGCAACGCCTGCTCCTGCGGCAGCTCCGGCACTGGCGCCGGCAGCGGGGGAATTGGGTTGAACAGCAGCACCGGCCGCTCCTGCACCTGCACCGCTGGAAAGGCGGCTGTCGATGTCCTGGAAGCGTTCCTGGTTTTCCTGCTTCATTTGCTGGATCTGGTTCTGCTGCTCTTCGAGCATGCCGCGCAGACGGGACAGCTCGTCCTGCATCTGCTGCAGCTGCATGAACAGCTGAGCCTGACCGGAGACGGGGGTAACGACCCCGCCTCCGGCGTAGGCGCCATCCGCGCCTGCGGTGCCATAACCTGAGGGCGGTGTGCTGGCATAGCCACCATTACCGTCCTGTACCGGAACAGCGGCTGCCGCCATGAGCGGCAGTCCGCATGCGATCAAGGTCAGAAAACGCAGGCGCATCGGCATCACGTCTTACTTCTTCAGCTCAACGCGACGGTTCTGGGCCCAGGACTGCTCGTCATGGCCAGTGGCAACCGGACGCTCTTTGCCGTAGGAAACCAGTTCCAGCTGAGCCGGGGACACGCCCTGCAGCACCAGGTAGCGCTGAACGGCCTTGGCACGACGCTCGCCCAGAGCCATGTTGTACTCGCGGGTGCCGCGCTCGTCAGTGTGACCTTCCAGGACTACGCGCTGGCCGGAACCTTTCAGGTCCTTGGCGTGTACGTCCAGGGCACGCATGGCTTCCGGCTTCAGGTCGGAGCTGTCGTACTCGAAGTAGAAGGTGGTGATAGCGCGCAGAGCGGCTTCGTCGCTCAGGGAGCCGTCAACGGCACCGCTGTTGGCGCCGTAGCCAGCGTTCGGATCAACGCCGCCATTGGCGCCTTCACCAGTAGCATCGCCTTTCTTGGACGAGCAGCCTACGGCAACAGCCATGGCGAGGGCGATAACGGCAAATTTGCCGAATTTCAGCATTTCCATCATGTAACTCCTAATGAACCCCAGTGTATAAGTTTGAAACAGTTGGCAACCGTCAGTTCAGGTAAGGGGACCAGGAAGGCTCTCGCACGTCGCCTTGAGCGGTGGGTAGCGGTAACCGAACACGTCCGTTGATGCTCACGAGCATCAACACGCCCCGGTCCTGCTGGCGGGTGGCGTATATTAGCATCGTGCCATTTGGCGCAACAGTGGGCGAGTCATCCAGGTTGGTATTGGAAAGTACCCGGAGATTACCGCGCTGAAGGTCCTGCGCTGCGATCTGGAAGTTGGTGAAACCGTCCTGGCGGTGAACCATGACCAGGGTCTTCTCATCCGCCGACAGTTTCGGATTCGCGTTGTAGTTGCCGATGAAGGTAACGCGGTCGGTAGCGCCCGAGTTCACATTCATCTTGTAGATCTGCGGCTTGCCGCCACGATCCGAGGTGAAGTACAGGGTCGAGCCATCCGCACCCCAGAAGGGTTCGGTGTCGATCGCCGAGTTGTTGGTCAGGCGACGCAGTTGGCGGCTGCCCAGGTCCATCACGTAGATCTCCGGGTTGCCATCGCGCGACAGCACGAAAGCCAGGCGGTTGCCATCCGGCGAGAAGGCCGGGGCGCCATTGAGGCCTTCGAAGTTGGAGATCTGCTCGCGGCGGCCAGTGTCGACGTACTGCATGAAGATGCGCGGACGCTTCTGCTCGAAGGACACATAGGCAATGCGACGGCCATCAGGCGAGAAGCGCGGCGAGAGGATCGGCTCGCGCGACTGCAGCAGGGTCACCGGGCGGGCACCGTCATAGTCGGAGCGCTGCAGGGTGTAGCGGGTGTTGTCTACCGAGAAGCGCTCCGCGGTCACGTAGAGCAGCTTGGTGGAGAACGCCCCCTTGATGCCAGTGAGCTTCTCGAACGACTGGTCGGCGATGTAGTGCGACATGTCGCGAAGCTGGTCGGTGGTGCCACCCACGCTCCCGGTCAGGACTTGCTCCTGGGTCGCCACGTTGAGCAGGGCGTACTGGATCTGCAGGCGGCCACCATTGGGCACGATGCTGCCGACCAGCACGTACTGCGCTCCGAGGGCCTGCCAGTCGCGGTAGATCACCTCACTGGCCTGGGCCGGCTGGCTGATCATGTTCTGGCGCGGAATCGGTTCGAAGTAACCGGAGTTGCGCAGGTCATTGCCGATGATGTTCGACATGTCTTCCGGCAGGACGTTACCGCCCTGCCAGCCGAACGGAACCACGGCAATCGGGACGGCCGAGTCACGACCACTGGAGATCACCAGCGGGTCGGCGGCCTGCGCTGCGCCGGCCACCAGGGCCAGGGCGAAGAGCGCGAAGCGAATCAGGGTACTCACAGATCTAAATCCTCCGGTTTGAAGACCATTCGGCGCTGACGATACAGGCTATCGAACGTGGCGCGATCCAGTTTTTGCAGTTCGGGAATACGGCCCACATTTCGGACCGCAGCCACCGCCGAATCGTCGAACGGCTTGTCACCGCTGGAGCGGGTCACACTCACATTGGTGATGGCGCCGCTCGGCAGCATCTGAATCAGCACTTCTACGCTCATTCCGTTACGAGCTGAAGGAGGACGGCTCCACTGCTGGCTTACCAGGCTGACGATCAGATCGTCAAAGTTACCCGCCACCTCGTCACCTTGCTCGTCAGCCAGGGCCTGCTGCCGTTGCGTGTCGTTGGACAGCAGATCGGCCAGGGCCTGGGCCTTCTTGTCTTCCGTCGCCTTGCGCGCTGCGGCAGCGGCTGCCGCGGCAGCCTTCTTCTTCGCAGCCTCGACCGCGGCAGCCTTCTTCTTGGCTTCATCCGCGGCGGCTTTTTTCTTCGCGTCCTCGGCGGCCTTCTTCTTGGCCTCCTCGGCAGCTTTCTTCTTCGCCTCGTCAGCGGCCTCTTTCTTGGCCTCTTCCTCGGCTTTCTTCTTGGCTATGTCAGCCTGCTGTTTCTGCTCGGCAGCCTTGGCCTCGGCCGCCTTCTTGGCGGCTGCGGCGGCATCGGCGGCCTTCTTGGCGTCATCTGCCTTCTTCGCTTCAGCCGCTTTCTCAGCGGCATCTGCAGCCTTTTGAGCCGCATCAGCCTTCTTTTGTTCCTCGGCTTTCGCAGCAGCCAATGCCTGCTGCTCAGCCTTCTTCTGCTCGAGCTGCTCCTGCTCGTATTGCTTGGCCGAAGTCTTCTTCGCCTCGCCGGCTATCTTCTGGTTGGTCTGCTGGGTTGCCTGGCTCTTGGACTTCAGCTGGTACAGGGTAGCCTGGACGATCGGCCGCGAAGGCGGCAGTTCAGGCGTACTGGCCCAGCTGACGAACAGCATGGCGAAAATCAACACATGCAGGGCCACGGCCAGGACCGTTGGCCAGAAGTAGCCTTCCGATTGAGAGCGCTCGAGCTGGTGCATCAACTACCTGGTGCCTCGGTAATCAGACCGACGTTGCCGACTCCGGCTTTCTGCAGACCGCCCATGACGGCCATGACCGAGCCATAGTCGACTGCCTTGTCCCCACGGACGAAGACCTGGACTTTCTTACCCTGGCGGCTGTTCTCGGCCATGATCCCAGTGGCAGCGTTGACCAGTTGATCGAGGTCCACGGCAGTCTGGCTGCCCTTGCCCTGATCCGGGTCCACTTCCGAGCCCATGTTCCAGTAGTAGGTCTTGTCGGCCTTGATGGAGATGGTGAGCACGCGGGAATCGTTATCCTGCGGCAGCGCTTCGCTGGAAACCTTGGGCAGGTCGACCTTGACCCCCTGGTTGAGCATGGGCGCGGTCACCATGAAAATGACCAGCAGTACCAACATCACGTCGATGTAGGGCACCACGTTCATTTCCGCGACCGGCTTGCGCTTGTGACGAACTCTTGCCATGACGGCTTACCTCTTGGTCGTCTTCAATCGTCGCTGGTGTGCACTTTGCGGTGCAGGATGGCCTGGAACTCGTCGGCGAAGGTGTAGTAGCGGCCGATGAGCATTTCCGAGCGAGCGGCGAAACGGTTGTAGGCGATGACCGCGGGGATGGCCGCGAACAGGCCGATTGCAGTGGCGATCAGCGCTTCGGCGATACCCGGCGCCACGGTGGCGAGGGTGGCCTGCTGCACGGTGGCCAGGCCACGGAAGGAGTTCATGATGCCCCACACGGTGCCGAACAGACCGATGTACGGGCTGGTGGAACCGACGGTGGCGAGGAACGGCAGGCTGGTTTCCAGCTTCTCTTCCTCACGGGAAATGGCAACGCGCATGGCGCGGGAAACGCCTTCCATCACTGCATCCGGATCGACGCCGGCCTGCTGGCGCAGACGCGAGAATTCCTTGAAGCCGGCACGGAAGATCTGCTCGACCCCCGAATCCGGATCGGGGTTGCTGCCCGCCTGACGATAGAGCTTGGACAGGTCGATACCCGACCAGAAGCGCTCTTCGAAAGTTTCCAGGGCCTTCTTCGCCGAGCGCATCATGTTGCTGCGCTGGAAAATCATGATCCAGGAAGTGACCGATGCGGCCACCAGGGTCAGCATCACCAGCTGTACCACGACGCTGGCGTTACTGATCAAGCTCCACATGGAAGTATGGTCGACGACGTTCGGTTCCACGTTAATCTCCTGCTGAAAGGGTGTCCGGACTGCCGGCAAATGCCGCACGCAACACATCTGGGATAGCGCGGGGTTTCAGGTTGTCCGCCCGCACGCACGCCACCAGGAATCGCCCCTCGCAGAGCAAGGTCGAATCCGACGCCCGCCGAACCTGTTGACGAAACTTCAGGCTCGCGCGGTTCAATTCCTCGACTTCGGCGCTGACGAGCAGCTCATCGTCCAGGCGGGCCGGTGCGTGATAACGCGCCTCGGCCGAATGAACGACGAAAAGCAGGTTCTCCCCCGCCAGCTGTGACTGGGCGAAGCCCAGATCACGCAGCCGCTCGGTACGAGCCCGCTCCATGAACTTGAGGTAATTGACGTAGTAGACGATGCCGCCGGCATCGGTGTCCTCGTAATAGACCCGATACCGCTGCTGGAACGGCTGACCCCCGTGTTGCGCGCGCATACTCTAGAACCAAGTAGAGACTTTGCCAATCGGCAATCGTCTACAAATGCAATTAATTACCATCTTCAGGGGCGAACAGATCCGGCGTCGCCCCCTCCCCCATCCGCTTCGGCACGTTCAGGCCGAAATGCAGGTACGCGTGCCGGGTCACGACACGGCCGCGCGGTGTGCGCATGATATAGCCTTGCTGGATCAGATAGGGCTCCAGCACATCTTCAATCGTGTGTCTTTCTTCGCTGATGGCCGCCGCCAGGTTGTCGATCCCCACCGGGCCGCCATCGAACTTGTCGATCATGGTCAGCAGCAGGCGGCGATCCTGGTGATCGAAGCCCCTTTCGTCCACGTCCAGCAGGTTCAGCGCCTTGTCGGCGATGTCACTGCTGATATGTCCGGTGCCGCGCACCTCGGCGAAATCCCGCACACGGCGCAACAGCCGGTTGGCGATCCGCGGCGTGCCACGTGCACGCCGGGCGATTTCGTAGGCGCCCGCAGGCTCGATTTCCAGCCCGAGGATGCTCGCCGAGCGCGCGACGATACTGGAAAGATCGTCCACACCATAGAACTCGAGACGCTGGACGATACCGAAGCGGTCACGCAGCGGATTGGTCAGCATGCCGGCACGAGTCGTCGCGCCAACCAGGGTGAAGGGTGGCAAGTCGAGCTTGATCGAGCGTGCAGCCGGGCCTTCGCCAATCATGATATCCAGCTGGAAGTCTTCCATGGCCGGGTACAACACTTCCTCGACGATGGGCGACAGGCGATGGATCTCATCCACGAACAGCACGTCGTTGGGCTCGAGGTTGGTCAGGATTGCCGCCAGGTCGCCGGGGCGCTCCAGCACCGGGCCGGAGGTGCTCTTGATCGAAACGCCCATCTCCTGGGCGATGATGTTCGCCAGGGTGGTCTTGCCCAATCCGGGCGGGCCGAAGATCAGCGTGTGATCCAGCGCTTCCTGACGCCCACGGGCCGCCTGGATGAACAACTCCATCTGCTCGCGCACCACCGGCTGACCGACGTAGTCCGCCAGCTTGAGCGGGCGGATGGCGCGGTCGAACTGCTCTTCGCGGTCGCGATTGGAAACGGAGGAAATCAGGCGATCGGCTTCGATCATCAGTGTCTACCTAGACCATGCCCTTGAGGGAACGGCGGATGAGTTCTTCGCTGGACAAGCCTTCCTCCTGCACGGCGGCCACGGCGCGGCTCGCCTCCTGGGGTTTGAAGCCCAGGGCGATCAGCGCGCTGACCGCATCGGACTCGGCGCTTGAGACTGCGGCTACCCGCAGGGGTTCCACCACCAATGGTGCGATGGAAGGAATATTCTCCCACGCCTTGAAGCGATCCTTGAGCTCTACCAGCAGGCGCTCGGCGGTTTTCTTGCCGACACCGGGAATCTTCACCAGGGTGGAAGTATCCTGGGCCTGCACGCAACGCACCAACTCATCGACTTCCAGCCCGGACATCAACGCCAGCGCCAGCTTCGGCCCCACGCCATTGAGGCGGATCAGCTCGCGAAACAGCTCACGCTCACGCTTCTCGGCAAAGCCATAGAGCAGGTGGGCATCCTCGCGCACCACCAAATGGGTGTGCAGGGTCACCGGCTCGCCCAGGCTCGGCAGGCGATACAGGGTGGTCATCGGCACTTCCAGCTCGTAGCCCACGCCATTCACATCGACGATGAGGTGCGGCGGCTGCTTTTCCGCCAGGGTGCCACGCAAGCGTCCAATCACGAGTCAAAGTCCTTGAAGAAAGTTTGTCTGGATATCACAGGCGCAGGCGACCGCCGCGACGGCGGGCGCCCATCAGGCCATGTGGCACCAGGCTCTGCCGGGTATGCGCGTGGCACAGGGCGATGGCCAGGGCATCGGAGGCATCGATCTGCGGCTTCTGCGTCAGCTTGAGCAGATGCATGACCATCATCTGCACCTGCTGCTTGTCCGCGCCGCCGGTGCCGGCAATCGCCTGCTTGACCTGGCTGGCGGTGTACTCGGCGATCTGCAGCCCCTCTTCCGCCGCCGCGACTATGGCCGCGCCACGCGCCTGCCCCAGCTTCAGCGCCGAGTCGGCGTTGCGCGCCATGAACACCTGCTCGATGCCCATCATGGTCGGCTGGTAGGTCTGGATGACCTCACGCACACCACGAAAGACGATCTGCAGGCGTTCGAACAGCTCGCCATTGCCGGTGCGGATGCAGCCCGAAGCCACGTATTCACAACCACGGCCGGTGTCGCGCACCACGCCGAAGCCGGTAATCCGTGAGCCTGGGTCGATACCGAGAATCAGGGTCATGTCCGTTCGATCACACCTAGTCTGCAACGCGCATTTCAGATAACAAAAACCGGAAGCGGGAGGCGCCGCTGACGACCACTCCCGCTTCCGGCTTCAGCACATCGCCGGTGGTAGGATCAGCCCAGCTGGGCCATCACCTCGTCCGGGATGTCCGCATTGGAGTAGACGTTCTGTACGTCATCCAGGTCTTCCAGCATGTCGATCAGCTTGAGGACCTTCTGCGCGGTGTCCAGGTCCAGGGTCGCCACAGTCGACGGGATCATGGTGATCTCCGCGTCCTCGCCCTTGAAGCCCGCTTCGGTCAGTGCTTCGTTGACCGAGATGAAGTCGGCGAAGGTGGTGAAGACGTCGATGGAGCCATCGTCATTGACCACTACATCGTCGGCGCCGGCTTCCAGCGCGGCATCCATCAGGGCCTCTTCGTTCACGCCCGGCGCATAGCTGATCTGCCCCTTGCGCTCGAACATGTAGGCCACCGAACCATCGGTCCCGAGGTTGCCGCCGCACTTGCTGAAGGCATGGCGCACTTCGGCCGCGGTGCGGTTGCGGTTGTCGGTCATGGCCTCGACGATGATCGCCACGCCGCTGGGCGCGTAGCCTTCGTAGGTCAGCTCGGCCATGTTGTCGGCTTCGCTGGAGCCCACGCCGCGCTGGATGGCGCGGTCGATGGTGTCGCGAGTCATGTTGGCGGTCAGCGCCTTGTCCACGGCCAGGCGCAGGCGCGGGTTGTCCGCCGGAATCCCGCCACCCTGCTTGGCAGCAACGGTCAGCTCACGAATGAGCTTGGTGAAGATCTTGCCCTTCTTGGCGTCCTGACGTTCCTTGCGGTGCTTGATGTTGGCCCATTTGGAATGACCAGCCATAACTCACTCCGTATCACTTGTTTGCTTCGCACGCGGCGCCCGGTTTGCGGGCGCCGCTGCAATCCGAATCGACTTACTCGGCGGCCTTCTGCTGCTCGCGCAGGCGGATATTCAGCTCGCGCAGAGCCTTGGCATCCACAGTGCCCGGCGCCTGGGTCATGACGTCGCCGGCGCTCTGGGTTTTCGGGAAGGCGATGACTTCGCGGATCGAGGCCGCGCCGGTCATCAGCATCACCAGACGGTCCAGGCCGAAGGCCAGGCCACCGTGCGGCGGTGCGCCGTACTTCAGGGCATCCAGCAGGAAGCCGAACTTCTCTTCCTGCTCCGCATCGTCGATGCCCAGCACGCGGAACACCGCCTGCTGCATGGCCTTGTCGTGGATACGGATGGAACCGCCGCCCAGCTCGGTGCCGTTGAGCACCATGTCGTAGGCACGGGACAGCTTGCCGGCCGGGTTGGCCTCCAGCTCTTCCGGGGTGCACTTGGGTGCGGTGAACGGGTGGTGCAGCGAAGTCAGGCTGCCGTCGTCGTTCTCTTCGAACATCGGGAAGTCCACGACCCACATCGGCGCCCACTCCTTGGTGAGCAGGTTGAGGTCATGGCCGACCTTGATACGCAGCGCGCCCAGGGCGTCGCAGACGATCTTGGCCTTGTCGGCGCCGAAGAACACGATGTCGCCATCGACTGCACCGACGCGATCGAGGATCTCGTTCAGGTTCGGCTCGGCGATGTTCTTCACGATCGGCGACTGCAGACCTTCCACGCCCTTGGCGCGTTCGTTGACCTTGATGTAGGCCAGGCCCTTGGCGCCGTAGATGCCGACGAACTTGGTGTAGTCGTCGATCTGCTTGCGCGGCATGCTCGCACCGCCCGGAACACGCAGGGCGGCAACGCGGCCCTTCGGATCATTGGCCGGACCGGAGAAGACCTTGAACTCGACGTCCTTCAGCTGATCGGCGACGTCGACCAGTTCCAGCGGGATACGCAGGTCAGGCTTGTCCGAACCGTAGCGGCGCATGGCCTCTTCGAAGGGCATGTGCGGGAATTCGTCGAACTCGACGTTCAGTACTTCCTTGAACAGCTGGCGCACCATCTTCTCGGTGATCTCGATGATGTCGCTTTCTTCGAGGAAGCTGGTCTCGATGTCGATCTGGGTGAATTCCGGCTGGCGGTCGGCACGCAGGTCTTCATCGCGGAAGCACTTGGCGATCTGGTAGTAACGGTCGAAGCCGGCCACCATCAGCAGTTGCTTGAACAGCTGGGGCGACTGCGGCAGGGCGAAGAAGTGGCCCGGGTAGGTGCGGCTCGGCACCAGGTAGTCACGCGCGCCTTCCGGCGTCGGGCGACCGAGGATCGGGGTTTCCACGTCGAGGAAACCGTTGTCGTCCAGGTAGCGGCGGATGCTGCTGGTGATGCGCGCGCGCAGCTTCAGCTTGGCAGCCATTTCCGGGCGACGCAGGTCGATGAAGCGGTAGCGCAGGCGGGTTTCCTCGCCCACGTCGGAGTATTCGTCCAGCGGGAACG
This sequence comes from Pseudomonas sp. GD03903, assembly GCF_029840045.1. Lineage (NCBI taxonomy): Bacteria > Pseudomonadati > Pseudomonadota > Gammaproteobacteria > Pseudomonadales > Pseudomonadaceae > Pseudomonas > Pseudomonas sp. GD03903. Next base: position 230,501 of record NZ_JAOCBT010000002.1, on the reverse strand, counting down.
GCGGGGTTTCCGCCTGGTTCAGCACTTCCAGTTCGTGACCCAGCACTTCGATGGCGCCCGAAGCCATGTTCGAGTTGCGCGCACCTTCGGGGCGCAGGCGCACCTTGCCGGTGATCTTCACCACGTACTCACTGCGCACGCGGTCGGCCTTGGCGAAGGTCTCGACGCGATCCGGGTCGAACACCACCTGGGCCAGACCCTCACGATCACGCACGTCGAGGAAGATCACCCCGCCGTGGTCGCGGCGACGGTGTACCCAACCGCAAAGAGTGACTACCTGGCCGTCCAGGCTCTCGTTCAACTGGCCGCAATAGTGGCTGCGCATCATGGTGTGTTTCGCTTCTCGAAAGTCTTGAATTCTAGGGAACCGCTCATTCGCTGGCGGAGCAGGCGCCGGCACCGCAACCGGTGGCCGGACAGGCCGCTGGGGCATCGCCGGAGGCCAGGTTCTTCTTCGCTCCGGTCTTGAAGTCGGTCTCGTACCAACCGCTGCCGCCCAGGCGGAAGCCCGGAGCCGACAACATCTTCTTCAATTCGGGAGCCTTGCAGGCCGGACAATCGACCAACGGCGCATCGCTGATCTTCTGCAGCGATTCCAGCTGATGCGCGCAGGACTGGCACTGGTACTCGTAAATCGGCATGGAACACCTTGGCTGTGTAACGCCACGGGTCCGCGTCCCGCGGCAAAGAGGCCGATTATAGCCTGAAAAATCCGCAGGTTGCAGCCGGGCTCCAGTGGCGGAAAAGCCTGCCGGGCGCACAGCCCTTCAATAGAAAAACTCAATCGATTGCCTTGATATAGACCAAGAGCTTCACACCTGCCCCGGTGGTAGCCTCGAATCCAGCGTTTTAAATCATTCATGCACGATGAGGAGATCGCCATGGACATCGATATCGGAATCGCCAAAGAAGATCGCGCCGCCATCGCCGACGGCCTGTCCCGCCTGCTGGCCGACACCTACACCCTGTACCTGAAGACCCATAACTTCCACTGGAACGTCACCGGGCCGATGTTCAATACCCTGCACCTGATGTTCGAAGGGCAGTACACCGAACTGGCGCTGGCCGTGGACAGCATTGCCGAGCGCATCCGCGCCCTGGGCTTCCCGGCGCCGGGCACCTATGCCGCCTACGCTCGCCTGTCCTCCATCAAGGAAGAGGAAGGCGTGCCGGATGCACAGGAAATGATCAGGCTGTTGGTTCAGGGGCAAGAAGCCGTGGTTCGCACCGCACGCAGCATCTTCCCGCTGGCCGACAAGGTGGCGGACGAGCCCACTGCCGACTTGCTCACCCAGCGCATGCAAGTCCACGAGAAGACCGCCTGGATGCTGCGCAGCCTGCTCGCCGAGTAATCCTTCCTTTATATAGGAGGCCCGCCTTCCGGCAGGCCTCCCCCCTACGAATGAGCTAAGCGGTTGATTTGAGAAGGCAAGTGGTTTGCTGTTAAATAACTGCCGTGCGCTTCGCGCATAGGCCGTCCGGCACGCTTTCATTTTCTTTTCCGGCGTCGCACCCAGGGACGGCTACTTCTTTTTTCGTTACCCGCTCAAGGTGAATCCGTAGCCATGTTGAAGATCGTCCATCTCGTGACGGGCGTCGCTGCACTCGTGCTGTCCCTTATCCCGAGTCTGCGCAATGATGCCCTGCCCTACCTGCAACAAAGCGATGCTGTCTATCTGGCCCTGCTCGGCCTGACCAGCCTCCTGCTCGCCCCGAGCAGCCAGCTGAAACACCCTTCAGCCCTGCAAGGCCTGGCCACCGCCCTGGTGGTACTGGCCGTTGTTCTGCAGATTCTGATCCTGCTCGCCCCGCTGCCCTTTATCGGCGATCAACCGGCCATCGTGCTGCCGCTGCTGAGCCTGGCCGGCGCCGTCGTCCTGCAGTGGATAGCCAGCCTCAACAAACCAAGCACCAGCGCTGCCATCGAAACCTTCGCCGGCGTCGACCGCGAAACCGGCACCGTGAAGTGGTTCAACACCTCCAAGGGTTTCGGCTTCATCTCCCGCGACTCGGGCGAGGACATCTTCGTCCACTTCCGCGCCATCCGCGGCGAAGGCCACCGCATCCTGATCGAAGGACAGCGCGTGGAGTTCTCGGTGGTCCAGCGCGACAAGGGCCTGCAGGCCGAGGACGTGATCGCCGCCCTGCCCAACCGCCGCTGATCGCCAGCACCATGAAAAAGCCCGCCAATTGGCGGGCTTTTTCATGGGCGCATCACTCACTCCGGCATCAATAGTGCGGCGGTGGCGCGTCATCTTCGGCGATGCCGACCTGCCCTTGCAGATCCTCCAGACGCTTGAGCAACGCCTGCATCTGCAGGCGCAGACGCTCGATCACGCGCTCCTGCTCATAGACCACATCGCTCAGGGTCTGCAGCGTGTCATCCTGGAAGGCCAGCCGGCTCTCCAGGTCGGTCACCCGGTTATCCAGTTCCATCATTCACTCCTGGCTGAAGCGAAAGCCATCGCCCAGCGCCATGCGCAGTTTCTCGCGCACCCGCGCCAATTCTTCATCTTTATAGGGAACGGCCGGATGCTTGCCCCAGACCGGGCCCGGCCAGGCGACATCATCCTGCTTGCGCACGATCACATGCACATGCAACTGACTGACGACGTTGCCGAGATTGGCCACGTTCATCTTGTCCGCATCGAAGGTGTCCTTGAGCACCTCTGCCAATTGGGTAGCCTCACGCCAGAGTTGCTGCTGATCGGCGGAGTCCAGCTGGAAGATCTCACTGACGTCTTCGCGACGCGGAACGAGGATGAACCACGGAAATTGCGAGTCGTTCATCAATAGCAGGCTGCTGAGCGGGAAATCACCCACCGCGACGGTGTCCTGCTGGAGGCGGGAATCCAGGGCGAACATAAGACCTCTCCTGTTCGACGAGCCATGTTTAAGCCTAGCCCCACGAAGGAGCCGAAGGCCGCGAAGAATACTAGAGCGCCCTGCAAACGAACACGCCCAGCCGGCGCCCCGTCCCGGCGCACGCCATTTTGCCCGCCGCCCCAGCGTGGGGCATGGCGCGGATTGGCATATACCTACAATAGGCGCGTGCAGGAATCTGCACGGCAACCACGGCCATCAGCAGCGAAAAATCGTTTAAACAGCCATATCTGTGGGATGCCGGAAAACGACATCCATGCGCGCCCATGTTGCAAATCGCCAACAGAAGCCGTGAAATGCGTCAACGCGTCGCAAGACGAACACTGTGAAAGCAGCTCCGGGCATTTGTGCACGGTTGTTGCTAGAGGCAAGGACATCGCACCGACGGCCACCCTATTCGAAGAAGTGGACGCGGAGGCGGGAGAACTTAAAAAGTGGTCAATGGAATAGAGAACCACAATGGCTGAAGCATCAATGAAGCAATCAGGGGGCCATCTCTTTTTGCAACATGAGAACTGCTTGAATGCGACATGCGTCATGCAGCTTCGCGACAGTCCCGTAAAGTTTTTGCGCGTTTATTTGGGCAACTATCGCCAACTGAACACGCGTGCTATAAGTTAGCGCCGACAAAAAGAATGAGCCGTCACCGTTGCACTGTGATGGCAGATAATTTCAAAACCAAAGGAGCAATCACAATGAAAGTGATGAAGTGGAGCGCCATCGCCCTGGCGGTTTCTGCAACAACATCGCAACTGGCCATGGCCGAAGCCTTCGTCAGCGATCAAGCGGAATCCAAAGGATTCCTCGAAGATAGCCACCTGACCATCACTAACAAGATGGCCTACTTCAACCGCATGACTGGCGGTGACGGCCACAACGCCGAAGCGAACAACGCCCGCGATCCGCGCGACACCACCTGGGCCATCCTGACCAACTACTCGTCCGGCTTCACCCAGGGCACAGTAGGCTTCGGTGTTGATGCCTTTGGTTATCTGTCGCTGAAACTGGACGGCGGTAACGGCCACATCGGCAGCGGTTACACCCAGGTCGACAACAAAGGCGACATGCAGGACGACTTCGGCAAAGCCGGTGGCGCCGTCAAGGTCCGCATCTCCAAGACCGAGCTGAAGTATGGCGACATGCAGCCCACCGCTCCGGTGTTTGCCGCAGGTGGTACTCGCCTGGTTCCGCAAGTAGCCACTGGCTTCAACCTGCTGAGCAGCGAGATCGCCGGCCTCGACCTGGAAGCCGGTCGCTTCACCAGCTCCAGCGGCGTGACCAGCACCAACCGCGACGGTGAAATCTGGGCAACCTACGCCAACCGCCAAACCAACGCAGCCAGCTTCATCGGCGGCAAATACGCCATTACCGATAACGCCAGCGTTTCCCTGTACGGTTCCGAGTTCGAAGACCTGTGGCGCCAGTACTACATGAACGCCAACTACACCCTGCCGCTGGCTGACAGCCAGTCCCTGGGCTTCGACTTCAACATCTATCGCACCAACGACGAAGGTCGCGCCGAAGCGGGCAACATCAGCAACACCACCTACTCGCTGGCCGCTGCCTACACCCTCAGCGCCCACACCTTCACCCTCTCCTACCAGAAAGTCCACGGCGACGAGCCGTTCGACTACGCTGGCTTCGGTGACAACGGTGCCGGTGACGGTGGTGACTCGATCTTCCTCGCCAACTCCGTGCAGTGGTCTGACTTCAACGGCCCGGGCGAGAAGTCCTGGCAAGCTCGCTACGACCTGAACATGGCCGAATACGGCGTACCCGGCCTGAGCTTCATGACTCGCTACATCCACGGTGACGACATCGACGGCACCAAGGCTGACGCGACCGGCGCCTATGCTGGCAAGTACGGCAAAGACGACAGCGAGCACGAAACCAACATCGAAGCCAAGTACGTCATCCAGGAAGGCCCTGCCAAGGACCTGTCCCTGCGCGTACGCCAGGCGTTCCACTATGGCGACGATTCCACTGGCGGCCGCCAGAACGAGTTCCGCCTGATCGCCGAGTACCCGCTGTCGATCATGTAATCGACCCGCGCGCTCAAGCGAGAAAAAGCCCGGCATCCGCCGGGCTTTTTTATTGCAACTTAACTACAACTTCGAACGTATTCGTTACATCGGCAATACATAAGTCCCGGTCACATGAGCGACCAACTCCTCGGGGTTACTGACCGAGTAGACAGCTACTTCGCAAACCACCTGCCGGCGCCCCAGCTTCAATATCTTCGCTTCCGCCAACAAGTCCTCCGGCTTCGGCTTGCTGAGAAAGTTGATATTGAGATTCGAAGTAACGGCCATCTCGACGTTATCCAGCTGCGCCAGGATCACCGCGTACATTGCCGCATCCGCCAGCGACATGATGGTCGGCCCGGACACCGTGCCCCCCGGACGAACCATCCGCCCGTGGAACGGAACCCGCACGAAGGCGCTGCGCCCTTCCAGTGCATCGATGCGCAGATCCATGTCGTCCGCCATGGGCAATCCCGCGCGAATGAACGCCTGTACCTGCGCCGCAGTTAAACGACTCACGCCACTCCTCCCTCTCCGTCCGCCGCGCCCTGTACGCAGCCAGACCTGCACCGTACAATGCCCAGCCTATATTCCCCTTCGCAACCGACAAAACGGCCAAAGATGCGTACCAGTCAGTACCTGCTGTCCACCCTGAAAGAAACCCCTTCCGATGCGGTCGTGATCAGCCATCAGCTGATGCTGCGCGCCGGCATGATCCGCAAGCTGGCGTCCGGTCTGTACACCTGGCTGCCAATGGGTCTGCGGGTGCTGCGCAAGGTGGAGACCATCGTTCGCGAAGAGATGAACGCCGCCGGCGCCCTGGAAGTGCTGATGCCAGCCATCCAGCCCGCCGAGCTGTGGCAGGAGTCCGGTCGCTGGCAGCAGTATGGCCCCGAGCTGCTGCGCCTGAAGGACCGCCATGACCGCGACTTCTGCGTCGGCCCGACCCACGAGGAGGTCATCACCGACCTCGCGCGCAACGAGCTGAACAGCTACAAGCAGCTGCCGATCAACATGTACCAGATCCAGACCAAGTTCCGTGACGAGATCCGTCCGCGCTTCGGCCTGATGCGTGGCCGCGAGTTCATCATGAAGGATGCCTACTCCTTCCACACCAGCCAGGACTCGCTGCAGGCGACCTACGACGTCATGTACGGCGCGTACAGCAAGATCTTCACCCGCCTGGGCCTGGATTTCCGCGCTGTGCAGGCCGACAACGGCTCCATCGGCGGCAGCGGCTCCCACGAGTTCCACGTACTGGCCGGCTCCGGTGAGGACGACATCGTCTTCGGCGAGTCCACCGACTACGCCGCCAACATCGAGAAGGCCGAGGCCCTGCCCCGCGAAACCGTTCGCGGCGCCGCCACTGAAGAACTGCGCCTGGTCGACACACCCGAGACCAAGACCATCGCCGCCCTGGTGGAAAAGTTCGGCCTGCCGATCGAGAAGACCATCAAGACCCTGGTGGTGCACGCTGCCGAGGAAGGCAAACTGGTCGCCCTGATCGTCCGTGGCGACCACGAACTCAACGAGATCAAGGCCGGCAACCATCCGCTGGTAGCCGCACCGTTGCAGATGGCCAGCGAAGCGGACATCAAGGCCGCCATTGGCGCCGCCCCCGGCTCCCTCGGCCCGCTGAACCTGCCGCTGCCGTGCATCATCGACCGCTCCGTTGCCCTGATGAGCGACTTCGCCGCCGGCGCCAACGTCGACGACAAGCACTACTTCGGCGTGAACTGGGAACGCGACCTGCCGGTACCGGAAGTCGCCGACCTGCGCAATGTCGTCGAAGGCGACCCGAGCCCCGATGGCAAAGGCACCCTGATCATCCGTCGCGGCATCGAAGTCGGCCATATCTTCCAGCTCGGCACCAAGTACAGTGACGCAATGAAGCTCTCCGTGCTGGGCGAGAGCGGCAAGCCGGTCACCCTGATCATGGGTTGCTACGGCATCGGCGTATCCCGCGTGGTGGCCGCCGCCATCGAGCAGAACTACGACGACCGCGGCATCCTGTGGCCGGCCGCCCTGGCGCCGTTCCAGATCGCCATCGTACCGATGAAGTACGAGAACGAAGCCGTGCGCGCCGCCACCGACAAGCTCTATGCGGACCTCACCGCCGCCGGCTTCGAAGTGCTGCTGGATGACCGCGACAAGAAGACCAGCCCCGGCGTGAAGTTCGCCGACATGGAGCTGATCGGCATCCCGCACCGCATCGTGGTCAGCGAACGCGGCCTGGACGAAGGCACCCTGGAGTACAAGGGTCGCCGTGACGCCGAGTCGCAGCCGGTCGCCCTGTCCGACCTGCAAGCCTTCATCACGGCCAAGATCCGCAACTGAGCAGAGCGATGTCCACCCGAAGTACCTCCAGCCTCGCGGCTGCCGCCCTGTGCGGCAGCCTCCTGCTGAGCGGCTGCGCGAACCAGCTGCCGCAACGCAGCGAGCATGAAGAGCGTGTCGAGCGCAAACTGCTCGACCACAGCCTGCAGATCGACGTAGGCACGCCGGGCACCCTGGAACTGCCGCAGCGTCGCATCCGCGTGCAGGAGCAGAAGACCTTCGAAGTCACCGAGTTCGAGGTCACCCGCCGCTATGATCGCTACACGCCGTACCAGGGCTGGCGCAAGGTGTACGAAATGCCGCTGGGCATCGTCGCCTTCGTCGGCGGTATCGGCGCCAACGTGGTCAACGTGTTCGCCCTGGGCAACCTGCCCGAGAGCGTCACCCGCGGCTGGATCCGCTACGGCGTCGACGGCATGAATCCGTTCATGAACGTCCAGTCCAACGGCCGCGCCGAGCAGAACCTGGCTGCGATCGACGAGCGTCAGCGCGACAAGCGTACCGAGTACTCCAGCCTGCCCTGGTCAGAGCGCCCGGTTACCGTCACCGCGGGCAAGAACTCCCAGGAACTGCTGACCGACCGTCACGGCGTGCTGCGCCTGAATCTGCTGGAAGGTCCATTCAGCGACGACGAAGTCAGCCGTATTGGCCGCCTGCAGTTCAGCGTCCAGGACCCTTCGGACGACACCCGCGCCGACGCCAGCCTGCTGGTCAGCCGCTCGCTGCGCGGCAAGCTGCAGGAAGCCCATGCGCTGATCTATGACGACCTGGAAGGTGACGACGTGCACCATTGGGTACACCGGGTCAAGCGCCTCTCCGACCTCGGTCTGGAAGAGGAAGCCAGCGAACTGGAACAGAGCCTGATCGAGCTGACCCGCAACGATCCGGAACTGCAGAAGGAATTCCTCCACAGTCTGATGACCGACGCCGGTCGCCTGGCTGCGGACCCCGGCGCCAGCAACTGACGTCTAGCGGCGAACGATGAAGCCGGTGATGCCCTGGGGCGTCATCGGCTGCAGCTCCACCGCCGCCACCTTGGCCTTTACCGGGCCACGCGCCAGCCACTTTTCCAGCTCGCGCAGCGCATCTTCCTCGCCCTCGATCAACAGCTCCACACGGCCGTCTTCGAGATTGCGCACCCAACCGTCGATATCCAGACGCTCAGCCTGCTCCTGGGTGCTCTGCCGGAAATAGACGCCCTGCACCTTGCCGCTGATATAGCCGTGCAGACATATCCTCGCCATCACTGCTTCTCCCCGCGCAATGCGCTCAGGCGCGCCTGCAGGCCGGCGGCGGTCTGCTCGCCGAGCAGTTGCTCGCGCATCTTGCCCTCAGGATCGATGATGTAGGTTACAGGCAGCGCTTCGCTGCGGGGCAGGCTGTAGCGCGGCGCAGGGTCGTCGGCCAGCACGGTGTACTGCACGCCCAGGGCCTGCGAGGCCTTCGCCAGGTCCGCGTCGCGCAGCCCATCGAAGTTCACCCCCAGCACCCGATACCCGTTCGCCTCGCCTTGCTGCGCCAGATGATTCAGCTCGGGAATTTCCTTGCGGCACGGCGCACACCACTCCGCCCAGTAGTTAATAACTAGCCACTGGCCATCCACACTCGCAGCGGGTACTTTCCGTCCGTGCTGATCGGTGCCATAGTCCGCCGAGCAGCCGGCCAGGATCAGGCCAGCCATCAAGCCCATTACAATACGGAGCCGCACTCCCATGCCTTCAATCCTCGTGTATGCGGGGTGGTCATGATGCTCGATGCCCTGCGCCTGGAGGTGCCGGACATTCTCGAAGAAGACTCCGAGGCAATGAGCAATCTGGCGGTCAGGCTCCAGGAATCGCGGCAGCAGCCCCTGCAGGAAGGTTTGCAGAAGGCCCTGGGCACGCTGTTCCGCCTCAACCGATGCGCGCTGACCTTACTGGAAAGACAACGCGCCCTGCAAAGCCTCAGCGAAGAATACCGGCATTACGAACGGCTGATACGCCAGGAACGGACGCCGCCTGCGCTGTTCGTGCACTTCTGCAGCGAGTTGGCCGCCGGCTTCAAGCGTCTGCTTCTGCAGATCCTGCACGGGCACAAGCCCTCGCGACCGCATATGGCCTGGTGCCTGTACATGGCCCAGCATTTCCTCGCCCAGGCCCTGCTGCGCCACTACCAGCAGTACCAGCAACCGCCGGGCAGCCTGTGGCGCGACAGCCACCTGCTGTATTGGATCGGCGAGCACCAGGAGTGCCTGGACGAACCGGTCGCCGCCGCTTTCGACCCGGTTCCAGCCGGCACCCTGCGTGGGCTTTACCAGCAGATACTGTTGCTGACCCTGAGCAACCCTTTCCACCTTACCGAGGGGGAAGCGCCGCAACTGTTCAGCGCGCTGGCGCCACTGGCCGCACTGGGTCGACTGCTGCCCTGGGATGATGAGGAACAGGAAGGCTTCGTCGTCGACCTTGGCTCGGACCAGCCCTGCCTCGCAGCCGAGCAGGCCGCCGATGCCCCCGCCGAGCAATTGCGCCGCCTGGAACTGGGCGCCCTGCTGATCGCCCTGCACGACCCCGCACCGTTGCGTCGACTGGAGCAGGGTGCGTTGCTCGAGCGCGTCCGTCACCACTGGCTTGGGCACCAGGCACGCCGCCACGAGCGGGCCGAACAGAACGGCACCTGCCGTCTGGTAGTCGGTCTTGCGGCGATTCAACAGCACCTGCTGGACAGCTTAGCCACGCCCTGCAGGGAAGCTGCACTGATGGACGCCAGCGCCGGTGGCGCGCGCATTCTGTGTCCGGGTCAACAGGCCGGGCAGCTTCCGGTCGGCCAGTTGCTGCTGATCCCCGGCAACGGCGGCACCCCGACCCTGGCCGTGGTGCGCTGGCGGCACCTCAACAGCGAAGGGCTGCATCTGGGCCTGCGCTACCTGAAGGGCCTGCCCCGTCCGGTCTGGTTGCGCCGCGCACCTGACGCGCAACGTCACCCTGGAGTCCTGCAGAGTACCCCGGAGCCAGGTAATGGCTGGTACCACGGGCTCTGGGTACCGCAGGGGAACTTCGTCGAAGGCGAGAATCTCTGGCTGCAACTGGCCAGCTTCGACAACCAGACCATCTTGCCGCTGCCCGCCGCCAACCTGGTTACGCCGCTGGTAGCGCGCCACCCTCTGCGCCTGGCCTGATTATCGATTTTGGGAGAGAAGTCACAGGCAAGATCGGCAGTAGGCCCGGAATGCCAGGTACCCGCCTCTCTATAATTCGAACGTTCGTTCTGACTTTCGGGACGATTCTCGCTCGCCGATCATTCAGCGGCCTTCAGAACGCGGCCGGCGCCATGCACGCCGGCCAACCATCGACAGGACAACCAGATGCAGCCTACAGACCAGCTTGTCAGCAAGGTTCCCAGCCATATTGTCGCCAGCGCAAGGCCGGCCAATGCGGCCAACGGAGGACGGCTGGCGGACTTCAATGTCGCGGTCTGGCTGCATCTTCCGGGTATTGCGGACCTGCCGGTGACGCTGCTGCTCAGCTACCGCGATGGGGAGCGCCAGCGGGAAGTCGTGATCGACCACGGCACCATCAACAAACAGAGCCGCATCCTGCTGTCAGGCGTGGCTCGACTGGCGTTTTCTCAGCGTATCGAGGATGCACAGATCAAGCTGCGCGCAGCCGTTGCGCTGTCGCGGGTAATCGCCGAGGAAGTTTTCATGCAGGCCGTGGAACAGCAAGCCGGCGCGACGCGCCCGCTGGCCACCAGCCTTTGAGCGATCAACCCAGCTGACGCACCAGGGTTTCTTCCGACGGCTCAGCCGCAACGGGCTGGGCGCAGTCCTGCACTACGGACGGCAGGAGCGATTCAGGCCAGCTGCTGAATTGCAGACCAGTAATTCTATTCAACCGCTCCAGGGCGCTCGTCAGATCGCGCTGATGCAGGTGCACTACGTTGTTCTGGTCTTTTTTCATGGTTTCGCTGGCCCTGGAGGAACTTCTGAAGGACATCTGTGTCCTACTACCTCCATAGCCAGAACTGTGCCAATTCTGAAATAGCGAGAATTGGCGCATTTCTGAAGTGATACAAAGCGCAGACAGAATCAGAATCGCCGCAAACTGACGTTTTGCGTCACTCGGAATGTGACGGCCTCAACCATTTCGCCAGACTGTCACCAAACAACGCCTGTCGATCCGACTGATAACGCGCCAGCGTCTCACGCAGCTCGGGGTACCAGGGCTCATCCAGCTCCGCCGGCAATGCCTCGAGACACGGCAGTGGCCACGGGCTGCGATTGAGCAGGTGATGCAGGCTGTAGCTGCCCAGGTCGCGGCACAGCACCCACGCCGCGGTGGTCGAGCCTGCGCGACAGACCAGTTGCTCGCCTTCAAGGAAATCCAGCACCTCTTCCCATTCGTCTTCCGGCAGCAGCCAGCCGGCACGATGCAGATGCGCCAGGCGCGTCGGCAGGCCGTGACGCTGGCGGTCGAAGAACACCCGCAGCACGCCAAGGATCACCAGCAGGCGCGGCATCGCACGGCGGCGCCAGAGACGGGTCGAGGACAGGTTGCAGACCAGCTCCGCCCCGAACAGCACGATCAGCCACGACAGGTAGATCCACAGCAGGAACAGCGGCACCGTGGCGAACGCGCCGTAGATGAGCTTGTAGCCGGGGAAGAAGCTCACATAGAAGCCGAACAGCGACTTGGCCGCCTCGAACAGGATCGAAGTGAAGACACCGCCCGCCAGCGCATGCAGGAATGGCACCCGTGCGTTGGGCACCGCGGCGTAGATCAGGGTAAAGGCCGCCACGCTGGCCAGCAGCGGCATGAACTTCAGCAGCATCGCCGCCCCCGGCAAAGCATGCGGGCCGGAAAGCAGCGACAGTGACGTGATGTAGGTGGACACGGCGAAACCGGTGCCCAGCAGCAGAGGGCCCAGGCTGAGAATTGCCCAGTACAGCAGGAAGCGAGTCACACCCCGGCGCGGCTGGCGCACGCGCCAGATGGCATTGAAGGCCTTCTCGATAGTCACCAGCATGGTGAAGGCGGTCACCGCCAGGAAAGCCACGCCCAGCCAGGTCAGGTGGCGCGCCTGCACGGTGAAGTTGCGCAGGTAGGCCTCGACCGCTTCGCCGGTGGACGGCACGAAGTTGCGGAACACGAACAGCTGGATACGCTCGCCCATGCCCTCGAACGCCGGCACGGCCGAGAGCATGGCGAAGGTCACGGTCATCATCGGCACGACCGCGAACAGCGTGGTGTAGGTCAGGGCCGCGGCGCTGTTGGGCGCTTTGTCGGCAAGGAAACGCTGGACCAGATAGCGGCCGAATTCGACCAGGCCCTGCAAGCGATCGTGCATGAAGTGTCCTTTGGCTGCACTGAATAACCGTCCTCGTAGAGCACGGCGAACGACAGCGGTTCAGTCCAGTCCGAGGAGGCGGTTAGAATAGCCGCCACTTCATCGGCCTTGCGAGTCCCGGCACATGAGCCAGATTTCACTGTTTCACAATCCGCGCTGCTCCAAATCCCGTGGCGCCCTCGAACTGCTCGAAGAACGCGGCATCCAGCCAGACATCGTACGCTACCTGGAAACTCCGGCCAGCGCTGCCGAACTCAAGGCACTTCTCGGCAAGCTGGGCATCGGTGCGCGCCAGCTGCTGCGCACCGGCGAGGACGAGTACAAGGAGCTGGAGCTCGCCAACCCGGCGCTCAGCGACGAGCAACTGATCCAGGCCATGGCCAGCCACCCCAAGCTGATCGAGCGGCCGATCCTCATCGTCGGCGACAAGGCGGTGATCGGCCGTCCGCCGGAAAAGGTGCTGGAGATCCTGCCTTGAGCGCGCCATACGTCCTAGTTCTGTATTACAGCCGCCACGGCGCCACCGCCGAAATGGCGCGGCAGATTGCCCGCGGCGTCGAGGCGGGCGGCCTGGAAGCACGCGTGCGAACGGTGCCGGCGATCTCCACCGAGTGCGAAGCCGTCGCCCCGGACATCCCGGCCGAAGGTGCGCTCTACGCCACCCTGGATGACCTGAAGGACTGTTCCGGCCTGATCCTCGGCAGCCCGACCCGCTTCGGCAACATGGCTGCGCCGCTCAAGTACTTCCTCGATGGCACCAGCAGCCTGTGGCTGACCGGTGGCCTGGTCGGCAAGCCTGCAGCCGTCTTCACCTCCACCGCCAGCCTGCACGGCGGCCAGGAGACTACCCAGCTGTCGATGATGTTGCCGCTGTTGCACCACGGCATGCTCATCTCCGGTATCCCCTACAGCGAGCCCGCCCTGCTGGAGACCCGCGGCGGCGGCACACCCTATGGCGCCAGCCACTTCGCCACTGCCGATGGCAAGCGCAGCCTGGACGAACACGAGATCACCCTGTGCCGCGCGCTGGGCAAGCGCCTGGCCGAAGTCGCCCGCAAACTGGAGAGTTGAATGGCCCGCAAGAACAAACCGCTGCCGTCCATGGAATGGCTCAGACCCCGGCTGGCCGCCAGCCGCGCGGTAGCCCTCGGCAGCTTCATCGGGCTGATCCTGCTCATCGTCGTCTGGGACCTGCTGTTCGCTGATGCCCACGGCGGCGCACGCTGGGTACCCTGGGTATTCCTGGGCTTCAAGCTGCTGCCGCTGCTGGTGGTGGCGCCGGGCATCCTGATCGGCAGCGCACGTGGGCATGCCTGGGCGTGCTACGTGATCAACCTGTACTTCATCCTCGGCGTGCTCAACGCCTTCGATCCCAACCACGCCATCTTCGGCTGGGCGGAGATCATCCTCAGCGTGTCGCTGTTCTGTTCGGCGCTGATGTACACGCGCTGGCGCTTCCAGTACGACCGCAAGCTGGCCGGCGAAGGCCAGGAACCGCAGCAGGAAGCGACAAGCGCCTGACGATGGAATCAGGGGAACCTGGGCGGCTTACCAGCCCATGGTTTCCTTGAGGAAGGGAATGGTCAGCTTGCGCTGCGCCTGCAGCGAGGCCTTGTCCAGCTCATCCAGCAGGTCGAAGAGGAACTGCATGCTGCGCGCGCCGCGGGTGAGGATGAAGCGCCCGACTTCGTCGGTCAGATGCAGGCCACGGCGCGAGGCGCGCAGCTGAAGAGCGCGCAGCTTCTCATCGTCAGTCAGCGGGTGCAGCTGGAAGATCAGCGAGAGGGTCAGGCGGGATTTCAGGTCCGGCAGCTTCACCCCCAGCTCGCGCGGCGACACCGAGGCCGACAGCAGCAGCTTGCGGCCGGAATCGCGCAGGCGGTTGAACAGGTGGAACAGTGCCTCTTCCCATTCGCGCTTGCCGGCCAGGGCGTCGAGATCGTCCAGGCAGACCAGCTCGCGCTGTTCGAGGTTGTCGAAGATTTCCGGACCGTAGGCCACCAGGTCGGCCATCGGCAGGTAGACGGACGGCTCACCCAGTTGCTCGGAGCGAATGCAGGCGGCCTGCAGCAGGTGGCTGCGACCCACGCCTTCGGCGCCCCAGAGATAGATCAGGCTTTCCGTCCACCCCGCCTCGGGCTCGCACAGACGCTCGACATAGCCGAGCGCCGCGGCGTTGGCACCGGGGTAGTAGTTGGCGAACGTTGCGTCATCGCGCAGACGTACGCTGAGTGGGAGCTGCATAGGAGTCATGCCGGGCCGGGCGTTTCTTCAATCGCTTGGGGTGGGCCTTGGTGACTGAAAGTTTATCCAAATCAGAAGGATAACGCAGCTACCACGTGCGACTCAGAGCCACCCAGGCCGGGAAGCGGGACCTGGCCCGCACCCGGAACGTCAATCACCAGTGGAAACGCAGGGCGTTCTGCTGCGGCACGGCCGGGTTCGGCACCGGCTGGCCGTTGGCGTCCACCGCCGCTTGCGCCGGTTCGGCCGGGGCTTCCTGCAGGCGCGCCAGCGCCAGTTGCGCACGCAGTTGTTCGGGGCTGGCGGTCACGCGATAGACGAGATTGCTGCCCTGGACCTCCACCAGCTTGGCGCCCATCGGCTCCAGCAGGCGCGAGACTTCGGCGTAACGGGCCAGGTCGGCGCCCTCGATCTGCAGCACCTGGGCCGAAGCCGAGCCCGCCGAACCGACGAAACGCTGCGACAGGCGCTGGGACACGCCGAGCATCACCGCATCGGCCAGCGCGTCCGGGGTATCGCCCTGGGCCTGGCCCTGTTCACGGCTGTCACCCATCCACACGCGCCAAGTGGCGGTCCACTTGCCATCGGCTTCCTTGGCGTCCACCGCCAGCAGGGCATCGGCGCCATAGCGCTCGGAGGCGGCTTTCAGCGCGTCGGGCTGGGCGGCGTTGAGGTTTTCCGCGGTACCGACCTGCTGTTCGCTGAGGTCCGCCATCGGCAGACGCAGCGGCAGGCCACGGCGCTGGGCAGCACGGTTCAGCGGCGCGGAGGCTTCCTGGCTATCACCCACCAGGCCACTGCCGTTGGCGCTTTCGTTCAGCCACCAGGCCAGCACGCTCGGACGGCTGGCGCCCCAGACCGGCAGGCCGGCCTGGCGCAGGGCGTTGTCGGTGGCGGTCGGGTCGAAGTCCACGACCAGCGCCATGGGCGGGCCGTTCTCGAAGCCGTACTGGCTGATCAGTTGCTGCGGATCCTTGAAGTAGCCGGCCAGGGCGGGATTCTGCGCAGCGCCGGCATTGCCGGTCAGGCGCAGCACCAGGGTCTGCAGGGCGCGGGTCAGGCCGGCATTGCGTTCGTCCGGCTGCTGGGATGCGACCGGTTCGTGCACCTGGTACAGGTTGCCCAGCGTTTCAGCAAAAGACGGCAGGCTGAACAGCGACAGGCAGAGGATCAACAGGCGGGCGGTCAGGCGCATGGCGGGCTCTCGCGGAAAAATCAGAAAAACCGGCTGCTACGAGTCGGCAAGGAAGACCTATACCTTAAACAGCCGTCCGGCCAGCAGCAACAGCGCGAGATGGCCGCTGCCGGGCAAGCCTGATAAAATCCCGCGCCTCCCGCGCAGGCCGGGAAGCGCGAACGGCGCACCCGGCGGCAAGACGAATCATCCCTTCTATAGGCCTGGATTTATGAGCAACAAGCAACCCTCGTTGAGCTACAAGGACGCCGGTGTGGACATCGACGCCGGCGAAGCCCTGGTCGAACGCATCAAAGGCGTCGCCAAGCGCACCGCACGTCCTGAAGTGATGGGCGGCCTGGGTGGTTTTGGCGCTCTGTGCGAAATCCCGGCCGGCTACAAGCAGCCCGTACTGGTCTCCGGTACCGACGGTGTCGGCACCAAGCTGCGCCTGGCGCTGAACCTGAACAAGCACGACAGCATCGGCCAGGACCTGGTCGCCATGTGCGTGAACGACCTGGTCGTGTGCGGCGCCGAGCCGCTGTTCTTCCTCGATTACTACGCTACCGGCAAGCTCAACGTCGACGTGGCCGCCACCGTGGTCACCGGCATCGGCGCCGGTTGCGAACTGGCCGGCTGCTCCCTGGTCGGTGGTGAAACCGCCGAGATGCCGGGCATGTACGAAGGCGAAGACTACGACCTGGCCGGCTTCTGCGTCGGCGTGGTGGAAAAGTCCGAGATCATCGACGGCTCGAAAGTGGTCGCCGGCGACGCCCTGATCGCCCTGCCCTCCTCCGGCCCGCACTCCAATGGCTACTCGCTGATCCGCAAGATTATCGAGGTCTCCGGCGCCGACATCGAGTCCACCCAGCTGAACGGCAAGCCCCTGGCCGACCTGCTGATGGCCCCGACCCGCATCTACGTGAAGCCGCTGCTGCAGCTGATCAAGCAGACCGGCGCGGTGAAGGCCATGGCCCACATCACCGGTGGCGGCCTGCTGGACAACATTCCGCGCGTACTGCCGGACAACGCCCAGGCGGTGGTCGACGTGGCCAGTTGGCAACGCCCGGCGGTCTTCGACTGGCTGCAGGAAAAAGGCAACGTCGACGAGACCGAGATGCACCGCGTACTCAACTGCGGCGTCGGCATGGTCATCTGCGTCGCCCAGGATCAGGTCGAGGCTTCCCTCAAAGCCCTGCGTGACGCCGGCGAGCAGCCGTGGGTCATCGGCCGCATCGACGCTTGCGCCGCCGACGCCGAGCGCGTGGTCCTGAACAACCTGAAAGGCCACTGATGTCCAAATCTTGCAATGTCGTGGTGCTGATTTCCGGCTCCGGCAGCAACCTGCAAGCCCTGATCGACAGTCTCGCCGGCGCTGACACGCCGGTGGTGATCCGCGCGGTGCTGTCCAACCGCGCGGACGCCTACGGCCTGGAGCGTGCGCGCCAGGCCGGCATCGAGACGCGCTTCCTCGACCACAAGTCCTACGCCGATCGCGAAAGCTTCGATGCCGCGCTGATCCAGGCCATCGACGGCTTCGACGCTGATCTGGTCCTGCTTGCCGGCTTCATGCGCATCCTCAGCGCGGACTTCGTGCGTCACTACCAGGGTCGCCTGCTGAACATCCATCCGTCCCTGCTGCCCAAGTACAAGGGCCTGCATACCCACCAGCGTGCGCTGGAGGCCGGCGACGCCGAGCACGGTTGCAGCGTGCACTTCGTCACCGAGGAACTTGATGGCGGTCCTCTGGTCGTACAGGCGGCAATCCCGGTAGAGTCTGACGACACGCCGGAAACGCTGGCGCAGCGCGTTCACGTGCAGGAACATGTGATCTATCCGCTGGCCATGCGCTGGTTCGCCGAAGGCCGAGTAAGGCTGAGCGAACATGGCGCCACGCTGGATGGCGAGCTTCTGCCCGCTTCCGGCTATTCGTACCGAACCTAGGAGATTCGCGATGCGTAGAGCTCTGTTATTCCTGATGGCCGTGCTGACCCTGCCGGCCCAGGCTTATGAGCTGGAACCGTTCGACGCCAGCTACACCGCCGACTGGAAACAGATGCCCATCAGCGGTACCGCCTCCCGCAGCCTCAAGCAAGGCGACGGTGGCCGCTGGGAGCTGAATTTCAAGGCCTCCATGCTGCTTGCCAGCCTGACCGAGAACAGCACGTTCAAGGTCGAGAACGACACCTACCTGCCGCTGACCTACCGCTGGGCCCGCGAAGGCCTGGGCAAGAACAAGCAGACCGAGCTCGATTTCGACTGGGCCGAGAAGCAGGTGCTGGGCAGCGACCGTGGCGACCAGGTGCGCCAGCCGCTGAACAAGGGCCAACTGGACAAGTCCACCTACCAGCTCGCGCTGCAGCATGACGTGGCCGTTGGCAAGAAGGCCATGAGCTACCAGGTGATCGAGGGTACCGACGTCGATACCTACGACTTCCGCGTGCTCGGCGAGGAGAAGGTGCGCACCCAGGCCGGCCTGATCACCGCGATCAAGGTGGAGCGCGTGCGCGACCCCACCAAGAGCAACCGCAAGACCATCCTCTGGTTCGCCAAGGATTGGGATTTCCTCCTCGTGCGCCTGTACCAGCAGGAGTCCGACGGCAAGGAATACCAGATCATGCTCAAGGAAGGCAGCGTGAACGGCAAGACCGTACAGGGCGAGAAAGGCTGATCCTTCCGCACCAAGAAAAAGCCGGGCATCTGCCCGGCTTTTTCTTGTCCGCTTGCGCTGTTGCCATGACCCTGTAGGAGCGAGCTTGCTCGCGAACCGCATGGCACCGATGCGGCCGATAAATCCGTTCGCGAGCAAGCTCGCTCCTACAGAACAGCCAATCAGCCTTCGTTCGACGGCTTGCGCTTGAAGCGACGGGCGATCCAGCCGATGGCCAGGGCCGGGACGATCCAGAGCTTCTTCAGCAGCACCAGCAGGGTCGCGAACAGACCGACCTTGGCGGCAACCTTGCCGGCGATCAGCGCGCCCAGGCCGTAGGCCGCGACCTTGTCGACGCTGGGGTTGAAGTCGACGTAGCGATTGCCCGGGTTGAACTCGGTCATCGCCAGCACCTTGCCGACGTTCTTCTCTATCTCCGGCAACTGCTCCATGCCCGCAACGAAGTTCAGCACCAGCACGCCTTTGCGCCCCAGCGCGCGGATGTTGTAGTTCAGCGTGTGCTCCTTGGCGTCACCGAACTGCAGTTCCTTGGCCCAGTAGAGCTTCTTCTCGGCGGCGTCATAGCGCGGCGGCGCGGCCCAGCCGATCAGCTGGATGGCCTCGAAGCCCTGCTGCTCGCGCTGCGGGTTGGCCTGCTTGAGGTCGTCCTGCATGTCCTTGAGCATCTCGGCGTAATCGATCTTCGCCGCATCCTCGTCGGACACATAGCCGCCCTCTTCGTATTGCACGGTTACCGCCCAGGACTCGGCAGCGAAGGGCGAGACGCCAGTCGGCATCAGCATGCCCAGCGGCGGATCGGAGGGCGGATTGCCCCAGGCTTCGAGAACGCGCTCAGCATCGGCGCTACCGAGGAAGACGAAGTTATCCGGCAGGTCGAAGGTGGCGAGGTTGTCGCCGACCACCACCTTGCCCTTCTGGAAATGCAGGCTGGCGACGAAAGTCTCGGGCGACATCTCCTCGTCGGACTCGGCGGCGGGAACTGCGGCAGCCGCGGGGGCTTCGCTCTGGTTGGAAGTGGCGGGAGCTGCGAACGCCGGGGCAGCGACGGCCTGGGCGAGCAAGGCAACGAGGAAGAGGGCTTTGCCATCCATAGGGGTGAATCTCCTGAATCGAATCCGTGACATTGGCGGCCCACTGGCGTGGCGCCGGGCGCGAATTGTCGCACTGACCCAGTCGGTCTGTAACAGGAAATTTCTGCAACCTTCGAGCGCACGCACAAAAAAGCCGGGCATCAGCCCGGCTTCGATCCGCACGCAAGCGAGGTTTCTGCAGGAGCGAGCTTGCTCGCGAACAAATCAGCCGGCAGCGCCGGTGCCAAGCGGTTCGCGAGCAAGCTCGCACCTACGAAGAGCTGCTTCGCACGCTCACGGCTGGCTGGCGATGGCCTTTTCGATTGCCGCTTGCAGCTCCGGATCATCCGGCTTGGTCAGGCTGGAAAACTCCGCCACAACCTTGCCCTGGCGGTCCACCACGTACTTGAAGAAGTTCCAGCGCGGCACCTGGTCGGCCTGCTGGGCGAGGTCCTTGAACAACGGGATCGCCTCGTCGCCGCTGACGTGCTGCACCGACGTCATGTTGAAGGTCACGCCGTAGTTGCCGTAGCAGATCTTCGCGGTTTCGGCGGCATCGGCATCTTCCTGCTTGAAGTCGTCGGAAGGTACGCCGAGCACTTCCAGCCCCTGCCCTTTGTACTTCTGGTAGACGGCTTCGAGCCCCTTGAATTGCGGGGTGAAACCGCAATGGCTGGCGGTATTCACAATCACCAGCGGCTTGCCGGCGTACAGCTCGCACAGGTCGAGCACATCCTTGGAGCGCAACTTGGGCAGCTCGCCCTGGGTCTTGAGCAGCGCCGGGCAATCGGCAGCCTGGGCCGCCAGCGGCAAGAGAAGAGAGAGAGCGAGCAGGGAAAGACGCATGGCAGTGATCCTCGAGTTATCCCGTCACGCTACCCCGCACGCCGGGCATCAGCAACTGCCCATGCCCAACTGCATCAGCGCCAGCCCACCACGCTGCCAGCCCCACCAGGCAAGGCCGGCCACTACCAGGCCGAGGCCCAGCAGCAGGGTGATCAGCACCGGACGCTTCACGCCGCCCCCAGCGCAGGGCGCTCGACCGGGTGCTCGCGCACCGGCCAGTTGAGCAGGCCGGCCAGCAGGCTGAGGAGGATGGAAATCTGCCAGACCAGATCGTAGTTGCCGGTGTGGTCATACACATAGCCACCCAGCCAGCCGCCGAGGAAGGCGCCGATCTGGTGGAACAGGAAGGTGATGCCACCGAGCATCGACAGGTTGCGCACGCCGAACAGCGTGGCAACCGTGCCGTTGGTGAGCGGCACGGTGGAGAGCCACAGCAGGCCCATGGCGATGCCGAAGGCGTAGGCTGTCCAGACGCTAAGTGGCGCCCAGATGAAGGCGACGATCACCACCGCGCGCAGCAGGTACAGGCCGGTGAGCAGCTTGGGCTTGCTCATCCGCCCACCAAGCCAGCCGGCAAAGTAGGTACCGAACACGTTGAACAGGCCCACCAGCGCCAGCACCGTGGTGCCAACCGTGGCCGGCAGGTGGCGGTCCACCAGATAGGCCGGCAGGTGTACGCCGATGAACACTACCTGGAAGCCACAGACGAAGAAGCCCAGGGACAGCAGCCAGAAGCCGGAATGCCCGGCCGCCTCGCGCAGCGCCTCGCCAAGGGTCTGCTCATGGCCCTGCAGGGGCAGCGGCTTGTCCTTCATCAGCGCAGCCAGCGGCACGATCAGCGCGACCATCAGGCCGAGGGCGAGCAGCGCGGCGGACCAGCCGAGCCAGCTGATCAGCCCGAGCGTGCCGGGCAGCATGGCGAACTGACCGAACGAGCCCGCCGCCGCCGAAATGCCCATCGCCATGCTGCGCTGCTCCAGCGGCACCGCGCGACCGACCGCACCGAGAATCACCGAGAACGAGGTGCCCGACAGACCGATGCCGATCAGCAGGCCGGCACTCATGGACAGGCTGAACGCCGAATCGGCATAACCCATCAGCACCAGGCCGATCGCATAGAGGATGCCGCCCACGACCACTGTACGCATCGCGCCGAAACGGTCGGCAATGGCGCCGGTGAACGGCTGGGCAATGCCCCAGATCAGGTTCTGCAGGGCGATGGCGAAGGCGAAAGTCTCGCGCCCCCAGCCGAATTCGGCACTCATCGGTGCCAGGAACAGGCCGAAGCCGTGGCGAGTGCCCAGGGACAGGGCGAGAATCAGGGCGCCGGATAGCAGTATCCAGAACCCCGTACGCGACAGCTTCGACATCACTTGCTCCTGCACGGGTATATGCCCGCTTCTTATCTGTCTTCCAGAGGGAATAGTTCAACGTTGCACGCAGGCCTGCACTAGCTCTCCAGCGCGGCCAATTCATCCAGTAAGGCTTCCAGCTGGCGGCGCTTTTCATCGCCCAGGTGACAAGCCACGTCATGCTGGGCGGCGTCCCAGGCTTCGCCGCCGCGAACGATGCGCTCCAGCCCCTCGGGAGTCAGCGCCACGATACGGTTGCGCAGGTCCTCACCCTCTTCCAGCTTCACCAGGCCGTCGGCTTCCAGCGGCTTGAGATTGCGCCCCAGCGTACTGCGGTCCAGCCCCATGGCCTCGGCCAGCTCGGAAATGCTCGGCTGCTCCAGCCGCGACAGATGCCGCAACAGGGAAAACTGCGCAGTCGTCAGCCCGACGCCTTTCAAGGCATCGTCGTAGACGCGGGTCACGGCACGGGCCGAGCGGCGCAGTTTGGTACAGAGGCATTGGGTGGTCAGCATGGGATACGTGTATATACCCGCATTCCATCGAACGCAATGGCCGATGCGGCCGATTGTCCCATCTGCCAGCACTCCGCGTTGGCGCAGCCAAGGGCACCACGCCGCCCCAACCGTATAACTGCGGGCATCCAGCCCCGCGCTTTCGACGGGGCGCATCACGCTCCGAGGTCCCCGATGCCCGTCTACAAAGCTCCGCTGCGCGACACCCGCTTCCTGCTCAACGAAGTCTTCGATTTCCCCCGCCACTACCAGAACCTGGTCAACGGCGGCGAAGCCACGCCGGACATGGTCGATGCGATCCTCGGCGAGTGCGCCAGGCTCTGCGAAGAGGTGATCGCCCCGCTCTACCACAGCGGTGACGAAGAAGGCTGCCACCTGGAGAACGGCGAGGTACGCACGCCCAAGGGCTTCAAGGAAGCCTACGACGCCTACGTGGCCGGCGGCTGGCAGGGCCTGTCGCACCCGGTGGAATATGGCGGCCAGGGCCTGCCGATGAGCCTGGGAGCACTCAAGCAGGAGATGATGGGCACCGCCAACTGGCCCTTCTCCATGTACCCGGGTCTGTCGCTGGGCGCGATGAACACCGTGATGCAGCACGGTACCGAGGAGCAGAAACACACCTACCTCACCCCGCTTACCGAAGGCCGCTGGGGCGGCACCATGTGCCTCACCGAGCCGCAGTGCGGCACCGACCTCGGCCAGGTGAAGACCCGCGCGGAAACCAACGCCGACGGCAGCTACGCCATCACCGGCACCAAGATCTTCATCTCCTCGGGCGAGCACGATCTCACCGAGAACATCGTGCACATCGTCCTCGCCCGCCTGCCGGATGCGCCCAAGGGCACGCGCGGCATATCGCTGTTCATCGTGCCGAAGTTTCTGCCGGGCGACGGGGGCAGCCTCGGCCCGCGCAACGGCGTGACCTGCGGCGCGCTGGAAAAGAAGATGGGCATCAAGGCCTCGGCCACCTGCGTGATGAACTTCGACGGCGCCACCGGCTACCTGATCGGCGAGCCGAACAAGGGCCTGGAATGCATGTTCACCTTCATGAACAGCGCGCGCATCGGCACCGCCATCCAGGGCGTCGCCACCGCCGAACTGGCCTACCAGGGCGCACTGGCCTATGCCCGCGAGCGTCGCTCCATGCGTGCCCTCTCCGGCACCAAGGAGCCGGGCGAGATTGCCGACACGCTGATGCACCACGGCGATGTGCGCCGCATGCTGCTGACCCAGAAGGCCGTCGCCGAAGGCGGCCGCGCGCTGATCTACCTGGCCACCCAGTACGCCGACAAGATGATCCAGGGCCTGCTGACCAACGACAACGCCGAGTACGACCGCTGGGACGACAAGCTCGGCTTCCTCACTCCGATCCTCAAGGGCTGCCTGACTGAACTGGGCCTGGAGAGCGCCAACCTCGGCATGCAGGTGTTCGGCGGCCACGGCTACATCAAGGAACACGGCATGGAGCAGATCGTCCGCGATGCGCGGATCGCCACCCTGTACGAGGGCACCACCGGCATCCAGGCGCTGGACCTGCTCGGCCGCAAGGTGTTGTTGATGACCCAGGGCAAGGCCGTGCGCGACTTCACCGCACAGGTGGCGAAGTTCGCCGTCGACCTGCTCAAGCAGGAACCGGCCATGCGCGGCCGCGCCCTGACGCTGCTCAAGCTCTGCGCTCAGTGGAACATCCTCACAATGCGCATCGCCCTCACCGCCCGCAAACAGCGCGACCTGGTGAGCACCGCCAGCCACGATTACCTGATGTTCTCCGGCTACGCCGCGCTGGCGTATTCCTGGGCACTGCAGGAAGCCGCCGCGCGCAAGCGCCTGCGCCAGGGCGGCAGCGAGTCGAGCGACTTCTACAAGGCCAAGATCGCCACCAGTGACTTCTACTTCGCCCGCCTGCTGCCACGCGCCAAGGGCCACGCGTCAGCGATGGCCAAGCCGGTACGGTCGATCATGGGGTTGAAGACGGAGCATTTCGCGTTCGATTGATTGCAGGAGCGCGCCTGCCTTTCTGCTGCGGGAGAGGTCCAGCCTGTGCGTAAACGTAGGATGGGTGGAGCCTAAGCGATACCCATGCTGTGGCGACAATGCGTGATGGGTATCGCTGCGCTCCACGCCATCCTACAAAAGCGTCCAGGCCATATCTGCGGCTCCGCAGTGAAATCAGAGCGCCAACGCCACCAGCACCGCGCACTCGATCATCTCCAGCATCGCCCCGGCGGTATCCCCGGTGGTGCCACCGAGGCGGGCGATGAAGCGGCTGCGCAGCCAGACGAACAGCACCAGGGCAACCACCAGCGCCAGCAGGCCGGTCAGGCCCGCCAGCAGCATCAGCGCCGCGTTGGCCGCGAGCATCCAGGGCATCGCGCCACGCGGCAGGTGATCGGCCAGCGCCTGGCCCAACCCGCCCTTGCGCGCGTAGTCCGTGGTGAAGAACAGCAGCGGCAAGGCACAACGCCCCAACCAGGGGGCCAGCAGCAAGCCCCAATGCTGCTGATTACCGAGAATGGCGGTGATCGCCGCAAACTTCAGCAGCAGCAACAGCACTAGGGCGACCACCGCGGCCGGGCCGCAGCGCGGGTCCTTCATGATCGCCAGCGTGCGTTCGCGATCGCCCAGCCCGCCGATCCAGGCGTCCGCGGTATCAGCCAGACCATCGAGGTGCAGCGCACCGGTGAACGCCACCCAGACCAGCAGCACCAGCGCCGCCTGCAACAGCAGGTGCACGCCGCTGAGCAATTCACCCATGGCGAACAGCACCGCACCGATCAGCAGGCCCACCAGCGGGTAATACAGCGTGGCGCGGCCGAACTGCTGCGGCGTCGGCATGTGCCCCAGGCGTACCGGCAAGCGCGTCAGGAACTGCAACGCCACCAGCGGCAGGCACCAGTCACTGAGCTGGGCGGCGCGCGAGTCTTCACCACGCTCTTCAGCCGGCGGCTCGGGGTTTTCCTGGTCGCGTTCCGGGTGCAGGTTGCTCATCAGGGCTCGACTTATGGTTGCGCTTTCAGGATGTGCCAGCCGTCGCCCTCGCGGGTCACGTCCAGCAGAATGCATTCGCCGTGGGCCACCACCACTTCCAGCAGACGCTTGGCCGGAAGGCCCTGGGCCAGGGCGCCGAACAGGCGCATCACACCGCCATGGGTGACGACCAATACGGAGGAGCCGGCATAGGCCTGGTAGAGCCGCTCCAGCGCCGCAAAGACGCGGGATTCGAAATCGCCCATGGCCTCGCCACCAGGTGGAGGGAAAGCGTAGGGATCGTCCCAGAAGCGCCCGAGCGCCTGAGCATCGGTCTCCATCAGCTTAGCTGGCGAAATGCCTTCCCACTCACCGAAGTCCAGCTCCTGCAAGCCCGCCTCGAAGCCCAGCGGCAGGCCGTGACGCGCCGACAGTTCCTCGGCAAACGCCGCGCAACGCTGCAACGGCGAACTGACCAGCGCCGACCAGCGACACTCCTCGCCCACCGCCGCGCGCATCTGCGCCCAACCGGCTTCGGTCAGCGCGTCGTCCAGTCGTCCGCGAAAGCCACCGCCGCGCTCGGTCTCGCCATGGCGCAACAGTTCCAGGCGCAGCGTCATGCCGGGCGATCCGATACCGCCGCCTCGGCGAAGGTCGCCATCTCGCTGTGCAGCCGGCAGGCCTGGCGCAGCAGTGGCACCGCCAGCGCCGCGCCACTGCCCTCGCCCAGGCGCAGGCCGAGATCGAGCAACGGCTGCGCGTCGAGTGCCGCGAGCACACGGTTGTGCCCCGGCTCCGCGCCAGCGTGGGCGAACAGCAGCCAGTCACGGCAACCGGGATTGAGGTGCGTGGCACAAAGCGCAGCGGTGCTGCAGATGAAGCCGTCCACCAGCGCCGGGATACCTTTCTGCGCACAGGCCAGGTAGGCACCTACCAGTGCGGCGATCTCGAAGCCGCCGAGGCGGCAAAGCGCCTCGAAGGGCTCGTCGCAATGCATGCGATGCAGCGCCAGCGCGCGGTCGATCACCTCGACCTTGCGCGCCACGCCCTGCGCATCCAGCCCGGTGCCGGGGCCAACCAGCGTCCGCGCCGGCTCGTCCAGCAAGGCGCAGGCGAGCGCCGCCGCCGAACTGGTGTTGCCGATGCCCATCTCGCCGCCGATGAACAACTCCGTGCCAGCCTGCTGCGCGCGGCGCACGGACTCGCGGCCAGCCTCCAGGGCGATCAGGCATTGCGCGGCGGTCATCGCCGGCTCCCTGGTGAAGTTCGCCGTACCGGCGCCGACCATCACATGCAGCACGCCCGGCAGCGGCTCCAGCGGCGTCGCCGTGCCGAGGTCGATCACCTCCAGGCGCGCATCGAGGTCGCGGGCCAGCACGCTGATCGCTGCGCCGCCGCGTACGAAGTTGCGCAGCATCTCGACGGTCACTGCCTGCGGATAGGCCGACACCCCCTCGGCGACCACACCGTGGTCACCGGCGAACAGGGCGATCCAGATGTGTTCCAGGCCTGGCCGCTCGCGCCCCTGCAGGCCGGCCAGGCGGATGGTTTCCTCCTCCAGCCGGCCCAGCGCGCCGCGCGGCTTGGTCAACTGGTCCTGGCGTGCGGCGGCCTTGTCCTGCGCCACGCGGTCGATCGGTTGGGTGCCTTGCAGCCACCATTGCAGACTCATAACGCTTCTCCCTTCAACACCATGGGCAGGCCGGCGACGGTGAACACCACGCGCTCGCTGACCTCGGCCAGGGACTGGTGCAGCCAGCCAGCCTCGTCGACATAACGGCGGCTGAGTTCGCCCATCGGCACCACGCCCAGCCCGGTTTCGTTGCTGACCAGGATGATCCGCCCCGGCAGTTGCGGCAGCGTTTCCAGCAGCGCATCGATCTCGCCGCGCAGGCGCCAGCCGTCTTCGTGGATCAGCAGGTTGGTGACCCACAGGGTCAGGCAGTCCACCAGCACGCAGTGGCCGGGGGCGGCCAGGCGCTCCAGTGCGTCGGCCAGGGCCAGCGGTTCTTCCACCAGGCCCCAGTGTTCCGGGCGGCGTTCGCGGTGCTGGAGGATGCGCGCGGACATCTCGCCGTCGCCGGCCTGTGCCGTGGCGACGTAGGTGACCGGCAGGCCGCTTTCCAGCGCCAGACGCTCGGCCAGGCGGCTCTTGCCCGAACGGGCGCCACCGAGGATCAGTTCAAGCATGGTTTCTCCGCAATGACGACGTCCCCGTAGGATGGGTGGAGCTTGCGATACCCATCGCATCGCAACGCGGGATTGATGGGTATCGCTGCGCTCCACCCATCCTACGCAGACGCCAGTGCCCCGTAGGGCGCATAACGCCTCCGGCGTTATCCGCCGAAATCGCAGCGAGGCGAGAAGGCGGATAACCGCGAACGGTTATGCGCCCTACAGTCCGCACAGCGCTCTCAATTTTTCGGTATCCAGATGCGCCTCGACCTGGTCGGCCAGGCGCTCGATGTCGCGTTCGCGCAGGGCGTGGTAATCGATGTGCTGCACCTCGCGCAGCCCCGCCCAGCGCAGCAGTGCGGCGCTGGCAGCGGAGGACTCGAACAGCCCGTGCAGATAGGTGCCCATCACCTGGCCATCGTCGCTCAACGCACCATCAGCACGACCATCACTCAGGTGCACGGCGGGGTTGGCCAGCGCAGGGCCTTCGGTGACGCCGGCATGAATCTCGTAGCCGCTCACCGGCGCGTCCTCCAGTGCCAGCCGGCCGCTGACGTTGCGCAGTTGCTTCTCCGGCTCCAGCACAGTGCGCAGGTCCAGCAGGCCGAGCCCTTCGCTCTCCCCCGCCGCACCTTCCAGCCCATGCGGATCGGCCAGCGTATGACCGAGCATCTGCAAGCCGCCGCAGATGCCCAGCAGCTTGCCGCCATAGCGCAGATGGCGCTGGATCGCCGCGTCCCAGCCCTGCTCACGGAGGAAGGCCAGGTCCGGCCGCACGCTCTTGGAGCCGGGCAGGATGATCAGGTCCGCCGGCGGAATCGGCTGCCCGGGGCCGACGAAGGTCAGCTCCACCTGCGGGTGCAGGCGCAGCGGGTCGAAGTCGGTATGGTTGCTGATGCGCGGCAGCACCGGCACCACCACGCGCAGACGCTCGCCGGTCTTGGCGGCCTGGCGGGTGTCGATGGCGTCCTCGGCTTCCAGATGGAAATCCATCAGGTACGGCAGCACGCCGAGCACCGGTATGCCGGTGCGTTCCTCCAGCCAGTCGAGACCGTTTTGCAGCAGTGCGATGTCGCCGCGGAATCGGTTGATGACAAAGCCCTTCACCCGCGCCCGCTCGGACTCGGAGAGCAGCTCCAGGGTGCCGACCAGGTGGGCGAACACTCCACCGCGGTCGATATCGGCAATCAGGATCACCGGGCAGTCCACTGCCTCGGCGAAGCCCATGTTGGCAATGTCGTTGGCGCGCAGGTTGATCTCCGCCGGCGAGCCCGCACCTTCCACCATCACTACCGGGTACTGCGCGCTCAGGCGCTGGTGGGATTCGAGCACCGCCTGCAGCGCCACGCGCTTGTAGTCGTGATAGGCCACGGCGTTCATGCTGGTGACCGCGCGGCCATGGATGATCACCTGGGCGCCAGTGTCGCTGTTGGGCTTGAGCAGCACCGGGTTCATGTCGGTGTGCGGCGCCAGTTGGCAGGCCTGGGCCTGTACCGCCTGGGCGCGGCCGATCTCGCCGCCGTCGGCGGTCACCGCGCTGTTGAGCGCCATGTTCTGCGGCTTGAACGGCACCACCGGCACCCCCTGGCGACGCAGCCAGCGGCACAGCGCCGTCACCAGCGTGCTCTTGCCGGCATCCGAAGTAGTGCCCTGCACCATCAGCGTCGCGCTTTTCAGGGCACTCACCGCAGACTCTCCATCTGGTTGAAGGTACGCAGGCCGTGCTCCAGGCGCTCCCAGCCGTTCTCGTCCGGCGGCAGGCCGAAGCGCAGGCTGCCTGGGGTTTCGAACAGGCGCACGAGAATGCCCTGGCGCGCCAGGTGGTCGCGCAGCGCATGGGCGCGCATCGACACCACCCACTGGAACAGCCCCGTGCCGCCCTGCGGGGCGAACCCGTGCTCGCCGAGCAGCCCGGCCAGGCGCCGGCTGGCGTCATGCAGGTCACGGCGGCGCTGGATCTGTTCCTGGAACTCGCCGAGCACCGCCTGCGCCACCCAGCGCGTGGGGCCGTTCACCGCCCAGGGGCCGAGCAGTTTCGCCAGGCTTTCCAGTAGGCGCGGTTCGGCGAAGGCAAAGCCCAGGCGTGCACCAGCCAGGCCGAAAAACTTGCCGAAGGAGCGCAGCACGATCAGCCCCGGACGACTGGCACAGCTGGGCGCCAGGCTGTGCTCGGGGGTGCAGTCCATGAAGGCTTCGTCCACCACCAGCCAACCGCCGCGCTCCTGCAGGCGCGCGTGCCATTCCAGCAGCACGCCGGCCTCGATGCGCTTGCCCGTGGGGTTGTTCGGGTTGACCACCACCAGCACGTCGAAACGCTCCAGGTGATGGGGCACTTCCTGGTCGCTGACTTCCCGCAGGATGTGCCCGGCGGCACGCCAGGATTCGGCGTGCTCGGCGTAACAGGGCGAGACCACGCCGACCTTGCCAGGCCGGCGCAAACGCGGCAGCAACTGGATCGCCGCCTGGCTGCCGGGTAATGGCAGCAGCTTCTCGGCACCGTAGTAGCGCCGTGCGGCGGCTTCCAGGCCATCGCTGTCTTCGGGCAGGCGCATCCAGGCGGCCGCCGGCACGCTGGGCAGCGCCCAGGGCCAGGGCGAAATACCGGTGGACAGGTCCAGCCACTCGGAGAGCGGAATTCCGTACTGCTGCGCCGCTTTGCGCAACCGTCCGCCATGTTCGAGCATCAGAGCACTCCCAGAATCAGGATGATCAGCAACCACAACAACACGCCCTGACGCACCAGGGCCAGCGCGCGCCAGACGTCCACGGCGGTCGGCGCCGGGCCGTCGCCCAGTTGCGGGCGCTCGTGGAGCTCACCGTGGTAACGGGCACAGCCGCCGAGCGAAACGCCCAGCGCTCCCGCACCGGCAGCCATCACCGGGCCGGCGTTGGGACTGTCCCATTTTGGCGCCTGAGTGCACCAGCAACGCAGGGCCAGCCGGGTATGGCCAAGCAACGCGTAGGTAAAGGCCACCAGCCGCGCCGGAATGTAGTTGAGCACATCGTCAATCTTCGCCGCCGCCCAGCCAAAGCGCTCGAAGCGTGCGTTGCGATAGCCCCACATGGCGTCGAGGGTATTGCTCAGGCGGTAGAGCACCACGCCGGGCGCCCCCGCCACGGCGAACCAGAACAGCGCCGCAAAAACCGCATCGCTGCCATTCTCCAGCACTGATTCGGTGGCGGCCCGGGCCACCGCAGTTTCGTCCAGCTCGGTTGTTTCGCGGCTGACCACGTAACCCACGCGCAGCCGCGCCTCATTCAGGTCACCACTGCGCAGCGCCAGCACCACCGGATCGGCGTGCTCGCCCAGGCTGCGCAGACCCAGTGCGGCGTACAGCGCCAGCACCTGGACGATCCAGCCGACGTAGGGCAGCAGGCTGAGCAGCAGTGCGATGAGGGTCAGCGGGATGACCGCGATGACCCAGGCGGTGACGCCGTGGCTGCGCCAGCCGAGGCCGGGGGTGTCCGTGCCGGCATCGGTGCGGGAACGGTTGAAACGTCGCTCCAGGCGATCCGCCAGGCGCCCGAAGGCCACCAGCGGATGCCCGCGTTTCGGCTCGCCCAGCAGGGCGTCCAGCGCCACGCCAAGGACGCTCAGCAGCGCCAGGCTCATGGCTGCTCTCCCCAGTGATTCTCGAACAGCAGTTCGCTGAGCGCGCGCGGCTGGCGCCAGCCTTCCAGGGCCAGCATCGGCGCCGGGTAGAACTCGCTGACCGGGCCCAGGCAGATCACCGCCACGGCCTCGGCCCCCACCGGCAGCCCGAGCAGGTCGCCCAGCGCGACAGGGTCGAACAGCGACACCCAGCCCATGCCCAGGCCTTCGGCGCGCGAGGCCAGCCAGAGGTTCTGGATGGCACAGGACAGCGAAGCGAGGTCCATGTTCGGCAGCGTGCGGCGACCAAAGACGTGCGCCTCGCGGCCATCCATCAGGGCCGCCACCAGCACCTCGGCGCAATCGAGCACGCCCTCGACCTTCAGCTTCATGAATTCATCGGAGCGCTCACCCAGGGCTTCGGCGGTTCGAATGCGCTCCTCTTCGATCAGGCAATGGATCGACTGGCGCAGCTCCCGCGAGGTGACGCGAATGAACCGCCATGGCTGCATCAAGCCGACGCTGGGCGCCTGGTGCGCCGCTTCGAGCAGGCGCGCGAGCAACTCGGGCGCCACCTCGCCGCCACTGAAGTGGCGCATGTCGCGGCGTTCGGCGATGGCGCGGTAAAGCGCGGCGCGTTCCTCGGGGCTATAGGCGTGCTCGGTCATGGTCTCAGCAGGGCTGCTGCCGCATCCGGATCGGACGGCAGGTAGAAATGGATATAGGACGCGGTAAGACGACCACGGCGGAACACCGCCTCGGCCACCGGTTTGTCGTTCGGGCATACGCCAAGGGCCAGGGGCACTTCCGCGCTGTCGAGCAACGAGTGATGGAAGGTGTGCCCGCGCAGGGTGCCTTCGGGCAGCGTCACCGCCTGCAATGCCAGGGCGGCGAGACGCTTCTGCAGGCGCGCCTCACCCGGCAGCAGGCCCAGCAGCTCGGCGCGTTCGCCGGCGACGTCGGTCAGGGCATCGAGCAGATAGAGCATGCCGCCGCACTCGGCGAGGATCGGCTTGCCCATCTCGTGGTGGGCGTGAATCGCCTGGGCCATGCCGCGGTTCTCCGCCAGGGCGCGCAGGTGCAGCTCCGGGTAGCCGCCGGGCAGATAGAGGCTGTCCACTTCCGGCAACCTTTCGTCGCGCAGCGGCGAGAAGAACACCAGCTCGGCGCCCAGCTCGCGCAGCAGGTCGAGGTTGGCTTGATAAAGGAAGGCGAAGGCATTGTCCCGCGCCACACCAATGCGCACGCCATCGAGACGGCAAGACTCGCGGCGCGGTTCGGGCACGGCAAAGCTCACCGGCGCCGGCAACTCGGTGCTGGCACTGGCCGCCAGGGCATCGGCGGCGGCGTCCAGGCGGGCATCGAGGTCGGCCAGCTCATCGGCCTGCACCAGGCCGAGGTGACGACTGGGCAACTCCACTTCGGTATCGCGCGGCAGCGCGCCATACCAGCGAATCCACTCGGGCAGGCTATCGCGCACCAGGTCGCGGTGGCGCTGGCTGCCGATGCGGTTGGCGAGCACGCCGGAGAACGGCAGGTCGCGCTGGTAGGTGGCCATGCCGACGGCCATCGCGCCGAAGGTCTGGGCCATGGACTGGCCATTGATCACCGCCATCACCGGCACGTTGAAGCGCCGCGCCAGGTCGGCGGCGGATGGCGAACCGTCGAACAGGCCCATCACCCCTTCGATAAGAATCAGGTCGGCCTCGCCTGCGGCTTCCCAGAGCAGGCGACGGCTTTCCTCCTCGCCGACCATCCACAGGTCCAGCTGATAGACCGGCGCGCCACTGGCGCGGGCAAGGATCATCGGATCGAGGAAATCCGGCCCGCACTTGAACACCCGCACCTTGCGCCCGAGGCGCGTGTGCAGACGCGCCAGGGCGGCGGTCACGGTGGTCTTGCCCTGGCCGGAGGCGGGGGCGGCGATCAGCAAGGCGGGGCATTGGCGCGCATCGAGCATCAGGCGCGCTCCGTCGTAGCAGAAAAGGCGAAGAGCCCCCTCACCCCAACCCTCTCCCGCAGGGAGAGGGGGCGGTTGGGTGCCACATACAGCCGCAGTTTCCGTCGTGCGACAGCTACACCACCATCAAAAAACCCTGCTAGAGCGCAAACCGGCGAGCGCCTAGGTCTGGCAGCACGCCGAACGGCCCCCTCTCCCCCCGGGAGAGGGCTGGGGTGAGGGCAAGCCACGAACATCAGAACTCCACCCCTTTCTGCGCCTTGATTCCAGCCTTGAAGGCATGTTTCACCAGGCCCATCTCGCTCACGGTATCGGCGGCCTCGACCATGGCCGGCTGCACACCGCGGCCGGTGGCGACCACATGCTGCATCGGCGGGCGCGCGGCAATGTCGGCGAGCACGGTGTCCAGCTCCAGGTAGCCGTGCTTGAGGGCAATGTTCACCTCGTCCAGCACCACCAGGCCGACTTGCGGGTCGCTCAGCAGTTGCCGCGCCACGTCCCAGGCGGCCTGCGCCTTGGCGATATCGCGCTGGCGGTCCTGGGTTTCCCAGGTGAAGCCCTCGCCCATCACGTGGAAGCTGACTTCCTCGGGGAAGCGGCGGAAGAACGCCTCCTCGCCGGTGGTCGCGGCGCCCTTGATGAACTGCACCACGCCGACCCGCATGCCATGGCCCAGCGCGCGGGCAACCATGCCGAAGGCCGAGCTGCTCTTGCCCTTGCCGTTGCCGCTGTTGACCAGGAAGACACCGCGCTCCCCCTGGGCCTGGGCGATCTTCTCGTCGACCACTGCTTTCTTGCGCTGCATGCGCGAGCGATGGCGCTCGTCCTTCTCGGGGGATTCAGTCATGGGGTTTGCCTCTGCAAAGGGAGCGCGCAGGCGCCAGCTCGCCGGCCGGGCGGCAGCGAACGAAAAATGGAGGGGACAGCAACGAACCGCCGGCGCGCATCAACGCCATGCGGCAGAGGCCGCTCGGCGCGAAAGCCGTCGGCTTGGGAAACAGGGAATTCACCTGAAGGATTCTCCGCCGCTCTCACCCGCGCGGCACTGACCAGTCGGGGCAGGCGGAGGACGGCAA
Organism: Pseudomonas sp. GD03903; assembly: GCF_029840045.1. Classification (NCBI taxonomy): domain Bacteria; kingdom Pseudomonadati; phylum Pseudomonadota; class Gammaproteobacteria; order Pseudomonadales; family Pseudomonadaceae; genus Pseudomonas; species Pseudomonas sp. GD03903. Next base: position 196,293 of record NZ_JAOCBT010000002.1, on the reverse strand, counting down.
CGCGCGGCGCACAATGAATGCCGGCGTCGGCAGCGCCTCCCGCGATGCCATGCGATGCAGCAGGCCGGTCTCCGGGCTTGCGAGTGGAAACGCCTGGCGTTTCCCGAGGAACCGCGCCTTCCCATGCCAGTGGCACAGTGGCTCAGTGCGGTTCGAAGCTCGCTTACCGTTGCGGGGGCAGCGCCGGAATGGTCGATGCAAGGATCGAATTCACCGGCTTCCCTGTTTCACCCTCGGCTTGCACCAAGGGCACCTGAAGCAGGCGCGCAGCTTAGTGGCTGGCGGGCTGGGGCGTCAATTGAACAGACTGTCGCTGCCACTCGCGCCCAGCGCCGCTGAGCCCTACAAAGGGTCACACAAGTCAAGTAGTCAGGCAGCGTAACTTCGCTAGAATGCGATTCATGACGACGACTGCCCAGCCCGGCCAGCTCCTGCTCGATTCCGCCGCGAACCCGCCCTTGCTGCACATCAGCGGCGATTGGACGCTCGCGCACTTCGCCGCGCTGAAAGCCCAGGTGGCCGCCCAGCGCCAGAGCGAATCCCCTGCCCAACTGGACTTCGCCGGCCTCGGAGCACTGGATACCGCTGGCGCCGCGCTGCTCGCCGAGATCATCGGCGGCGCACGCATGAGCCAGCTCGGGCAGATCGCCCACAACCTCCCGGCCGAGCGCCAGGCACTGCTGCGCACCGTCGGCAGCGCGATCACCCAATGCCGGCTGGACGAGAAAGGTCCGGCGCCGGGCAACGCACTGGTCGATGTGCTGGAGCGCATCGGCATTGCCTCGGTCACCTTCAAGGACCACCTGGTCGGCGTGCTCGGTTTCATCGGCCTGACGCTGCAGACATTGCTGCGCAACCTCCTGCGCCCACGGCGCTGGCGCCTGACCTCGCTGGCCGCGCACATGGAGGAAACCGGCCTGGATGCCGTGCCTATCGTCGCCCTGCTCACCTTCATGGTCGGCGCGGTGGTGGCCTTCCTCGGCGCCACGGTACTGCAGAAATTCGGCGCACAGATCTACACCGTCGACCTGGTGGGCTTCTCCTTCCTGCGTGAATTCGGCGTGCTGCTCACCGCGATCCTGCTCGCTGGCCGCACCGCCAGCGCCTTCACCGCGCAGATCGGCTCGATGAAGGCCAACCAGGAGATCGACGCCATCCAGGCCCTGGGCCTCGACCCGGTGGAACTGCTGGTGCTGCCACGGGTGCTGGCGCTGTTGCTGACGCTGCCGATGCTGACCTTCCTGGCGATGATTTCCGGCATCGTCGGCGGCGGCGTGGTCTGTGCGCTGAGCCTGGATATCTCGCCCCGCATGTTCCTCTACATGCTGCAGAACGACATCGCCGTGCAGCACTTCCTGGTCGGCATCGTCAAAGCCCCGGTATTCGCCTTCATCATCGCCGTGATCGGCTGCCTGGAAGGCTTCCGCGTCAGCGGCAGCGCGCAGTCGGTGGGCGAGCACACGACCTCCAGCGTGGTCCAGTCGATCTTCGTGGTGATCCTGCTGGATGCGATGTTCGCGCTGTTCTTCATGGAGATGGGCTGGTGAGCGAACCGATCATCGTCGTCCGCGACCTGGCCAACCGCTTCGGCACCCACGCCGTCCACGAGCACCTCGACCTCGACGTGATGAAGGGCGAAATCCTCGGTGTGGTCGGCGGCTCGGGCACCGGCAAGTCGGTGCTGCTGCGCAGCATCATCGGCCTGCGCCAGCCCAGCGAAGGCAGCGTCCACGTGTTCGGGCAGAACCTGCCGGCACTCCCGGCGCTGGAACGCTCGAAGCTGGAACGGCGCTTTGGCGTGCTGTTCCAGAACGGCGCGCTGTTCTCCTCGCTGACCGTGAGCGAGAACATCTGCCTGCCGCTGATCGAGCATGCCGGCCTGTCGCGCAGCGACGCCGAGTTCATGGCCAAGGTGAAGATCTCCCTGGCCGGCCTGCCGCCGGACGCCGGCGCCAAGTACCCGGCCGAACTCTCCGGCGGCATGGTCAAGCGCGCCGCCCTGGCCCGCGCCCTGGCCCTGGACCCGGATATCCTGTTCCTCGACGAACCCACCGCCGGCCTCGACCCGATAGGTGCCGCGGCCTTCGACCAACTCATCCTGACCCTGCGCGACGCCTTCGGCCTTACGGTTTTCCTGGTCACCCACGACCTGGACACCCTCTACACCATCTGCGACCGCGTCGCCGTGCTCTCGCAGAAGCGCGTGCTGGTGGTCGGGCCGCTGGACCAGGTCGCCCAGACCGACGACGCCTGGGTGCAGGATTACTTCCACGGCCCGCGTGGCCGTGCCGCGCTGCAGGCCACCGAACACCTGCGGGAGGAAAGCTGAATGGAAACCCGTGCCCATCACGTGCTGATCGGCCTGTTCACCCTCGTCGTGTCGATCGGCGCGCTGCTCTTCGCCCTGTGGCTGGCGCAGTCGAGCAACGACCAGAAGTACAAGGTCTACGACGTGATCTTCAACGAGGCGGTGACCGGCCTGTCCGAAGGCGGCACCGTGCAGTACAGCGGCATCCGCGTCGGCGACGTGGTCTCGCTGCGCCTGGACCCGAACGACCCACGCAAGGTCCGCGCGCGCATCCGTGTCTACGACAGCACGCCAATCCGCGAGGACACGCGCGCCAAGCTGGCGCTCACCGGCGTGACCGGCCAGGCGATCATCCAGCTCTCCAGCGCCGCCCAGGACAGCCCACCGCTGGCGAGCAAGGACGGCGAGGTGCCGGTGATCAAGACCATCCCCTCGCCCTTCGCCAAGCTGCTGGCCAACGGCGAGGACATCGCCACCAACATCAACAACCTGATCAACAACGTGAACCGCATGTTCTCCCAGGAGAACGTCGACCGTATCAGCCGCACCCTTGACCACATCGACCAGGCCACCGGCGTGGTCGCCGAACAGCGCGACGATATCCGCCGGACCTTCAAGGAGCTGGCCGCTGCCAGCGAACAGGCACGCCTCACCCTGGCCAATGCCAGCCAGTTGCTCGACCGCGCCAACCAGACCCTGGGCGGCAAGGGCCAGACCATTCTCGACGATACCCAGAAGACCCTTGCGTCCCTGCGCACCAGCAGCGAGCGGGTGGAGCAACTGCTGAACAGCAACTACGACTCGGTGAACGGCGGCCTCAATGGCCTGGGCGAAATCGGCCCGGCGATCCGCGAACTGCGCTCCACCCTGGAAGACCTGCGCGGCGTCACCCGCCGCCTGCAGGAAAACCCCACCGGCTACCTGCTCGGCCGCGAGCGCAACAAGGAGTTCCAGCCATGACCGCCCTTCCCCGTCTGCTCGGCGCCGCCGCCCTGGTCAGTCTGCTGGGCGCCTGCTCGATCCTCCCGCAAGCCGAAAGCCCGGACTTCTACCTGCTGCCGGCCACGCAACAGCCCGCACGCAGCAACACCGCGGTGAGCTGGTCGCTACGGGTCAGCGCCCCCACCGCCAGCCTGGCGCTGGACAGCAACCGCATCGCCGTAGTGCCGCAGGGCAACCAACTGAGCAGCTACCAGGGAGCGCGCTGGAGCAACCGTGCGCCAGGCCTGCTGCGGGATCGCCTGCTCGATGCCTTCACCGCCAACGGCAGCATCCGCGCCCTGAGCAGCGACGAAGCCAGCCTGCAGGCCGACCTCGACCTGACCGGCGAGCTGCGAGCCTTCCAGAGCGAGTACCAGAACGGCAAACCGGTGATCCACCTCCGCTACGACGCGCGCCTGGTGCGCACCCTCGGCCAGCGCATCGTCGCCTCGCGCAGCTTCGAGGTCAGCCAGCCGGTAGACGGCAAGCAGGTGCCCGAAGTGGTCAGCGCCTTCGGCAAGGCGGCCGATCAGCTTTCCGCGCAGGTAGTGCAGTGGACGTTGCAGCAGGGGCAGCAACAGAAGCTCACCAGCAACCCGCTCAATTGAGCGAAGGCTACACCGACCCGGATTGCCTCAACCGCACACCCTTGGCGGTCAGGCAATAGCCCTGGGTCGGGCTGCGCGGGGAGTCCGGCTGGGTCATTTCCACGCAGCCGGCGCTCAGCGCAGGGTTGAGATAGTTGTTGCGGAAGCTGGTGCGGTGCGAGAGCGATAGGCGCTCCATCATGTCCCCGGCCTTGAGCACCTCTCCACGTCGAAGTACCGCCAACAATCGGCGGACCGACGGGGCGACAGCCGAACCTGCTTGGTCACTTACATAGTCACCAACTTGGTCACTTGCCTGACCACCCACCGCGGCGTCGACCTCCTCAACAGCAGCCAGCAAAGCCTGGAGCATGAACAGCACGAAAGGCGCAGAGTCCGTTTGCCGGTCCGACTCCGCCAGCGCTGCGTAGTAGGCCGCCTGCCGATTATGGATCACCGTCTCCACCGGCAAGTAAGCCAGCAACGGATTCCAGCGACTGAGCAGAAGCGTCTGCCAGAGCCGGCCCATGCGGCCATTACCGTCACTGAACGGGTGGATGAACTCGAATTCGTAGTGGAAGACACAACTGGCGATCAACGGGTGCCAATCCGTTCGACCTACCCATCTGAGCAACTGCTCGACAAGCAACGGTACGCGGTTGGCGGGAGGAGGCATGTGTAGCAGCGTCTGCTCCCGATAGATGCCTACGCCACCCTGACGAAAACGGCCCGCCTCATCGAGCAGGCCCTCCATCAGGCTGCCGTGGGCAGCCAGCAAATCCCGCACGGAGTCTACTCGCCAGCCTGGCAACTGCTCGTACACGCGAAAGGCGTTGCGCACTTCCTGGATTTCCCGCGGCAGCCCCAGTACTCGCTTGCCTTCCAGCACGGCCGTGACCTGCTCGACACTCAGCGTGTTGTTCTCGATGGCCAGCGATGCCTGAATTGTCCGAATGCGGTTTCCCCGCCGCAACTGCGGCGTCAGCGCGCTCGCCTGCCCTGCCGACAGACGCCCGACACGCTCGGCAAGCTCCGCCACCAGCGAAAGCATCGTCGGCGTCAAGGTCACTGGTGGCTGGTAAGCGGGCATACGAGTCCTTGAAACCAGACGTAGAAAAATGCTCGTGAGTCGAGGTGATCATCAGTCTAATCAATTCACCGACTGCGGTACGACATCACCGGCAACAATCCTGAGTACTGACGCTCACAGGAAAGGTGCCGGCATTTTCCGGCCCCTTCCGTATCAGGATGAAAAACTTGCTCGCCCAGGCAGGGAACACTCTGGAGCAACTTCGCCAAAGGCCGCACGGTGCAAAAGGACATGCTCGACCGCATGGCCTACGAAATCGGCTTCCTCACGCACCTGCAACGACAACTCGAACAACTGCCGCAATAGCGAAACGGCGGCTTGGGGATATCCCGAGCCGCCGTCTGCAGAGTGGCACGTCCCGCTGTAGGAGCGAGCTTGCTCGCGATCAAGCCTCAGCGGCAGTGATAGGGACTTTCGCCCTCCAGTTCCTGGTTGGTCTCCACGTCCCGGATTGTGATGATGGCCTTGGGATAGACTGAGCACAGTGAGTTGCGCACGGTATAGATGCCGCTGCCGCTGGCGAGGAACTTGCCATTGCTCAGGGCCTTGCCGGACTCGTCCTGGGCGCTGACTTCGTAGTTGCCGGTCATGGTGATGCAGCCGGCGAGCGCCAGCAGAGCGAAGAGGGGAACGAGGACTTTCATGAATTCTCCTTGGACGCGAGGCACGCCTTTGCCCATTGGTCGGGCGGCGCGGGTGTCTATCCGTGACGGGTTCGCGAGAGCGGGAATGGCCAGCCAGCATGGCAAGGCCGATGCGGATACGACCGATGCCGGTCGCCGCAGTTCAGCCAGCGCCCCCGCAAGAGCGCTGGCTGACGGTGTTTCGGACGAGAGGTGGTCTCAGCGCTTGCCCATGGAGCGACGCGAGCCGCGTGGGTGCGGCGGACGGTACTCGGCCTTGTCGTGCTGCTTGCGGTGCTGGTAGGCACTATTGGCCTGCTGTTGCGCGGCAAGGGCGGCCTTGGCCAGCTCGGCCAGGGAGAGTTTGGGTTGTTCCTGCGCGTTGTCGGCGCTGTCGTCGCGGGGCGGCTGCTGAGAGGACGTCATGGGTAGACCGGTTCTGAAAGGTTTGAAACGGCGCCCATGATAGCCGAAGTCGCGCGCTTACGGCTGCCCGCCCGCACGAGCGGCGCTGTCAGCTCGGCGGGAACTTGGTGTCCGGACGGGACACATACTCGGTCGCTTCCGCTTCCGTCATCACCCAGATCTGGCTGATGCGGCTGTCGAGCCCGACCTTGATCCCGACAAACTTGCCGGTGATCTGCGGCAGCAGTCCGTACACCATGAAGCGATTCTGCTGGTCGCGGATGCGTACCGAAACCGACAGCGGATAGCTCACGGTCTTGTTGTAGAGGCCAAGCGTGACGACCCGGCGCAACAGACTGGGCTTGGGACGCTTCAGGGTAATGACCGGATATACCGCGCTGTCGACGAAGCCCACCATCATCCCCGAGGGAATCACCCGGTCGGCCAGCGCCGGAGTGCTCAGCCCGAGCATCAGGGCCAGTACGCCAAGCAGTTGAAGCGTTCGGCGTTGCAGCGAAGCGCGTGAAAGTACTGCTGATGTCATCGGATTTCCCGCCCTGGTTTTCCTGTTTTCGTTATCGCCCGGTTATGGATTCCGGATCTGAGCGTGGAGCGTAGCGGTTCGCCGCGCCGCTGTCCGCACATTGATTCACAGCCTCTGGAGTTTCCCACGGCGAGAAGGTGGATCATCGCGCGACATTCCCTTGCAAGTCGGCGCCACGCGCCGTCCGGCCGCATTGCAGCGGGCCTTGGCGCGCTCTATCGTGACGCATCCGCCGGCAAACCGAGAATCCTCCATGAGCGCCCTGCGTGAAGCCCTCGCCCGCTTTCCCCGCCTCGACCTGGCCGGCGGCCCGACACCGCTGGACAAGCTGGAGCGTTTATCCGCCCACCTGGGGCGCGAGCTGTATGTGAAGCGCGATGACACCACGCCCTTCGCCCTGGGCGGCAACAAGGTGCGCAAGCTGGAATTCCTCGCCGCCGATGCCCTGAAGGCCGGTGCCGATACACTGGTCACTGCCGGTGCGATCCAGTCCAACCACGTACGCCAGACCGCCGCCGTTGCGGCGAAGCTCGGTCTGCATTGCGTAGCGCTGCTGGAAAACCCCATCGGCACGGACGACCGCAACTACCTGAGCAACGGCAACCGCCTGCTGCTGGACCTGTTCGGCACCGATGTCGAGCTCGTGCCCAACCTCGATACCGCCGACGAGCTGCTGGCCCGCACCGGCGAGCGCCTGCGCCGCGAAGGCCGCAAGCCCTACATCGTGCCTATCGGCGGCTCCAACGCACTGGGCGCTCTGGGCTATGTGCGCGCCGGGCTGGAACTGGCAGAGCAGCTGCGTACCAGCGGCCAGGAGCCCTCCGCCGTGGTGCTGGCCTCGGGTAGCGCAGGTACCCACGCGGGCCTGGCGATCGCGCTGGCCGACGCCTTGCCGGAGCTGGATGTCATCGGCGTGACCGTCTCGCGCACCGATGCCGCGCAGCGGCCGAAGGTCGAAGGGCTGGTCGAGCGCACACTGGAGTTGCTCGGCCACGACTCGGTGACCCGGCCGACCATTCAACTGTGGGACGAGTATTTCGCCCCGCGCTATGGCGAGCCCAACGCTGGCACGCTGGCAGCGGTGCGTCTGCTGGCCAGCCACGAAGGCCTGCTGCTGGACCCGGTGTATACCGGCAAGGCCATGGCGGGACTGCTCGATGGCATCCGTCGTGATCGCTTCCTGAAACCCGGGCCGATCCTGTTCCTGCATACCGGCGGCGCGCCGGCACTGTTTGCCTATCATCCGGCGACCTGACAAAAGAACCAAAAGAACAAGGCATGTAATTTTTTATTATTTTATTGCATAACGATTCTGACCATATAGTCGCCACGCGTTGACTAACCTGCTTAAAACACCAAAAACGGGGACCACCATGACCTTCTCCGCACTGCGACGTCATTTCCTCCTTGCCAGCCTGACCCTCACCCTCGGCGCCGGCCTCTTCGGCCAGGCCCAGGCCGCCGACGACCTGCTCGCCCAGATCAAGGAAAAAGGCCAGGTCCGCGTTGGCCTGGAAGGCACCTACCCACCCTTCAGCTTCCAGGACGAAAACGGCAAGCTGGCCGGTTTCGAGGTGGACTTCTCCGAACTGATCGCCAAGGAGCTGGGCGCTACCGCCAAGCTGCAGCCAACCAAGTGGGACGGCATTCTTGCCGCGCTGGAGTCCAAGCGACTGGACCTGGTGATCAACCAGGTGACCATCTCCGAGGAGCGCAAGAAGAAGTACGACTTCTCCGAGCCGTACACGGTATCCGGCATCCAGGCGCTGGTGCGCAAGGGTGAGGAAAGCAAGTACGACACCCCGGAAAAGCTGGCCGGTGTGAAAGTCGGCGTGGGCCTGGGCACCAACTACGAACAATGGCTGCGCGAACATGTGCCGCAAGCCGACGTGCGCACCTACGAAGATGACCCGACCAAGTTCCAGGACCTGCGCAGCGGCCGCATCGACGTGATTCTGGTCGACCGCCTGGCCGCCTTCGACATGGTCAACAAGACCAAGGGCGCCATGGCCCTGACCGGTGCGCCCTTCGCTCGCCAGGAAGCCGGCATCGCCCTGCGCAAGGGCAACCCCGAATTGCTCGCAGCGCTGAACAAGGCCATCGAGAAATTCCGTGCCGACGGCACGCTGAAGAAACTCTCGGAGAAATGGTTCCAGGCTGACGTCACCCAATGATCGAAGAAAGCCTGCAGCTTGCGCTGGATTCCGCGCCCTTCCTGTTGAAGGGCGCAATCTTCACGGTAGTCCTCAGCGTGGGCGGCATGTTCTTCGGACTACTGCTCGGATTCGTACTGGCGCTGATGCGCCTGTACGGATTCACCCCGGTACGCTGGCTGGCGCGCATCTACGTGTCGTTTTTCCGTGGCACGCCCCTGCTGGTCCAGCTATTCATGATCTATTACGGCCTGCCCCAGGCCGGCATCGAACTCGACCCGCTACCGGCGGCGCTGATCGGTTTCTCGCTGAACATGGCCGCTTACGTCTGCGAAATCCTCCGCGCCGCCATCGGCTCCATCGACAAGGGCCAGTGGGAGGCCGCCGCCAGCATCGGCATGACCCGCGCCGAAACCCTGCGCCGGGTGATCCTGCCGCAAGCCGCACGCACCGCCCTGCCGCCGCTGGGCAACAGCTTCATTTCGCTGGTCAAGGACACCGCCCTGGCCGCTACCATCCAGGTACCGGAACTGTTCCGCCAGGCCCAGTTGATCACCGCGCGCACCTTCGAGGTCTTCACCATGTACCTCGCCGCCGCACTGATCTACTGGATCCTCGCGAGCATCCTGTCGCACCTGCAGAACCGCCTGGAAGACCGGGTCAACCGCCACGACCGGGAGCAAGACGCATGATCGAAGTCCGCCAGCTGACCAAGCAGTTTCGCGGCCAGGAAGTGCTCAAGGGCATCGACCTGACCGTCCAGCCCGGCGAAGTGGTCGCGATCATCGGCCCCAGCGGTTCCGGCAAGACCACTCTGCTGCGTTGCCTCAACCTGCTGGAAGTGCCCAACGGCGGAACCATCCAGGTCGGCGACATCCTCATCGACGCCTCGCGGCCGCTCAGCGGCCAGCAAGGCCTGATCCGCAAGTTGCGCCAGCACGTGGGCTTCGTCTTCCAGAACTTCAACCTGTTCCCCCACCGCACTGCGCTGGAGAACGTGGTGGAAGGCCCGATCATCGTGAAGAAGGAACCGCGTGCCCAGGCCATCGAGCGCGCTCGCCAGTTGCTGGCGAAGGTCGGCCTGGCCGGCAAGGAGGACGCCTACCCGAAGCGCCTTTCCGGCGGCCAGCAACAGCGCGTCGCCATTGCCCGCGCCCTGGCCATGCAGCCGGACGTGATCCTCTTCGATGAACCCACCTCGGCGCTGGACCCGGAGCTGGTCGGCGAGGTCCTGGCGACCATCCGCGGCCTGGCCCAGGAAAAGCGCACCATGGTCATCGTCACCCACGAAATGAGCTTCGCCCGCGATGTCGCCAACCGGGCGATCTTCATCGACAAGGGCGTGATCGTCGAACAGGGCGATGCCAAGGCGCTGTTTGCCCACCCGAAGGAAGAGCGCACCCGCCAGTTCCTCAGCAAGTTCCTCGATCAGGGCGACAAGCGCGCCGCCGAATAGAATCGAATTAATCGATCAATATCTGCCGATATTTGCGCTTTTTTATCGATCATCTGCGAGAGAAGATAGTCCCATGAACCGCGCGGACTGGCCCACCGACCAGCCGCGCCCCACGAGGACTAAGTCATGATCGAACGCAGACCCTTCCAGCAACTCGGCGGCGCCAACCACGGCTGGCTCAACGCCAAGCACCACTTCTCATTCGCCGAGTACTACGACGCCGAGCGCATGGACTGGGGCAACCTCCGCGTCTGGAACGATGACGAAATCGCTGCCGGCACCGGCTTCCCGCCCCATCCGCATCGCGAGATGGAAATCATCACCTACGTCCGCCAGGGCGCGATCACCCACCAGGACAGCCTGGGCAACAAGGGCCGCACCGAAGCGGGAGATGTACAGGTAATGAGCGCAGGCTCGGGCATCGTGCACTCCGAGTACAACCTGGAGAAGGATGTCACCAAGATCTTCCAGATCTGGATCATCCCCTCGGTACGCGGCGGCACGCCGTCCTGGGGCGCCAAACCCTTCCCGAAGGGCGACCGCGCCGGGCGCTTCGTCACCCTGGCCAGCGGCTATGAGAACGACACCGACGCCTTGCGCATTCGCGCCGACGGTCGCCTGGTCGCCGCCACCCTGAAAGCCGGCCAGACTGCCGAGTACGAACTGGGCAACGGCCGCCGCGCCTACCTGGTGCCGGCAACTGGCAAGGTCGAGGTCAACGGTGTCGAGCTGCTCGCCCGTGACGGTGCTGCCATTGCCGACGAGGCGGTGGTAAAGGTCACTGCACTGGAAGACAGTGAGCTAATTCTTGTGGAAACTGCTTGAACAAAAGGGGAAATGGCGTGCATATGCACGCCATTTTTCAACTCTGCCACTAAAAGAGCAGTCAGTCTGTTTCTTCCAAACGGATGGAGGAGACTGATAAATCGTGCTGTCCGTTCCAGAAACTACGGAACTCAAATAGCTCGGGATCTCTCTTCTTCACTTCAAAGGCAAGCACGATTTTTCCAGCAAGTTCAGATGTGCCATTTATAACGTGTGCCTGAAGGCGTTCGCTGCGACTGGCGTTGAAGACGTCGGCCCAGCCCAACTCAACATCACTCGAGACAGAGCCGCTATAATTAATCTCGACCTTATAACTTCCTTTACTTAATGCAAAGTAAGGACCATAAGTCAGGAAACCCTCGGAATCCCGACCTGCAACTGCAATTCTTTTACCTTGCTCGAACTGTCCAACCTTTCCTGGCAAAGAGCTGGCGGAAAACTCGATACTATTATTTCCCGGCCTAGACCAGACATGGCCAGCAAAAACCGCAAAAACCGCGAGCAAAACAGCAGCAAACACAGCTCCCCTGGAAATTTTCTTGCCAATAAACCCTAGCAAGACCAGTAAAACAGAAAGAGTCAACCAAGTATAATTCTGCACATAACTATATGCCCACTTACTATTGTAGAGCATTGGTAGATAATCATACAGCCGCCCGTAAAATATTGAATATGAACTCGACCATGTTTCGGCTCCTTTATTATACAAAGAAACCCCTTTCACCGCGTATTTCTTGAAAAAATAGAGTTGAATAAGAAATACGACTGCGAGAACAGTGAAATACCTATACTTCCCTGACTCATAGAACTTTGAAAGCGCGAACATCGTAGGAAGTGCGAACAACGCAGTGCCAGCCCAACCAAAGCGCCCCGAAAAACTCCCCCCTCCGTACCAATTTGGATGCAAGGCATTCGGGACCATAATAGAGAGATATACAATTAACCACACCCAAAAGGCATATTTATCGAAGCGATAAAACGCCCCCAACCCTACCAAACCAAAAAACAATATAGGATTGAGAAATAGGAAGCCTTGATTCTGGTCGAGGTGCAACCCCAGGAAGACCATCAAGGAAGTTTTACTGAACTCGATCGCCCCATCCTGATATGGGCCGCTGATTTTCCCAAATGCATAGTAATTATAGAGACCGAGAAGACAGCAAGAAATTGCCGGCAAGATTACAATTGCAAGAATTCTTGTAAAATTAGCCCGACCAGCCCAAAACCTACATATTACTGCGACAATAACAACGAAACTCGCAACAGAAAACTTTATTTGCAGCCAAGGTAGAAAGGCCAACAACCCCGAAATCCAGAAATCACTGTATCCGGGCTGTTTTTCTCGCACACCGATCAGCCAGACAAAACCGGCCACCAAAATTGCGCTAGCGGTGAGCTCCGGATATACCTGTGCTGCTGCAGGAATAAAAGGAACAGAGAAAACTATCGGAGCAACAATAAGCAACGACTTGCGCTCACTCAGACCTATAAGACCAGAGTACCTCCATAGCATAATAACCAGCATCGAGGTGATGAGAAGCAAGAACAGTTTGGCTCCCAATACACCACCGGCAGCGAAAGGCCCCGCCAGCAGTAACGGCAAACCGATGCCATGTACGTTGTATAGCCCGTGCACTCCAGGCAATGCATGCGTATTTGTCCCGTCTGGCTCGGCGTCTTGGGGGGCCAAACCATATTGATATATAGATCTGGTTTTGAACTCCTCCCTATAAGCGGAAGTCTGTTCGAAAGTCCGATACTTAACTATCCCATTGGCCATTAGTAGGTAGTGAGGCTCGTCCCCCGTTACCGTATTAACCCCAGCGCGCTGCCAAGCAAACAGAGTAAAAGCCGAGATCAAGAAAAACGCCGCAAAAAACCCAGCCAGTGACACAACCCCGTGCATCGACCGCCCTTTCTCCTGAGAGAAAACCTCTCCCTGGATATAATTTCCCATTATCTTCCCCAGCATATTCTCGAGCAATCACACTGCCCACTTCCACATCCACATTAATTAACCCTCGAAGAAGCGAAACACCTCTTCGCGATCAAACCATCCCGTCGACTAAGAGCGCAACCAACACCCCAACCAAGACCCCCGCAAGCATCTCAAATTTAGTATGCCCCATGCGCTCTCTGAGAGCTGGAAATGTTCCCTGACCAGAAGTTAAGCGATTCAGCGCTACAGCGTGCTTCCCTACTTGCTGCCGCAAGCTATTCGCATCTAAAAGCACAATAAACGCGAGCGTCAGCGCTACTCCAAATGCCGGCGAATCGATACCAACCTTCAGGGCAACTAGTGCAGCCGTGCTACTAACAATTGCGCTATGATTACTAGGCAATCCGCCATATCCGATCAAGCCAAATGCCAGCTTCCCGGCCCTGATACTATTAATCAGAAACTTCAACGAACCCGCCACAAGCCAAGCCAGAAACGGGGCAATTAAGTAACTAAATTTTTCCATCATGCCACCACCGGCCAGAGCGCCCACATACAAACACCACCCCAAACCAACACAGTCAGAAGTAACTGCCAATCAGCAAGCAGGGCGTCAGTGGGAGACTCGCCCCCATCCAGCGTTTCAACCACAAACCAATAGCGGAACAACCCAAAGAGCACCAACGGCACAGTAATTACCAAATCCGGCTTGGCGGACATGACAAACATGCTGTAGAAAACCAACGCACCGGTTGCAGAAATCTCCGCATACCTGTCCACCAGTGAAATGGAATACTTTTCCAATACCTTACGGGCGCCAGCACCACTTTTACTCAGTTCCTGGCGGCGTTTAACAGCCGCGAGATAAAGGGCCAGACACAGCGTGGTTACAAACATCCAAGACGAAACAGGCACACTGAGCGCCATGGCACCTGCATACACTCGCAGGACAAAACCTATCGCAATAGTAAAAATATCGATGACGGGTTGATGCTTTAAAACGAAGGTATACGCCAAATTCAAAAACATGTAGGCGACAATAACCATCACCACTTTCGGCGCTAGGAACCAGCCCCAGACCAGGCATGCATACAGACAGGCAAGCAAAGCGAAGGCGGCAGGCAGGGTCACGGTGCCAGCAGCCAAAGGCCTGGACTTCGATTTTACCGGATGCAGGCGGTCGCGTTCGATGTCATGCATGTCGTTGATGACATAGGTGGCCGAAGACGCAATGCAGAAGAGCAGGACAGCGAAGAGCGCGTGACTAATAGCCGAAGAGCTGAGAAACTCCCCCGAGAACACGAGCGGTGCGAGAACAAAACCGTTTTTGACCCACTGCTTGGGGCGCATCAATTTGACCAAGCCTCGTACCTGCCCCAGCGCAGTACGATTCACAGCTAACTCCTGCATGCAATCCTTTCCCTAACCACGTTGCTATTAGACAATTTATTGATGAAGCTGGCATTCGTTTACGCAATTCTTGCATTAATCGCCACTGTAGCAAACATCGGCTCTCAGGATTTCACCCTCCGCTGCTACTCCGGACCTTACGCCTTGCTGATTTCCGTCATGGTTGGCACCGCCATAGGCCTGGTTGTCAAGTACGTCCTTGACAAGCGCTACATCTTTCGTTTTCGCGCCCGCAATGCTGTGCACGACGGACAGACCTTTTTGCTGTACACCGTCATGGGCTTGGCGACGACCGTGATTTTCTGGGGATTCGAGTTCACTTTCCAACACCTGTTCCAATCGGACGGCATGCGCTACCTAGGGGGAGTCATCGGCCTCGCCATTGGCTACATCACCAAGTACCACCTGGACAAGCGCTATGTATTCCGCATGGAGGCCGCATGAGACCCGTTAACGCCTGGGGCCGCCTGGATGCGCCACTGCATGATGTCGTATTGATCACCTCGCCAAGCCAAGCCGCCGATGCAATAGAGAACAGCAAGCAACCGGGGCTCGCCCACGGCATGGGCAGGAGCTACGGCGATAGCTGCCTCAATCCCGGCGGCACACTCTGGCTGACGACCGGCATGGACCACCTGATTCACTTCGATGAAGAGAGCGGCCGCCTGACGTGCGAAGCGGGAGTCCTGCTGCGCGACATTCAGCGACTGCTGGTCCCTCGTGGCTGGATGCTGCCCGTGACCCCGGGTACCCAACTGGTTACCGTCGGCGGTGCGATCGCCAACGACGTACACGGCAAGAACCACCACGTGCAAGGCTCCTTCGGCGACCACGTACAGCGCATCCAACTGCTGCGGACCGATGGCTCGGTCATCAACTGCGGCCCCCAGTCTGAACCAGACTGGTTCCGTGCAACAGTAGGCGGGCTCGGGCTGACCGGAGTCATCGTCGAGGCGGAACTGCAACTGCGCCGAGTGGCTGGTCCCTGGCTTGACACCGAAACCCTTCCCTACGGCAACCTGACGGAATTCTTCGCCCTCGCCGACGGCTCCGAAGCCGAGTGGGAACAGACAGTCTCCTGGATCGACTGCCTGTCGAAAGGCGGCAGCCGCGGCATCTTCATGCGCGCCAATCCGGCGGCAAGCGGCCCACAGCAGTCACCGCGCGGGCGCAAGCTGAGCATGCCGCTGGTTCCGCCGATTTCACTGGTCAACAGCCTGTCTCTGCGCCCCTTCAACGCCGCCTATTACCACCTCAATCAGCGCAAGACGGGCAGGCATATTGCCCATTACGAGCCGTTCTCCTATCCGCTGGACAATGTGCTGGACTGGAATCGCATGTACGGTCCGCGCGGCTTCTACCAGTACCAGAGTGTCGTGCCACGGAACGTGGGGCAGGACGCCGTGCAGGCCATGCTGGACGCAATCTCGTCCTCGGGCGAAGGCTCCTTCCTCGCCGTGCTCAAGACCTTCGGATCCCGCAGTTCGCTGGGCATGCTCGGCTTTCCACAGCCCGGTGTGACGCTGGCTCTCGACTTCCCGAATCGAGGCGAAAGAACCCTGCGCCTGCTCGAGCGGCTTGACGCTATCGTCCGCGAAGCAGACGGGCGCCTGTATCCTGCCAAGGACGCACGTATGCCGCGCGACCTCTTCGAGTCCGGTTACCCCCTGCTGAACGAATTCTTGTCTTACCGCGACCCGGGCATCAGCTCCGGTCTGTCCCGCCGCTTGCTAGGAAGCTGAAGTGAACAGGAAACGCATCATCATCATCGGAGCAACCTCCGCCATCGCCGAGCACTGCGCCCGCCTCTGGGCACAGGGACAGGATGTCGACATGACTCTGGTCGGCCGCGACCTGTCGAAACTGGAGCGCATCGCCACCGATCTCAAGGTTCGCAGCCCGAATGGCGAAATCCGCTGCGCTACCGCCGACTTCATCAACCCGCAGTCCATCCAGCAACAGGTCGATGAGCTGCTGGCCAACGGCCCCGCCGATATCGTGCTGATTGCCCACGGCTCGCTCCCCGAGCAGGAGTCCTGCCAGCGTGATCTTTCGCACGCCCAGGAGGCCCTGGAGATCAACGGCATTTCCCCCGTACTGTTTGCGGAAGCCTTTGCCGCGCAGATGGAGCGCAGCAAGCGCGGCTCGCTGGTCATTATCGGCTCGGTAGCTGGTGACCGCGGGCGCAAGTCGAACTATGTCTATGGTGCTGCCAAAGGCCTGGTCACTCGCTACGCAGAAGGCCTGCAGCATCGATTTGCCGGCAGCGACGTCAAGGTGCTGCTGGTCAAGCCCGGCCCCACCGACACCCCCATGACGGCACACCTCAAAGGAGAAGGCGCACGCCTGGCCCCCGTGGAAGACGTCGCCAGCGATATCGTTCAGGCAGTGGCCAAGGGCGTTGCCACGCTGTACACGCCACGCAAGTGGCAGTTGATCATGTGGGTCATCCGGCACCTGCCGGCAGCGATCTTCAACAAGCTCAATATCTGACGCGGAACAGCCTCGCCTCCCGGCGAGGCTTCTGCCCCCAAGGCCCTAGCGCTTGCGGCAGAGACTCATTCCGTCGCCAATCGGCACCAGCGAATAATCCACCCGCTCATCACGCTTCAGCGCGAGGTTGAGCTGCTGGATCGCCCGTGTGTCCGCGCTCTGAGAGTCCACCTCCAATACCCGCCCACCCCACAGCACGTTGTCGAAGACAACCAGGCCGCCCTCGCGCAGCAAGGCCAGGGCGTGCTCCAGATACGTGGGGTAGTTGGCCTTGTCGGCATCGATGAATACCAGGTCGAAGCTGCCCTGCTGGTCGCCAGCCACCAGGCCTTCCAGCGTGGCCAGGGCTGGCCCGAGGCGCAGTTCGATACGCGAGTCGACACCGGCATCGTGCCAGTAGCTGCGAGCGATGTCGTTGTATTCGCCTGCCAGGTCGCAGCAGAGGATGTGGCCACCCTCAGGCAAAGCCTCTGCCATGCACAAGGCGCTGTAGCCAGTAAAGGTGCCGATTTCGAGGATATGTTTCGCGCCCATCAGCTTGACCAGTAGCGCAAGGAACTGCCCCTGCTCTGGAGCAACCTGCCAGCGGGACATGGGCAAACTGGCGGTTTCGGCGCGCAACCGTGCCTTGACCGGAGAATCACGCAGGGAAACGTCAATCAGGTACTGATAGAGCGCGTCGTCGAGATTCAGCGTACGGGTAGTCATGAGCCCTCCCGAGGATCAGGGGTGGAGGGCGAGACTCTGCACGGCGAGGACGCGCTTGGCCTCTAGGAAGGCTTTCTGCCAATAGGCGCTGTCGAGGCTGTCCAGGCGCACGGTACCGCCCGTTCTGGGCGCGTGAACGAAGCGCCCTTCCCCTACATAGATACCCGCATGACTGACACCACGTCCACCGCTGGTAGCGAAGAACACCAGGTCTCCGCTCTGCAGGGACTCCCGGCCGACAGTGGGCGCGCGCATGGAAATCATCTCGCGAGTGGAGCGCGGCAACATCAGGCCGGTGGCGTCGCGGTAGACGTAGCCGATCAGGCCGCTGCAATCGAACCCGCCATCAGGCGTATTGCCGCCCCAGCGATAGGGCGTACCGACCAGGCCAATGGCACGGATCAGGATATCGTCAGCAGCCTGGGAGTTGTAGACGGGAGCGGCGGGCGCGTTCACCACGGGCGGCGGCGACGGCGGGGTGCGACTGGCGCAGGCGGCCAGCGAGGCGAGAACAGCAAGAAAGATGATGCGCTGAAGAACGAGCATGTGATGGCATCCCGTCAAGGAGTGCCATCACTTTGTACCAACAGTGACTTGAGCGCAATACTTAAAGTAAAACTTTAAGTTTAACGCGTCGCCGTCTTCGACTCGTAGCCAGGTTCGAGCACGCGCTTGGCTTCCATGTAGCTCAGGCGCCAGTAGCTCTCGTCCAGGCTGTCCACCCGTACACCACCGCCACGACGGCTGGCGGAGTGGATGAACTGGCCGTCACCGATATAGATGCCGGCATGGCTGACCCGACCGCGACCACGGTTGTTGAAGAAGATCAGGTCGCCCGGCTGCAGGTCTTCTTTCGAGACCAGCGGGACGTCCAGATTGATCATCTCACGCGTGGAGCGCGGCAGGCTGATGCCCGCCTCTTCGCGGAACAGGTAGCCCACGAAACCGCTGCAATCGAAACCGGTCCGCTCCGATTTTCCGCCAAAGCGGTACGGAGTGCCGATCAGCGAGAACGCGCGGTCCAGAATGTCGGATACATGGGCAGTCGAACTGCCGTTATCGTTTTTGGCCCCCTCGTCCTGCGACTCATTCACCAGCGCTATGTTGTGCTGATTTACCTGGAACGCTGCTCGAGTGGCAGGCACTGAAGCGACCTGGTTCGGCTGCGATTCCGGCGAATGGCTGGCGCAAGCTGCCAGCAGCAGAACGAAACTCATGGGCACGAGGGGTGCTAAGCGTTTAAGCATGGGCACGACCGTGTCTCATTAGCTCCATTTATTAGCGGGCTAATTTGCCCGCTCAATGGGGCTAATGCAAGTTTTTTATCGAGGAATGTGACTCAGCAGGCGCGGCATAATGTCTAAGGCTCGACCCACCATTCTTTCTCCGACCACCGAACTCAGGTCCGTCAGCCCCGGATTCACCTCGGCAGTGAAGCCCCCCGCATCCCGCGTGCGCAGCACCGGCTCGATGATATAGGGGAAGCTCGCAGTGGTCCCCACCAGCAGAACGGCATCGAATCCCTTGCGCAGTTGCGCGTAGAGCGTGTCGATCGCCTCCTCCGGCAGCATCTCCTCGAACAGCACCACCGGCGGTCGCAATACCCCGGCACAGCGCGAGCACTTCGGCGGCAACGGACCTTCCAGATGCCCGGCCAGCTCGGTACTTTCAAGCCCGCACGACTGGCAATACAGCGGTGCCAGCTCGCCATGGATCTCGATCAGCCGCTCCGGCGGCGAACCGGCGCGCCGATGGAAGCCATCGATGTTCTGCGTCAGCACCCAGCACTCCGGCTTACGCCGTTGCAGCTCGGCAATGGCGTCGTGGCCGGCATTGGGTTGCGCATTCAGGCAGGCCTTGCCCAGTTCCGCCAGGTACTTCCAGCACAGTGCCGGATCCTTCTGCAGCATCGGGCCGGAGATCGCCACCTCGATGGGCAGACCTTCCTCCGTGCGGCCATTGTACAGGCCGCCCAGGCCGCGATAGGTCGGCATCCCGGAATCAGCGGAGAGACCGGCACCGGTGATCACCAGGATGCGTTCTGCACGAGACAGCGCCAAACCAGTGCGCTCGATCGCCGTATCCATGCGCCTTCCCCCGCGGCAAAGCCGCTTGTCAGTGGTTGACCGTGAACGCCAGCATCATGGAAATCTGGCACAGCGGACGACCGCTTTGTTCCTGCCATTGGTTGAAAGCAGCCTGCACCAAGGCCAGGTCTTTCTGGCTGGTGGGGGCCTTGTCGACGATTTCCTGAGCCTTGAGCGCGGCGACCACGTCATCACCGAGCACGAACGTATCCTTGCCAGCCATACGCAGGAAACGCGGCGCTGACATTCCGCCCAACTGGCTGCCGCGCTTGGCCAGCAACTTCCACAGGCCAACGATATCGCCGCACGGCCAGCCCGCCAGCAACTTGCCGAAACTGCCATATTCGCGAGCGACATCCAGAACGAACTGGGCATTGCGCGGCACGCTCATGAGCTTACCCAGGTGACGGATCAACCGAGCGTCCTGCATCAGGTTTTCCAGGCGTTCGCCGCCCATGAGCACCACCTTCTCCGGATCAAAGCCGAAAAAGACCTCCTCGAAAGCCGGCCACTTGGCGTCCACCAGACTGTGCTTGAGGCCCGCGCGGAAGATGCGCAGGCTGATCAGCGACAGGTATCGATCATCGCCAACCTGCTCCAGCTCTGCCGGCGACTTCGCCTGGGGCAGGCGGGCTTCCAGGGCTTCGATGGAGCCGAAGCGATTCAGGCAGTACTCATGCAACCACTGGTAGTCGCGCATCGGACGTCCTTGCGAGATTGTTTCTTTACGCGGATCAGAGGTTCATCACGTCGAGGAAGCGCGGGGTCGCAGTCTCGTCGATGCGCAGGCTGTTGAAGTCGAACAGATTGCGGTCCGCCAGTTGCGAGGGCACTACGTTCTGCAGCGCGCGGAACATGATCTCGGTGCGCCCCGGCGACTTGCGCTCCCAGTCCAGCAGCATTTCCTTGACCACCTGGCGCTGCAGGTTTTCCTGCGAGCCGCAGAGGTTGCAAGGGATGATCGGAAACTCCTTGAGCACCGAGTAGGCCTCGATGTCCTTCTCGTTGCAGTACGCCAGCGGGCGGATCACCACGTTGCGGCCGTCGTCGGAAAGCAACTTGGGTGGCATGGCCTTGAGGGTCCCGCCGTAGAACATATTAAGGAAGAAGGTCTCGAGGATGTCGTCGCGGTGGTGTCCCAGCGCCATCTTGGTCGCGCCAATCTCGTCGGCGTAGGTGTAGAGGGTGCCGCGGCGCAGGCGCGAGCACAGAGAGCAGGTGGTCTTGCCCTCCGGGATCTTCTCCTTCACCACCGAGTAGGTGTCCTTCTCGATGATGTGGTACTGCACGCCAATGGACTCCAGGTAGGCCGGCAGCACATGCTCGGGGAAGCCCGGCTGCTTCTGGTCCATGTTGACTGCAACGATCTCGAACTGAATCGGCGCCACCTTCTGCAGGTACAGCAGGATGTCCAGCAGGGTGTAGCTGTCCTTGCCGCCGGACAGGCAGACCATGACCTTGTCGCCGTCCTCGATCATGTTGAAGTCGGTGACCGCCTCGCCAACCTGGCGGCGCAGGCGCTTCTGCAGTTTGTTCTGGTTGACCGAAAGGGTGCTGGCCATGGTGCTCTGGGATCCGAAGGGCAAGACGAAAAGCCGGTCATTTTACGCGCAAAGCGACGCGTACCCCAGCCCCTCTATCGGGCTACTGCTAATCTGGCAGCATGACCGCCGATCTCGATCCTTCCCACGACCTGATGGGCCAGCTCCTGCAACTGCTGCAGGAAGCGCCTGAAGGAATTTCCGAATTCCAGCTGATCCAGCAGTTGAAGGCGCGGCATTCCACCCATGTGCCCAACCTGCCGCTGACCGACAAGCTGGTGCTGTTCCGTACCCACTTCCTGGTATTCAACGCCTTGTACCGTCTGCGCGACCGGCTTTGGGAGGAGAATACGGCGCACCTGGAGATCGGTCCGCTGCAGATTCGCCTCTCTCCTTATATGAGTGGTGTGCAGGCGCTCGGTGAGCAGGACGCCCTGCGCGCCTACTATCTCGATGAAAAGCATCTGAAGGAAACCTCCGAGCGCGACGTGGAGAAGCTGCTGGAAAGCTTCTGGACGCGCATGCAGGGCAACGAGGAAAAGGCGGCAGCGCTGGCGCTTTTCGAGCTGGAGGAAGGGCCGGTGGACTACGCATTGATCAAGCTGCGCTACCGCCAACTGGTCAGCCAGCACCATCCCGACAGGGGTGGCAGCACCACCCGCCTGCAGTCGATCAACAAGGCGATGGAAATTCTGGAGCGCTATTACAGCCGCCCGTGAAACTTCCATTTGCTCTAAACCCACGGACGACGTGGCATCCAGCCATTCCTATACTGCGACTTAAGGTCGCATAGGTCGGCCGGGCACCGGATGTCGCTGGCTACGCGAATCAGGCGCCTGGCTGGGGGGCGGCCTTCTATAAGAAGAGGAGAATGCTGACATGATCCATCATGTGTGGGGGCTCTTCACCCATCCCGATCAGGAATGGCAGGACATCCGTGGCGAGGAAGAATCCATCAGCCACATGTACCTCACCCACGTCCTGATCCTCGCTGCCATCCCGGTCATTTCCGCCTACATCGGCACTACGCAGGTCGGCTGGGTATTGGGCAATGCAGGACCGGTCAAGCTGACGGCCGCCAGCGCCATCCAGCTGACCATCATGACCTATATCGCCATGCTCGCCGGCGTCGCCGTCATGGGCGCCTTCATCCACTGGATGGCTCGTACGTACGACGCGTCGCCATCGCTGACCCAATGCATCGTCTTTGCTGCGTACACCGCGACTCCGCTGTTCATCGGCGGCCTGGCGGCGCTGTATCCGCATCTGTGGCTGGGCATGATCATCGGCACTGCCGCGATCTGCTACACGGTCTACCTGCTCTATGTCGGCATCCCGACCTTCATGAACATTCCCAAGGATGAAGGTTTCCTGTTCTCCAGCTCCGTGCTGGCGGTAGGGCTGGTGGTGCTGGTGGCGATGATGGCCCTGTCGGTCATCCTCTGGGGCAGCGGCGTCGGCCCGGAATACACCTGATTTCACCCTCTGCAAAAGAAACCGGGCCCTTGTGGCCCGGTTTCTTTTTGGTTCCTCGCGAGAGCGAGCCGTCGGTTTCACCTCCTGGCGAGGTTCGCGAGCAAGCTCGCTCCTGCAGAAAGTGGCACTTGCCTGAAACTCGCCCCAACTTGCCTGAACCTGCACCCCGGACGAGCGGCCGCGAGAAATCCTCCACCCGTGCCCCGACTGCGGCATAATCTTGCCCCGTCGGAGAACCACTGTATGCCTGAACAGCTCAACGCTCGCGTCGAAGCCTGCTATCAGCAGGCCGAAGCCTTCTTCCAGCGGCGCTTTCCCCGCCCGGAAGTGAGCTTCCGGCTACGCGGCCAGAAGGCCGGCGTCGCCCATCTGGATGAAAACCTGCTGCGTTTCAATCCGCAGTTGTACCGGGAAAACCACGAACACTTCCTGCAGCAGACCGTGGCCCATGAAGTGGCGCACCTGATCGCCCATCAGATGTTCGGTCCGCGCATTCGCCCGCACGGCGAGGAGTGGCAACTGATCATGCGCGGCATCTACGGCTTGCCGCCGGACCGCTGCCACACCTACGAGATCAAGCGCCGCCGCGCCACCCGCTACCTGTATCGCTGTCACTGCGGCGAAGGCAATGAATTCCCCTTCTCGTCCCAGCGCCACAACCTGGTCGCCCAGGGCCGCCGTTACTATTGCCGGCGCTGCCGTGCGACCCTGGTATTCACCGGCGAAACCCGCCGCGAGTGAGGCAACTCAGGCGATCACCTTCGCCGCCCTCAACGCGCTGACCTGCTCGGCCGAGTAGCCCAGCTCCGCCATCACCTCTGCCGTGTGCGCGCCCAGTGCAGCGCCAACATGACGCGGCTCCGGCAGGCCGGCGGAGAAGCGAATCGGGCACGCTGCCTGCTGCTGCGTGTCCCCCTTGCCGTTGGGCACTTGCGTGACCACGCCGCGCTCGCGCAAATGCGGGTGCTCCACCGCTTCGGCCATGGACAACATCGGCTCGACGCAGGCATCCAGCGCAGCGAAACGCTCCTGCCACTCATGAAAATCGTGTTTCTCGAACTCGATGGCGATCTCGCGCTTGAGCGCTTGCTGGTCCTCCGGCTTGGATGACAGCCCACGCGCTGCCAACTCCGGCCTGCCAATGGCGGCGCAGAACTGCTGCATGAACTGCGGCTCCAGGCTGCCCACCGAGAACCAGCGCCCATCGCGGGTACGGTAGTAGTCGTAGAAGCTGCCGCCGTTCAGCGCGAGGCCTTCCATCTGCGGTTCCACACCGGCGGCGAGATACCCCGCGCCGGCCATGCCGTGCAGGCTGAAGGCGCAGTCGGTCATGCTCACGTCGACCTGCTGCCCCTCCCCGGTCTGCTGGCGATGAATGACTGCCGCCAGCAGCCCCATGACGCCATGCAGCGAGCCTCCGCCAATATCTGCCAGTTGCACGCCCAGGGGCAGTGGGCCGCTTTCGCGACGGCCGGTGTAGCTGGCAACGCCGGCCAGGGCCAGGTAGTTGATGTCATGCCCGGCGCGGTCGCGGAACGGCCCGGTCTGGCCGTAGCCGGTGATCGACACATAGATCAGCTTCGGGTTGATCGCCTTGAGCGCCTCGTAGCCGACACCCAGCTTGTCCATCACGCCGGGGCGGAACTGCTCCAGCACGATGTCGTATTCCTGCACCAGTTGCTTCACCACTTCCACCGCCTCGGCCTGCTTGAGGTCCAGCGCGATGCAGCGCTTGTTGCGGTTGAGGTAGGCGTGGCTGGCCGAGGTGCCGTCGACGTGCGGCGGCAGCACGCGCACCAGGTCCATGCGCGTGGGCGACTCCACGCGCAGCACCTGGGCGCCCATGTCGGCCAGCAGCAACGAGGCGAACGGTCCCGGCAGCAGGGTGGAGAAGTCGAGGATCTTCAGGGAGGCGAGCGGGCCGTTCATGGGCACTCCTGTTTCGCTCAATCGATGCGTAGGCGCCGCGCCTCAGAGCTTCATGCCGCGGCTGATGATCTCTTTCATGATCTCCGAAGTACCGGCGAAGATGCGCTGGATGCGCGCGTTCGCGTACATCTTGCAGATCGGATACTCCCACATGTAACCCCAGCCACCGTGCAGTTGCACGCCTTCATCGACCACCTTGCAGAGCAGCTCGGTGGTGAACAGCTTGGCCTCGGCGGCCACTTCGGGGGTGAGCTTCTTCTGGTTGTGGTCCATCACGCAGCGGTCGGTGAAGACCTGCGCCACGTCGATCTGCGTGCGCATCTCGGCGAGCTTGAAGCGGGTGTTCTGGAAGTGCGCCACGGGGCGATCGAAAGCCTTGCGCTCCTTCACGTAGTCGATGGTGGTGTTCAGCGCCGCCTCAGCGCCGGCCACCGCGCCGCAGGCATTGGTCAGGCGTTCCTGCGCCAGCATGTTCATCAGGTAGAAGAAGCCGCCCTTGGCATCACCGAGCAGGTTTTCCTTCGGCACTTTCACCTCGTTGAAGAACAGCTCGGCAGTGTCCTGGCTCTTCATGCCCAGCTTCTTCAGGTTGCGTCCGCGCTCGAAACCCTGCATGCCGCGCTCGACCACGAACAGGCCCATGGCGTGCTTGTTCGCCGGGTCGGTCTTGGCCGCGACTATCACCAGGTCCGCCAGCAGCCCGTTGGAAATGAATACCTTGGAGCCGTTGAGGACGTAGTGATCGCCCTTGTCCACCGCCGTGGTGCGCATGCCGGCGAGGTCGGAGCCGGCCGACGGCTCGGTCATTGCCACCGCCAGGATGCTCTCGCCACGGATGATGCCCGGCAGCCAGCGAGCCTTCTGCTCGGCGTTGCCGTATTCGGCGATGTACGGACCGCACAGCGCCGAGTGCAACGGGATCATGAAGCCCGGTTCGTTGATGGCGGCCAGTTCCTCACACATGATCTGTTCGTAGCGGAAATCCTTCAGAGCGGTGCCGCCGTACTCCTCCTCCGCCCAGGGCAGCAGGAAGCCCATCTCCCCAGCCTTGCGCCAGACGCTGCGGTCGACCACGCCGGCCTCTTCCCATTCTTCCTGGTGGGGCACCACTTCCTTGTCGAGGAAGGAACGGAATGCATCGCGGAACAGGTTGTGTTCGGTCTCGAAGTGATTGCGCAGCATGATCGACTCCCGGTGGGTTGAGTGCCCGCAGGGTAGGTGCTGGCTGCGCGCGGCCTCAATGACGCGAGCGCTCAGGGTCGATTGACGCAATCGCCCAGCAGGTGAGAGGGTGAAACCTTCCAAGGCTGCACCGGAGAGCGCCCGCATGCAGATTCGCCCTTTCCAGGCAGAGGACATCCCGCCGTACGAAAGCTGGTTCGACGATCCAGTGCTCTACGCGCAGCTGGGCCCGATGGATCGTTACTGGCTGGAGCAGGTGCTGAACAATCCGGAAACGGCTCAGTACAGCATTCTGCGTGGCGCTCTGCTGGTCGCGGTGGTGGGGATTTGCCTGCCCAGCCCGGCGCATCCGTATTATTTCGTCACCGACTTGGCTGTACGCCCGCAGTTGCGTGGCTCAGGCATAGGCCGCGCAGTAATGGCGCTGGTCATGGGCCGGCCGGAACTGCAGAGCAGCCCCCTGTGGCGTGCCAGCGTCAGGCCGGACAACCTGGGCGCGCTGGCTTTCCTCATCAAGCTGGGCTGGACACGACTGGAAATGGGCAATCCGTTCGATGAGTTGCTCGAGTTCGAATTCCGCCGGCGCCCGGCGGGGCCCTTGCTCCGCTGAACCGACCTGTGCGTAGGAGCGGACTCCGTCCGCGATGGCTGGCCGCCGTGCCGGGCTCACCCGATCGCGGATAAATCCGCTCCTACACCCGCAACAGCCCGGCGTTCATAGGCAAGCAATTTTCCGACTCCCATAAAAAAACCCCCGCCGAGGCGGGGGTTCACACAAAGGAGTCAAACGGTAGTGCTGTAGTTCTTAGAACACGTACTGCAGACGGGTCACGACACCGTTGCCATCGTCGTCGCCGTTGGCATTGCGGATGCCGTCGGTGCTGACGTGAACATAGTCCAGAGAGACCTTCACGGCTTCGTTGGCGTACCAGTTCACACCGATGGTGTTGGTGCTGGCCTTGGTGTCGCCCACGTCGCGGGTGGCAGTCGCCACGACCACGTTCGGGTCATCAACCTTGATGTGGTCGTAACGGTAGAAGACTTCCCAGGCACCGATTTCCTTGTTGGCCGGCTTGATGGTGTCGAACTTGGCGCCATCGAGCTTGTACACGCGGGACTCACCGGTGATGGTGTAGGCCAGCTGGCCGTAGTAGCCATCAGCCTTGATGTCTTCGTAGGCGTCGGCATCAGCCTTCAGCTTGCGCTTCAGGTATTCGGCCTGAGCGGAGAACGGGCCGATGGCGTAGGCGAATTCAGCACCCCAGGTGGAGTCGTCCTTGTAGGAACCGGCCGGGCTCAGGGTGGCGCCGCCGAAGGTGGCACGGTTGCCGTTGTCGCCAGCGTCGTTACCGCCGTTGGTGGCGATACCACGCATGCCCAGACGCGGACGGATGCGGGAGTCGAAGGCGGTGTCATCCAGGTCACGGTAGGCGTAGTCCACACCGATGTGCAGGACGTTGCCGTCGGTGTTCATCGGAGCGAACACGCCACGGAAGTTGAACTGCTTGACGCTGTCGCCGTCAGTGTCGTCAGCATCCTTGGCGTAGATGCCGGCGTCCAGGTAAGCCATGTTGGCGACGACGCCGCCAACCTGGGCACCCATGCCGTCCTGGTGGGTGTTGATCCAGTCAGCCAGTTCGTAGGCGGTGGTACGCTCGGTAGCGGTCACCCACTTGGAGCTGGTGGCTTTTTCCAGACCGAAGTCCGGATCGAAGCGGCCGAACTTCAGGGTAACCGGGGCGAAGCCGGTGTAGCTGAAGGAAGCTTCGTCGAAGTAACCGTTGTCAGCGTTACCGGAGTTGTGGGACATGTCGTAGTTGATCTGGTATTTCCAGTCTTTGTAGACAGTGCCGCCCAGTTCCAGGTAGGCGCGGCGGAAGTAGGCGCCGTCACCGTTGTTGCCGTTCTTGGTGTAGAAACCATCGAAGCGGCTGTAATCCGCTTGCAGACGGCCACCGAGCTTGAAGCTGAATTCCTTGTCGGTGGTGCCGACTTCAAGACCGCCTTTGGTCTTGATAACGATATCGGCGCCATCGGTGGTGACTGTGCCTGCGAAAGCCTGGGCGGAAACGGCCAGTGCCAGGGCAGTGGCGGCGTAACCGGCGAAGTGCTTACGGATCATCGAAGATTCCCCTTAATGGTATTTGCGTTGAACACGCCGAGTGCCTGGCTGCTGCGCGCCCCCCAAGGACTCGCACAGGCCGTTCTGGCGGCCCCCGTTTGTGTTGCTGGGAATCTTGGCGAGGGGTTATTTCAGATCGGTTGCTCGTAGATAAAACTTTTATTACAAAGGAACTTTTGATTTCTTTATGGCATAAAGGTGCTAAGCCGCGCGCCAGTAGGCTTGCAGGCACTTTCTGAAGTCCGCTTTACCGGTATGCTTTCACTTTCTCCTGAAAGACCTTCCCCGCTCAGGCTTTCCCATGCACGAACTGCAACCCCTGATCCAGCAGCACGGCCTTACCCTGCTGTTCTTCAATGTGCTGCTCGAACAGCTCGGCCTGCCGATTCCCGCCTACCCGGCGCTGATCGTCGCCGGCGCTCTTGCTCTGCAAGGCAGCGGCGTGCCGCTGGGGCAGGCGCTTGCCGTAGCGGTATTGGCTTGCCTGATCGCCGACCTGATCTGGTTCTGTGCCGGCCGACGCTACGGTGGCTTCATGCTGCGCAGCGTGTGCAAAGTCTCGCTGTCGCCGGACAGCTGCATCCGCCAGAGCCAGAGCCTTTACCTGCGCATCGGCCCGCGCGCGCTGCTGATCTCGCGCTTCCTCCCCGGCGCCAGCGCGCTGACCACCACCATGGCCGGCATGACCCGCACGCCGCTGCCACGCTTCCTCGCCTACGACTGTGCCGGTGCAGCGCTCTGGGCCGGCTCGGCGCTGATGCTCGGGAGCATCTTCAGCGATGCCGTGGACCGTGTGCTGGGCTGGCTCACCGAGTACGCCAGCGTCGGCGTGTCGGCATTACTGGGCGCCTTCACGCTGTTCATCGCCTGGAAGCTCTGGCAGCGCTTCAGCCTGCTCAAACGCACCGCGCGTATCCCGCGCATCAGCGTCGACGAGCTGCGGGCACGCCTGGACGCTGGCGAGCCGCCGCTAATTCTCGACGTGCGCGCGCAGTTCGATGACGAGGCGATTCCCGGCTCCATCGCCTTCAGCCTGGACGGGGCGCTGGACGAGCTGCGCGGCAGCCTGGAGGACAAGGACGTGGTGATCTACTGCGCCTGCCCCCACGAACTTTCCGCGGCCATGCTGGCGGAGCGGCTGCAGGCGTTCGGACACCCGCGTACGTGGGCACTGTCGGGCGGATTGGATGCATGGCGGGCGCAGATTCCAGCGCAGGTCTGAAACCTGGCGTAGGAGCGGACTCCGTCCGCGATAGGCCCGCATTACGCCAGAGACCATCGCGGACAGAGTCCGCTCCTACGTGAAAGTTCTGCGCTCGGGTCGGCCCTCACCCTAGCCCTCTCCCAAGGGGAGAGGGGACCGTTCGGTGCAGGATGAATCTTGGGGGCCAGCCGGCACGGACTGCTCCCTCTCCCCCGGGAGAGGGCTGGGGTGAGGGGAAAGCATCGGCACGGGCTTCCCGAGAAAGACAGCTGCTCCTGCGCCAATCGCCAGCGTAGGAGTGAGCTAACGATCAGCGGCGCGCGCTGTCCCGGCGCAGTTCGGCGAGATGGTCAGCCAGGCGCTCCGCGTCCGGGCGAGGCGGCTCTGGCAGCAGGCGCAGGGTCGCCTGGGTCAGGCGCATCTGCCGCAGATAGCGTCGACAGTTGCGGCACAACAGCAGATGCCGGCGCAACGCGAGCTTCTCGCGCCAGCCCAGTTGTTCGTCCAGCAGGTCGCTGGAGCGCGCTACCAGTTCCTTGCAGGTCAGCATTCCCCGGTCTCCTCGAAGTGCTCCACGGTGGCGAACACCTTCAGCCGTGCACGGTGCAGCAGCACCCTGGCATTGGAGAGCGAAACCTCCAGCAGATTACAGATCTCCTCCAACTCCAATCCCTGGCGCTCGCGCAACAGCAGCACGCTGCGCTGCAGTTCGGAGAGGCTGAGCAGGGTCTTCTCCAGGCATTCTCGGAGTTCGTCCTCAGCCAGCAGCGCCTCGGGCGAGTCCTCGTGCCAGGCCAGGGGCGCAGTGTTCCAGTGGCCGTCGGCGGCAAAACGGGAATCGTCGATGCTGCCATGAGGTGCTGGCAGATCGTCTAGCGACACATCACGACGGACCTTGCGCAGGCGGGATTTGGCGGTATTGGCGGTGATGGTCAGCAGCCAGGTCTTGAGGCTGGAGCGGCCCTGGAAACCATCGAGATTACGCACGGCGGCGAGCCAGGCGTCCTGCACCACTTCGTCGGCATGGACGCTGCCGACGATGGCGATGGCCACGGCACGCATCGCACCCTGGTAGGTGGCTACCAGGGTGCGGAAGGCCTGCTGGTCACCGGCCAGCAGGCGCGACAACAGCTCGCTGTCGTCGCTCTGCACGATCAGCGCTTGCGCAGGATCACGCTGCCGATGGAATAGCCGGCGCCGAAGGAACTCAGCACGCCGATGGAACCGGCGGGCAGGTCGTCCTGGTATTTGTGGAAGGCAATCACCGAACCGGCCGAGCTGGTGTTGGCATAGGTGTCGAGGATCACCGGCGCCTCGTGTGGCTCGGCGTCGCGGCCGATCAGCTTGCGGGTGATCAGCAGGTTCATGTTCAGGTTGGCCTGGTGCAGCCAGAAGCGCTTCACGTCGCTGACCGGGATGTCGTTCTGCGCCAGGTGCTCGCCAATCAGCTCGGCCACCATCGGGCAGACGTCCTTGAACACCTTGCGGCCTTCCTGCACGAACAGCTTGTCGCGAGTGCCGATGCCCTCTTCCGCGGCGCGGTTGAGGAAGCCAAAGTTGTTGCGGATGTTGTTGGAGAACTGCGTCAGCAGCTTGGTGCTGACCACGTCGAACTGGTGCTTGCTGGTGGCCTGGTCGGCGCGCTCGATGACCACGGCGGTGGCCGCGTCGCCGAAGATGAAGTGACTGTCGCGGTCGCGGAAGTTCAGGTGGCCAGTGCAGATTTCCGGGTTGACCATCAGGATCGCGCGGGCCTGACCCAGCTGCACGCTGTTCACCGCCGCCTGGATACCGAAGGTGGCCGAGGAACAGGCGACGTTCATGTCATAGCCGAAGCCCTGGATGCCAAGGGCAGCCTGCACTTCGATGGCAACCGCCGGGTAGGCGCGCTGCAGGTTGGAGCAGGCGACGATTACCCCGTCGATGTCCTCGGGCTTGCGGCCGGCGCGCTCCAGGGCCTGTTTGGCAGCGGCGGCAGCCATTTCGCAGAGGATGCCCCAGTCTTCGTTGGAACGCTCGGGAATGCGCGGAGCCATGCGCTGCGGGTCGAGGATGCCTTCCTTGTTCACCACGAAGCGGCTCTTGATCCCGGAAGCCTTCTCGATGAATGCCGAACTGGACTCGGAGAGAGCTTCCACTTCGCCCTTGGCGATAGCGTCAGCGTGCTGGTCGTTGTAGCTGCGGACGTAGCTGTTGAAGGATTCCACCAGTTCATCGTTGGAGATGCTGAACGGCGGGGTATACAGGCCGGTTCCGCTGATCACGACTTTATGCACGGTCAATCCTCTTCAATTCTCAAAGCCGCCGGGCCGGGCGGCTGGGTTAGGCATCAAGGTGCCCGCACACTGGCCGGCACTGAAATTTCTCGGCCTTTCGCGCCCTGCGCGAAGGCTCTGGGATGGCAATCCCTGCAACCGGGCAGTGTGCCATCCCCTGCGACGAGCGGCACCTCT
Organism: Pseudomonas sp. GD03903; assembly: GCF_029840045.1. Classification (NCBI taxonomy): domain Bacteria; kingdom Pseudomonadati; phylum Pseudomonadota; class Gammaproteobacteria; order Pseudomonadales; family Pseudomonadaceae; genus Pseudomonas; species Pseudomonas sp. GD03903. Next base: position 164,777 of record NZ_JAOCBT010000002.1, on the reverse strand, counting down.
GGCCGCCCGGCGGTTCGCGGTGTCACCACAGGTGCAACCACTGACCGCCGATTATGCTGCAATTTTCGCCGAAAAGCCGCCGTGCGAGGGCGGCAATTACGCAAGATTACGGACGTAAATCACGCCGCGCCTGTCCTGAAGCAACGGATTGAAATTTTTCACCGGCACCATAGGTTCAGTGTTGGCGCGCCCAGGCGCGCGATTCCTTATCCTTCAGTGCATTCCCGACTTTGCCAAGGAGACTTCAGGATGAGTGCCGCAAACCGCCCGGAAATGGACGAACAGACCCTGGAATTTGCCAATCAGGTCATTGATCTTGCCCGCCAGGGTGACACCCAGCGCCTGACGGAACTGCTCGGCCAGGGCCTGCCGGCCAATCTGCGCAATCACAAGGGCGACAGTCTGCTGATGCTGGCCAGCTACTACGGGCACCACGACACCGTGGCCGTGCTGCTCGAGCATGGCGCCGACCCGGACCTGCGCAACAACGCCGGGCAGACGCCCCTGGCCGGTGCCGCCTTCAAGGGCGACCTGGAGATGGTCCGCCTGCTGCTCAGCCACGGCGCCCAGGTGGAAGGCGCCTCCCCCGATGGAAAGACCGCACTGATGATGGCGGCAATGTTCAACCGCCCGGAGATCGTCCGCTGCCTGCTGGAACATGGCGCCGACCGCGAGGCCCGCGACGCCAGCGGCCTGACCGCTCTGGCCGCGGCGAAGATGATGGGCGCGGCCGACACCCTGGCACTGCTCGAAGCCGCCTGAGTCAGTCGATGCGCACCTGCTCGGCGAGGAAGTCGAGCACCGCGCGCACTCGCGCCGGCAGGTGCCCCGGCTTGCCCAGATAGAGCGCGTGCATCGGTTTTCGGTCGCCGGGATTGAACTCTTCCAGCACCGCCACCAGCCGTCCGGCGGCGATATCCTCGCGCACCTGGAACTCCGCCAGCCTTGCCAGCCCCAACCCGGCCAGCGCCAGGTGGCGCACGCTGTCGCCGTCACTGGCCAGCAGGTTGCCGCTGGGCTCGGGGGCATCCGCCGGCTTGCCGAGGAATGGCCAGTCCGGCTCGACCCGCCGGTAGCTGAAGCCGACGCAGTTGTATTCGCCCAGCTCGCGGGGGTGCTGCGGCGTACCGTGCCGCGCCAGATACTCGGGGGCGGCAACGATCTTGTGCCCGGACTCACCCAGTGAGCGCGCCACCAGCCGCGAATCGCGCAGCGGCCCGCTGCGGATGGCGACGTCCGCGCGTACCTCCAGCAGGTCCACCACCTCATCGGTCAGTTGCAGGTCGAGGCTGACACCGGGAAAGCGCTCGAAGAACAGCGGCAGCGCCGGGATAAGGAACTGCCTGCCGACCGGCAGGTTGCAGCTGATCCGCACCCTCCCCTGCGGCTCCGCGCTGGCCGAAGCTTCGCGCTCGGCCTCGTCCAGGTCGGCGAGGATACGCAGGCTCCGTTCATAGAAGGCCGCCCCCTCGGCCGTGAGCTGCTGACGCCGGGTGGAGCGGTTGAACAGCCGTGCGCCGAGACGATCCTCCAGGCGCGCCACCAGCTTGCTCACAGCGGACGGCGTCATTGCGCATTGCTGCGCGGCAGCAGTGAAGCCGCCAGTTTCCACCACGCGGATGAACACTTCCATTTCGCCGAAGCGGTTGACGTCGGGCCGGGCCATATTGAATTCAATTCACAGGTGATTTGCTCAAAGGCAGTCTATATCAACAATCTGCACGGGGATAAGGTGGCGCCCATTCTTCACTCCTTATGCAAATCAGCCTGGGAGAGCCATCGTGCCCATTGCCTTGTATGCCTTGACCGCCGGTGCCTTTGGCATCGGCGTTACCGAATTCGTGATCATGGGATTGCTGCTGGAGGTCGGTCATGACTTCGGCGTGTCGATCTCCGCCGCCGGCCTGCTGATCTCCGGCTACGCACTGGGCGTAGTGCTCGGCGCGCCGCTGCTCACCGCCCTTACCGCGCGCTGGCCGCAACGCCGCACACTGCTGGGGCTGATGGTGATCTTCACCCTCGGCAACCTGGCCTGTGCTCTGGCGCCTGACTACGCCACGCTGATGGCCGCGCGGGTGCTGACCTCCTTCGCCCATGGCACCTTCTTCGGCGTCGGCTCGGTGGTCGCCACCAGCCTGGTGCCCGCCGAGCGCCGGGCCTCGGCCATCGCCCTGATGTTCACCGGCCTCACCGTCGCCACCATCCTCGGCGTGCCGCTGGGTACCTGGCTCGGCCAGCTGTACGGCTGGCGTGCGGCCTTCTGGGTGGTGACCGGCATCGGTGTGCTGGCCCTGGCGATCCTGGCGATCTATCTGCCGCGTCACAGCGCTCCGCCGGCGGCCGGTAACCTGCGCGATGACTTCCGCGTGCTGAAACGCCCTGCCGTACTACTCGGCCTGCTGACCACCGTGCTCGGCTTCGGCGGTGTGTTCACCGTGTTCAGTTACGTATCGCCGCTGCTGACTCGCCTTGCCGGTTTCTCCGAGAGCGCGGTGTCACCGGTTCTGCTGGTGTTCGGCGGCGGCCTGGTGCTGGGCAACCTGCTCGGCGGCAAGCTGGCCGACCGCAGGCTGGTCCCGGCCCTGCTCGGCAGCCTGGTCGCACTGGCAGGGGTCATGGGGCTGATGAGCTTCGCGCTGCAGAACCAGGTCGCCGTGGTCATCTTCATCGCGTTGCTCGGCGCTGCCGGTTTCGCCACCGTGCCGCCACTGCAGATGTGGGTGCTGGAGAAGGCCCACGGCGCCGGCCAGAGCGTCGCGGCCAGCTTCAATATCGCCGCGTTCAACCTGGGCAACGCCCTGGGCGCCTGGCTCGGCGGCATGACCATCGACCACGGCCCCGGCCTCGCTGCGCTGCCCTGGGTGGGCGCGCTGCTGCCGCTCGCGGCCATCGCCACAGCGCTGATCTGCCTGCGCCTGGAGCGTGGGCCGGCACTGTCGGCGGCGACCGTCCAGCAGGCCCGGTGAACGATCGGCGAAACCGCACTGTCGAGGAAAGGGGCGCGCATTGTCGCGCCCCTTTGTTTTTATCCACAGACGGAGGGCACGCCGCCCCATGCTGGTTTCGCTTCAGGCTTTACGGGCACTGGCCGCCTGGCTGGTGGTCTTCCATCACTTCATGCAGGTGTTCTTTGACTTCCGCGCCGACAGCCTCGGCGGCAGATTGCTCTCTACCCGTGGCCAGGTCGGCGTCGACATCTTCTTCGTCCTCAGTGGCTTCGTGATCCACCTTTCCAGCGCCGGCCGACCGTTGTCGCCGCTGACCTTCCTGGTCCAGCGCCTGGCCCGCGTCGCCCCGGCTTACTGGCTGTATACGGCGATCACCGCATTGATCATCTACGCCTTCGCCGACGTGATGCCGGTCTACGGCGTCGGTGGCAAGTCGCTGCTGCTCTCGCTGCTGTTCATCCCCAGCGAAAACCCCGGCGGATTCGGCAAGTACCCGGTGCTGCCGGTAGGCTGGACGCTGAACTTCGAGATGCTCTTCTACGCCCTGTTCGCTCTCTCCTTCCTGGTCGCTGAACGCTGGCGTGCCTGGCTGGTGACCGCGCTGGTGCTGGTGGTGGCGCAGGTCCTGGCGCGCGAGCCCTGGATCAGCAACTTCTACCGCAACCCGATCATCTTCGAATTCCTCCTCGGCCTTGGCCTTGCCGCGTTGTATCGGCGCGGTTGGCTGAACCTGCCCAGGCCGCTGGCCCTGCTGTTGGCCGCCCTGGCGGTGACGACCATCGCGCTGTTCCCTGCCGACCACCCCTGGCGCCTGTTGACCTGGGGCCTTCCCGCCGCGGTGCTGCTGGCCGCCTGCGTGGCCCTGGAGCCGCTGTTCGAGCGCAGCCGGGTGCTGCACGCGCTCGGCGACTGGTCCTATTCGGTGTACCTGCTGCACGTGATCGTGCTCTGGCTGGCAGCCTACTGGCTGCATGAACGGCTGGGCCTGACGCCGTACCAGACACTGGGCATCAGCGTGCCGGCGATCCTGCTGCTGTCCTGGCTGAGCTACGAATGGGTGGAACGGAAGATGGCGCGGCAGTTGCGCAGCGCCTATGCGCGAATTGCCGAGCCGCTGGCGGCGAAGCGCGCTCAGGCCGGGTCGCTGTAGACCAGGCGATTGCGCCCCTCGGCCTTGCCGCGATACAGGCGGCGGTCGGTGCAACGGTAGAGTTCGTCGGCATCCAGGCCGTCGCCCGGCCACTCGGCGAGGCCGAAGGTAGCGGAAATCTGAATACGCTCCCCGTGATAGATCAGCGGCGCTTCGTCGATATCGCGGCGCAGGGATTCCACCAGCGGCTTGGCGTCGAAGCGGTCGGTGAAGGGCAGCAGCAGGCCGAACTCCTCGCCGCCCAGCCGGCCGATCAGGTCGGTGGCGCGCAGGCGGTGGCGCAGGCGATTGCACAGGTGCTGCAGGGCCTTGTCGCCGGCATCGTGGCCCCACTGGTCGTTGATGTTCTTGAAGTGGTCGACATCCAGCACCACCAGCACCAGGCGCGTCTCGTACCGCGCCGACTCCTGAATGCAGCGCCGCAACGTACGCTGAAAACTCTCACGACTGGCCACGCCAGTCAGCGCATCGGTCAGCGCCAGATGCCGCAGCTGTTTGTAGGCGGCGGCGCGGCGCTCCTCGTAGACATGCATGAAGGCAATCACCAGCACCCCGCAAAAGATGCCGTTGCCGATGTCGATCAGCCCCGCGGCATCCAGGCTCAGGGGGTTGGCATGCAGGTACATCAGCGTGGCGACCAGCATGAACGGCACGGCGAGCAGGAAGCCGCGCCACTTGCCCAGCAGCAGGTAGGCCATCACCGGCATCAGGTAGACCCAGACGAAAGCCGACGCCGAAGCATTGGGCATGACGATGATGTAGAGGATGAAGCAGAACGTCGGCAGCAGATAGGCAATGATCCAGGGGACCAGGCGCGTCACCCGCTTGAGCCGCTGTGCGGCCCACAGCAACAGGCCACAGGTGATCAGCTCGGCGCCGGCCAGCCAGTAATTACCGGCGAAGCACTGCAGAATCGAGAACACCCCCAGGGTCGCCCCGGTGCAACCGAAGATCAGCCGCATCAACAGGCGATGATCAGCCTCTTCCAGGCCGGTCGGTCCGGCGCTGGGCTCGAACAGGTGGTCGGGATCGCTGTTGCGGTGCATCGGCCCTGCTCCTTGGCTCGACCGCCCGGCGGGTCGGCCTCAATGGCGGCACTCGGGCACTCCAGCCCAAATCACATGTGCTGAAGACTACTCCAATTTCCTACAGCGCGTAGGCAAGCCGACGGAATCCGCCCGGATGGGCTAGCCTAGGCTGCAGTGTCCATGGAGGAAGTCTATGCGTTCGATCCTTGCCGTCCTGTCCCTGCTCGCGCTTTCCGGCTGTGCGTCGTACCAGAGCGATGATGTCCAACCTGTCCCCACCGACCGCCTGCTGGCCTATCAGCAACCGGGCAAGGACAGCGTCAAGGTCGACGTCACCCGGGATGTCGGCTACATCGGCGGCGGCTGCTACGTCGCCCTCACCATCGATCACGAGATAGCTGCGCGCATCGGCAAGGGCGAGGCAGCCAGCTTCCACGTGCCGGCCGGCAAGCACGTGGTCGGCATCATTGGCGACAAGGACGGCGACGGCCTGTGCAGCAAGGCCATGTTGCGCCGCGAACTGCTGGTGCCGCTGGAGCCGGGCGGCAGCAACGCCTTCCGTATCGTCAGCGACAACCGCACCGGTTTCGATATCAAGCCGGCGGTCGAGTAAGCCCCGACCGCCAGGGCGCGTCTCAGCCGTTCAGACGGGCAACGAGGCGCGCCTGCAACTTCTCCAGCTCCCCCGCCTCGGCCTTGTTCGCCGCGTGAATCCCCAGGCCCTCGCCGGCATAGCGCGGGACGATGTGCACGTGGATGTGGAACACCGTCTGCCCGGCCGGCGCACCGTTGAACTGGGCGACCTGCACACCATCGGGATTGAGTTCGTCGACGATCACGCCGGTCAGGCGCTGCACCACGCGCATCACCTTGGCCAAGGCGTCGGGGTCGACTTCGAGGATATTGCGCGCCGGAGAATTCTTCGGAATCACCAGGGCATGGCCGTAGGACTGCGGGAACAGGTCGAGGAAGGCGAGCACGTCGTCGTCTTCGTACAGCTTGTAGCAGGGAGCGTCGCCGCGAATGATCTGGGCGAAGATGTTCTGCGGATCGTAGGTGCCGTGCAGGCTCATGGTGGGTTCCTTCTCCGGTGACTATGGGGCCGCACCTTACCTTTTTGTCGCGCGCGGGTCATGACCGACCGCTTCCGGAGGTCTATCCTGAGGCCTTCCGTTGCTTTCCCCAGTGACCTGACCGGAGTATGCATGTCAGACCTTTCCGCGTTCCCCATCACCCGCAAATGGCCCGCCGAACACCCTGACCGCCTGCAGCTGTATTCGCTGCCCACGCCCAACGGCGTGAAGGTGTCGATCATGCTGGAAGAGCTCGGCCTGCCCTACGAGCCGCACCTGGTCAGCTTCGAGCGCAACGACCAGATGAGCCCGGAATTCCTCTCGCTGAACCCGAATAACAAGATTCCGGCGATCCTCGACCCCAACGGGCCGGACGGCCAGCCGCTGGCGCTGTTCGAGTCCGGCGCGATCCTGGTCTACCTCGCCGACAAGACCGACTCGCTGCTCGCCCCCGGCGCCAGCGGCCGCTATGAGACGCTGCAGTGGCTGATGTTCCAGATGGGCGGGATCGGCCCGATGTTCGGCCAGATCGGCTTCTTCAACAAATTTGCCGGCAAGGACTACGAGGACAAACGCCCGCTGCAGCGCTACGTCGACGAAGCCAAGCGCCTGCTGGCCGTGCTCGACCAGCGCCTGGAAGGCCGCGACTGGATCATGGGCGAACGCTACACCATCGCCGACATCGCCACCTTCCCGTGGATTCGCAACCTGATCGGCTTCTACGAGGCGGGTGAACTGGTGGGCTTCGACAACTTCCACAACGTCAAGCGCGTGCTGGAACGCTTCCTCGCGCGGCCGGCAGTGCAGCGCGGGCTGAACATCCCGAAACGGGATTGACGGTTCACTCCCTGTAGGAGCGAGCTTGCTCGCGAACCCGCCCGGCTTCAGAACTGCCGGGAAACGCTTCGCGAGCAAGCTCGCTCCTACAAAAAGCCTCAGCGTCAGGCCTCGACCTGGCTCCACTGCTTAGACAGGCGCTTGTCCGACACTGGCAGCTTGGTCCCCAGTTGCTGGGCGAACAGCGACACGCGGTACTCCTCCAGCATCCAGCGATAGAGCACCAGTTCGGGGTCACGCTTGCCTTCCTGGGCGTGCTTGGCCAGGCGCGCCGAGTACTGTGCCCAGTAGCCGGCCATTTCGCCGCTCCACACGCGGTCGCGCTGGACCTGGCCGGCCACCTTGTCCAGGCGCTGTTCCACGGCCTTGAGGTAACGCGGGATTTCCTTCAGCCACTCCGCTGGCGTGTCGCGCACGAAACCGGGGTAGACCAGATTGGCCAACTGCCCCTTCACGTCGTTCAACGGCACCGTCACGGCGAGGTCGACCTTGCCCTTGAAGCGCTTCTGCAGGCCGTGCCACAGCTTGAGGATTTCCAGGGTCAGGCGGGCGATGCGTTCGGCGTGCTCGGTCCAGGCACCGCGTTTTTTCTCGGCCAGGGACGCGAGCCCGGCGCCATCGCGCGGCAGGCTGCTTTCACCGTCGAGAATGGCGCTGTCCAGGCTGGCCAGCAGAATGTCCTCGACCAACGCCTCGACGCGCCCCATCTCGCGATACAGCAGCCCCATGTCGGTCTGCCCCGGCAACTTGCTGCGCAGGAACCTGGCCGGCTCGGCCAGCTGTTGCAATAGCAGTCGTTGCAGGGCGCGGCGGTGCTGGTAGTCGGCCTCGGCCTGGGTCGGGAAGCGGTTTTCCTTGACCACGCCGGCCTCTTCCACCAGCGCCGGATAGACCGTCATCGACAGCCCGGCAACCTTTTGCTGGACCTTTTCCGCCACTCCGGCGAAACCCTTGGCCTCTACCGGCTTCTGCGGTTTGTCCGCCTGCGGGATCGCCAGCGCAGCCTGGCTGGCCTCGGCGAAGCGCGCGGTAAGCTCCGCCAGATCGCGACCTTCGCCGAGGAACTTGCCGCGCGCGTCGACCACTTCGATGTTCATCCGCAGGTGGCTTTCCACCTGGGTCTCGGCTTCCGCCCAGGCCTCTTCCGGCACACGGCTGCCGGTCATGCGCTGCAGCTCGCGGCCAAGGGATTCGGGCAGTGCGCCCTCGGCGAAGACCATCTTGCCCAGCGCCGCGCGGACGAAGTCCGGCACCGGCACGAAGTTCTTGCGGATGGCCTTGGGCAGGCTGCGCACCAGCTCGATGCATTTGGCTTCCAGCAGGCCCGGCACCAGCCACTCCAGGCGCTCGGCGGGCAGTTGCGGCAACAGCGGCGCCGGCACGCGCAGGGTCACGCCGTCACGCACGTGGCCCGGCTCGAAATGGTAGGTGAGCGGTAACTGCAACTCACCCAGTTGCAGGCGATCCGGGTAAAGACCGGCAGTGACTTCGCTGGCATCGCGGGCGAGGACATCTTCCTCGCGCATGATCAGCAGGTCCGGTTTTGCCTTGTGCTCGCGCTCGTACCACTTCTCGAAGCTGGCGGACTGATAGATATCCGCCGGCAGGCGTTCGTCGTAGTAGGCGAACAGGGTTTCCTCGTCAGCAAGAATGTCGCGCCGGCGCGCCTTGGCTTCCAGCTCGTCGAGCTTCTCCAGCAACTGGCGGTTGGCCGACAGGCACTTGGCGCGGCTGTTGATCTCGCCACGCACCAGCGCCTCGCGGATGAACATCTCGCGGGACACCGGCGCATCGATCGGGCCGTAGTGCACGGCGCGGCGGCCAATGATGATCAGACCGTAAAGAGTGACCTGCTCGTAGGCCACCACCTGGCCGCGGCGTTTCTCCCAGTGCGGTTCCAGGTAGTTCTTCTTCACCAGGTGCCCGGCCAGCGGTTCCAGCCAGTCCGGCTCGATCTTCGCGACCATGCGGGCGAACAGCTTGGTGGTCTCCACCAGCTCGGCCGCCATGATCCACTGCGGCTTCTTCCGGCCGATCACGCTGGAGGGGTGGATCCAGAAGCGCCGCTGGCGCGCGCCGAGGTAGTCCCCCTCCTCCGCCTTCTGGCCGATCTGGCTGAGCAGGCCGGAGAGGATCGCCTTGTGCACGGCGGCGTAGTCGATGTCGCGTTGCTTCGCGTCAGGCTCGCCGCTTTTGTTGGAGCGAGCTTGCTCGCGAACCGGTTTCGCGCCTTTATCGACGGCGGGCTGAGGGCCTTTATTGCTCTGGGGTTTCGCAGTGTTGGGCTGTTCGCGAGCAAGCTCGCTCCTACGAGAAGCCTCTGGCTTCGTGAAGGGCAACTGCAATTCCTTGCAGATCAACGTCAGTTGGCGGTGTGCATCGCGCCACTCGCGCAGCCGCAGGTAATTCAGAAAATTCTTCCGGCACCAGTTGCGCAGCGGGTTGGAGCCCAGCGCCTGGCGCTGTTCCTCGAAGCCGCGCCAGAGGTTGATCAGCGCGGCGAAGTCCGAGTCCGGGTCCTTCCACTGCGCATGGGCCTGGTCGGCGGCCTGCTGGCGATCCATCGGCCGCTCGCGCGGGTCCTGCACCGACAGCGCGCTGGCCACGGTGAGGACTTCCGGCAGGCTGCCCAGTTGCGCGGCTTCCAGCAGCATGCGGCCCAGGCGCGGGTCGATGGGCAGACGAGCGAGCTGGCGGCCCAGCGGCGTCAACTGGCCCTCGCGGTTCACTGCCGAGAGCTCCTGCAGCAGAGTGAAGCCGTCGTTGATCGCCTTGCCATCCGGCGGCTCGATGAAGGGGAAGGCCTCGATGTCGCCCAGGCGCAGATGGAGCATCTGCAGAATCACTGCCGCCAGGTTGGTGCGCAGGATTTCCGGATCGGTGAAGGCCGGGCGGCCGTTGAAGTCTTCCTCGCTGTACAGGCGCACGCAGATGCCTGGTTCGACCCGCCCGCAGCGGCCTTTGCGCTGGTTGGCACTGGCCTGCGAGACGGCCTCGATGGGCAGGCGCTGAACCTTGGCGCGGTAGCTGTAGCGGCTGATACGCGCGGTGCCGCTGTCGATCACGTAACGGATGCCCGGCACGGTCAGCGAGGTCTCGGCGACGTTGGTGGCGAGCACGATCTTGCGCCCCGGCATGGGCGCGAAAATCTTCTGCTGCTCGGCCGGCGTCAGGCGCGCGTACAGCGGCAACACTTCGGTATGGCGCAGGTTGGCCTTGCGCAGCATATCGGCGGCGTCGCGAATTTCGCGCTCGCCGGGGAGGAACACCAGCACGTCGCCAGGGCGCTTGCCGATCTCCCGTTCGTGGGCGGCGATCTCGTCCAACGCGCGGAGGATGCCCTGGTCCACGGAGAGATCGTCGAACAGCGCCTCGCCGTCCTCGTCCACTTCCGCCGCCAGCGGGCGGTACCAGGTTTCCACCGGGTAGGTACGACCGGAGACTTCGACAATAGGCGCATCACCGAAGTGTTTGGAGAAACGCTCCAGGTCGATGGTCGCCGAGGTGATGATCAGCTTCAGGTCAGGCCGACGCGGCAGCAGCGTCTTGAGGAAGCCGAGCAGGAAGTCGATGTTCAGGCTGCGTTCGTGGGCTTCGTCGACGATGATCGTGTCGTAGCGTTCCAGGTAGCGGTCGTGCTGGGTCTCGGCCAGCAGGATGCCGTCGGTCATCAGCTTGATCAGCGTGCTCTCGTCACTCTGGTCCTCGAAGCGCACCTGATAGCCGACCAGCGACCCCAGCGGCGTGCCGATTTCCTCGGCGACGCGGGTCGCCACACTGCGCGCGGCCAGCCGGCGCGGCTGGGTGTGGCCGATCAGGCCGTGGGTGCCACGGCCCAGTTCCAGGCAGATCTTCGGCAGCTGGGTGGTCTTGCCCGAGCCGGTCTCGCCGGCAATCACCACGACCTGGCTCTTTTCCAGCGCAGCCTTGATCTCATCGCGCTTGGCAGCGATCGGCAGGCTGTCGTCGTAGCGAATCTTCGGGATGCTCGCGCGGCGCGCCTCGACCTTCGCGCATGAGGCCTGGAAGCGCTCGGCCCACTGGGCAAGCTTGGCTTCATCGGGGTGCTTGCGCAGTTCATGGAGCTGCCGGCGCAGGCGATGGCGGTCGCGGATCATCGCGTGATCCATGCGCTGCAGGAGTTGTTCGGGGGTCGGCGTGGTATCTGGGGTCATCGGCTTCGCTGGCGTATACGCGGGGAGCGGCGCTACGCGAGCGAGGCCGGTCCCGAAAAATGGGCTGTCGTGGCGACAATCCGTGGATTGTCGCAGAGGACCGGCAAGGGCCGCCACGCCGATTGCTTGGCGACCCGGATTGGCGGGGTGTTGCGCCCCGCTTCGACTCAGGCCTGCTGGTGCTCGCGCAGCTTGGCCAGGGCGATAGCCAGGGCGGCGCCGCCCAGTGTCTTGATCAGCGTGGGATGCTGGGCATAGAAGTGGCCGATACTCTCGACCACGCCGGGGTTGGCCTTCTCTGCCTGGGCGGCCATGGTTTCCACGTCCGCAGTGCTCAGTTGGCTGGCCTGTTCCGGCGTCAGTTGCGTGGTGCCTGGCTGCAGTACCTTGCCCAACCCGCCACTCATCATCTGCGTGAGCAATGCCGGGCCGGCGACGGCCAGCAACTGGTTCAACATGCCCGCGCGCTGCACATCGCTGGACTGGCCGAACAACTGCCCCACCGTATTGGCGAAGGGCGGCGTCTGCTCAGAGTGGAACATCGCGGTGATGCTTTGGCCCAGCGCGCCGGCCGGAGCCTTTTCAAGATGCTCCTCCAGGTTGTTACCCACGGCACCAACCACTTGCTGCAACAGCGAATCCATCAAACTCATGGTGACTTCCCTCAGTTCTTTTTAGCGAACAACACGTGGTAGAGGGCGAGCAGGATGATCGCGCCGACAACGGCGCCAATGAAGCCTGCGGACTCGCCAGATTCGTAGAAGTGCAAGGCCTGGCCGGCGTAGGTCGCCAGCAGCGCGCCGGCAATCCCCAGGGCTGCGGTGATGAAGAAGCCCAGGGAGTTGCTCCCGGGCGTCAACCACCGCGCAACAAGGCCCGCAACAAAGCCGATACAGATTGTCCAGATGAGGTGCATGGCGCTAGAACTCCGTGACAGTGGGAACGCCGACCGAGGCTACGAGCGGCGGTGTCATGGAGATATCGGTGATTTCCGAAAGTAGCGCGGGGAATGGCGACTATCCCCCAGCGCGGAGGCGCCGGTGGAGGTTCCCTGACGGACGCAGGCTTGCGATCGACCAGGCAGCCGGTTGCTCGGGCTGCCACTGATTGCGCTACCGGCTTGGCACAAGCAACGGGGCACAAGCGCCCATCCATGGGGGCTTGCGATTGGAAACCACTGCGTCGCTGCGAGCGCGCAGCGCTGCTCAGATGCGGAACTGCCCCACGAGCTGGCGCAGGCGCTCGCCCACACCATTCAGCTCGGTCGCGGTACGCGCGCCCTTGGCTGCATCGTCCGCCACGCTCTCCACGCCGCCAGCGATCTGGTGCACGCTGCGGTTGATCTCCTCGGCCACGGCGGTCTGCTCCTCGGCGGCGCTGGCAATCTGCGCGTTCATCGAGTTGATGGTCCCGATCAGCTGGGCGATGGCGTCCAGCGACTGGCCGGCCTGGTTGGCCTGGCCACGGGTGCGCTCGGCCATGTCGCTGGCGCGTTGCATGGCGCTCACCGAGCCTTCGGTGGTGCCGCGCAGGCGATCGATCATCTGCTGGATTTCCCCAGTGCTCTGCTGGGTGCGGCTGGCCAGGGCGCGGACTTCATCGGCGACCACGGCAAAACCACGCCCGGCCTCGCCGGCACGAGCCGCTTCGATGGCGGCGTTGAGCGCCAGCAGATTGGTCTGCTCGGCGATGGAGCGGATCACTTCAAGCACACCGACGATGCCCTGCACGTCCTGGCGCAGGGTGTCGAGGGAATCGCTGCTGCTGCGCACCTCGCCGGCCAGGTCGTTGATCTGCGAGACACACAGGTCCACTTCGCGCTTGGCGGCCTGGCCCTCGCGGTCAGTCTGCTGCGCCGCATCGGCGGCCTGTTGCGCGCTGCGCGCGACTTCCTGGGCAGCCGCGGTCATCTCGTTGATGGCGGTGGCAACCTGATCGGTCTCGTGGCGCTGGCCGCCCATCGCGCGCTCGGAGCGCTGCGCCTGCTGGGCCACGTCACCCACCAGACCCGACAGCTGGTTCGTGGTGCCGGCGACCTGCTGCACCAGTACATGGATCTTCTCGACGAAACGGTTGAACGAGCCGGCCAGCTCGCCCAGTTCGTCATGGCGGCCCAGGTTCAGGCGATGGGTCAGATTGCCGTCGCCGGCGGCCATGTCGTCGAGGTTGTCGCGCACCTGGACGATGGGCTGGACGATGGTGCGGCTGAACAGCCCGGCGAGCAGGCCGATCACCACCAGCAGAGCCAGCGCGGCGCCGCCCATGAGCAGCAGCAGGTTGTCGATCTTGGCGTCGAAGGCGGCTCCGGCCTGCTTCACTTCACGCTCGACGTCGTCAAGGTTGAGCGAGGTACCGAACACCAGGTTCCACTTGGGCAGGTAATGCGCGTAGCCGATCTTCGGCACGATGGCATTGCCGCCCGGCAGGGTGAAGCTGTAGCGCACGTAGTGCTGGCCGCTCTGCCCCGCCGCCACCAGTTCGCGGATGGCGTAGACGCCATTGGGATCGCGGTAAGCGCTGAAGTCTTCGCCCAGGCGCTCGTCGCTGGTGCCCTGGAAGACGCGGATGGAGCGGGTGTCGTACCCCCAGAAGTAGCCGCCCTTGCCGTATTCGAGCCGTTTGAGGATCGCAATGCCCTGCGCGCGCGCCTGTGCATCGCCGTCAGCGGCAGCCTGGTAGGCCGGGCCGACAGCCGCCAGGGCGACGTCGACGAAGTTCTTCAGCTGCGCTTCGCGGTCCTGGGTGAGGTTCTCGCGAATCTGCGCTTCCTGCTGCGTAGAGAGTTGGCTCAGGGCGACCGTGGCGATGGCGCACAGCAGGACGGTCAGGATCAGGATCGGAGCGATGGCCAGGAGCAGGACCTTGGCGCGCAGACGAAGGACAGTGTTCAAGGCGGATACCTCAGGCAGGGAGGGGGCGCCGCATCCTTGCGCGCATCAAAAAACCCGCCTTGCGGCGGGTTTCTTGTATATCGGCTCAGGCCCTGATCTTCTTGAGCTCTTCGTCGCGCAATTCACGGCGCAGGATCTTGCCGACGTTGGTGGTCGGCAGGCTGTCGCGGAACTCCACGGACTTGGGACGCTTGTAGCCAGTGAGGTTGTCGTGCATGTGCTGCATGACTTGCTCCTTGGTCAGGGTAACGCCCGGCTTGGACACCACGAAGACCTTGATCGCCTCGCCGGACTTCTCGTCCGGAATGCCGATGGCGGCGCACTGCAGCACGCCCGGCAGGGTGGCGAGCACGTCTTCCAGCTCGTTGGGGTACACGTTGAAGCCCGACACCAGGATCATGTCCTTCTTGCGGTCGACGATACGCATGTAGCCGTCTTCCTGGATGATCGCGATGTCGCCGGTACGCAGCCAGCCGTCCTTGTCGAGGATCTCGTCGGTGGCTTCCTGGCGCTGCCAGTAGCCCTTCATCACCTGCGGGCCCTTGACGCACAGTTCGCCACGCTCGCCCAGCGGCAGGTCTTCGCCATCATCGCTGATGACCTTGCACAGGGTCGACGGAACCGGGATGCCGATAGTGCCGATCTGGATGTTCTGGAACGGGTTTACCGATACCACCGGGCTGGTTTCGGTCATGCCGTAGCCTTCGCAGATGGCGCAGCCAGTGACGTCCTTCCAGCGTTCGGCACTCGCCTGCTGCAGGGCCATGCCGCCGGAGAGAGTCAGCTTCAGGGCGGAGAAGTCCAGCTTGCGGAAGCCTTCGTTGTTGCACAGGCCGACAAACAGGGTGTTCAGACCGACGAAGCCGGTGAACTTCCACTGCGAGAGTTCCTTGACCATGCTGGCCAGGTCGCGCGGGTTGGTCACCAGGATGTTGTGGTTGCCGGTGAGCATCATCGCCATGCAATGGAAGGTGAAGGCGTAGATGTGGTACAGCGGCAGCGGGGTGATGAGGATTTCACAACCTTCATTGAGGTTGGCGCCCATCAGCGCCTTGCACTGCAGCATGTTGGCGACCAGGTTGCGGTGGGTCAGCATCGCACCCTTGGCCACCCCGGTGGTGCCGCCGGTGTACTGCAGCACGGCAACGTCGTCGTTGTGCGGCGAAACTTCCTTCACCGTTTTGCCACGGCCCTTGGCCAGGACGTCGGTGAGCTTCTGCGCGTTGGGGATGTTGTAGGCCGGCACCATCTTCTTGATGTTGCGGACCACGAAATTGACGATGAAGCGCTTGAGCGGCGGCAGCATGTCACCCACTTCGGTGACGATGACGTTGCGGATGCCGGTCTTGGGCAGCACTTCCTCGGCCAGGTGCGCCATGTTCGCCAGGCACACCAGCGCCTTGGCGCCGGAGTCGTTGAACTGGTGCTCCATTTCCCGCGCGGTGTACAGCGGGTTGGTGTTGACCACGACCAGGCCGGCACGCATGGCGCCGAAGACCACGACCGGGTACTGGAGCACGTTGGGCAGTTGCACGGCGATACGGTCGCCGGGCTTGAGATCGGTATGTTGCTGCAGGTAGGCGGCGAAGTCCCCGGAGAGCTTGTACATCTCGCCGTAGGTCAGGGTCTTGCCCAGGTTGCTGAAGGCAGGCTTGTCTGCAAAACGTTGGCAGGATTCTTTAAGTACCGCGAGGATGTTCGGGTACTGGTCAGCGTTGATCTCGGCAGCGATCCCCACTGGGTATTTGTCCTTCCAGAAATTGTCGGTCATGGAAGCCCACTCCTAAGCAACAGCTCATCTTTACCGCATTCGCGGTTCTTTGTTGTGTTTGTGTCGCTCTCCCCTATGGCTCGGGGAGCGAAAAGCGGGCCGAGATTATCAGCTTTGAGAAACACCGACCAGCACCAAACACAGCCTCGCCCGTAAGAAAAATGACCGGAGACAGGCTTTCCGGTCACTAGCCATCCACTCGTCGGAAAAGCCCGTCCCAGAAGGCTCGAAGCCTTGTTGGATTGTCCGACAAAGTGGATTTCAGGGAAATGAAACCGGAAAAAAGAACGGGGACAGGTCATCAGGCCAACCCTGTCACGAGGGGCAAATCGTCAGAGTTCGATCCGGCGCTTTCGTGTCGTTCCCGAGTCGGGTTCCTGTCCTTCGAGGCAGAGCAAAGACCTTCGTCGTCGTTGCAGGTCGATGAGGTTTTCACCTGCCCGGTACCGGGGAAATCACCGTCCGGAAATGATCTGCCTCAACACCTCTAGGGTTCGGATCGCGCAGAGTACTTTTGCACTCTCCTGGAGAACCCTCATGTTTCCTGAATACCGTGAAAAGATTACTCGCCTGAAAGCCGAGGACCCGCATTTTGCCAAGCTCTTCCACAGCCACAACGATCTCGACCAGGAGATCAAGAACATGGAAGCCGGCATCACCCCCGCATCGCACGACACCATCGAGACACTGAAGAAGCAGAAGCTGCAACTCAAGGACGATCTCTACGAGATCCTGCGCAAGAAGGAAGGTTGCTGTGGCGGCTGCGGTGGTTGAATAGCCCTGGCCGACAACTCGCAATCAATAAAAAAGGGGGCTGATCCTGGATCAGCCCCCTTTTTCATTCCCGCTTGCCTCAGGCGGTTTCGCGCAGCTCCCGGCGCAGAATCTTGCCCACCGGGGTCATCGGCAGGGCGTCCTTGAGCACGATGTGCTTGGGCACCTTGTAGCCGGTGAAGTTTTCCTTGCAGTAGGCCTTGAGCTCTTCAACGGTCACGCCGCCTTCGCGGGCCACCACGAAGAGTTTCACCGCTTCGCCGGATTTCTCGTCCGGCACGCCGACAGCCGCGCAGTTGGCGACTTTCGGGTGCGCCATGACCACGTCCTCGATCTCGTTGGGGTAGACATTGAAGCCGGAAACGATGATCAGGTCTTTCTTGCGGTCGACGATGCGGGTGAAGCCATCCGGATCGATCACCGCGATATCGCCGGTGCGCAGCCAGCCTTCGGCGTCCAGCACCTCGGCGGTGGCTTCTTCGCGCTGCCAGTACCCCTTCATCACCTGCGGGCCCTTCACGCACAGCTCGCCACGCTCGCCCAGGCCGACGTCATTGCCGTCGTCGTCGATGACTTTCAGCGCGGTGCCCGGCACCGGAATGCCGACCGTTCCCAGTCGCGCCTGGTCGCCGTAGGGGTTGGTGCTGACCACCGGAGAAGTCTCGGTGAGGCCGTAGCCTTCGACCACGGTGCAACCGGTCATGGCTTTCCAGCGCTCGGCGGTGGCGGTGACCAGCGCGGTGCCGCCGGAGTTGGTGACCTTCAGGTTGGAGAAGTCCAGCTCCTTGAATTCGGGGCGGTCCATCAGGGCGACGAACAGGGTGTTCAGGCCCAGCAGCGCGGAGAAGCGCCACTTCTTCAGCTCCTTGATAAAGCCGGGGATATCGCGCGGGTTGCTGATCAGTACGTTGTGGTTGCCGTTGACCATCATGCACATGCAGTTCGCAGTGAAGGCATAGATGTGGTACAGCGGCAGCGGCGCGATCATCACCTCGTTGCCGACCTGCATCAGCGGCTTGCCGTCCGGGCCGTGCTGCTGCAGGCAGGCATGCACCTGCTGCATGTTCGCCACCAGGTTGCCGTGGGTGAGCATGGCGCCCTTGGCCACGCCGGTGGTACCGCCGGTGTACTGCAGGACTGCAATGTCTTCCAGGCCGACCTTGACCGGCTGCAGGCCATGCCCGCGCCCCTGGCGCAAGGCCGACTTGAAGGAGACGGCCTGGGGCAGGTTGTACTCCGGCACCATCTTCTTCACGTGCTTGACCACGGTGTTGACCAGCAGGCCCTTGAGCGCGGGCTGCAGGTCACCCATCTGCGCTTCGATCAGGTATTCGATGCCGGTATCGGGCAGCACTTCCTGCACCAGCTTGCCGAACAGGTTCACGTAGACCAGCGCGCGGGCACCGGAATCCTTGAACTGGTGGCGCATTTCGCGGGCGGTGTAGAGCGGGTTGGTGTTGACCACGATCAGCCCGGCGCGCAGGGCGCCGAACACGGCGATGGGGTATTGCAGGATGTTCGGCATCTGCACGGCGATACGGTCGCCGGGCTTGAGGTCGGTGTGCTTCTGCAGGTAGGCGCCGAAAGCGGCAGACAGGCGGTCCAGCTCGGCGTAGGTCAGGGTTACGCCCATGTTGCTGAAGGCCGGACGGTCGGCGAATTTCTTGCAGGAGCGCTCGAAGACTTCCACCACCGATTTGTAGGCGGTCAGGTCAATGTCGCTGGGCACGCCGGCCGGGCGTTTGTCGTTCCAGAAATCAGGTTGCATTTATTCTTGTCCTCATACCTGAGCGAAACCGAACCGTCATTGCGGTCATTCGACGGAAGCTAACAGTTCCTTTGGTCATCGCAAAGACTCCAGGCGGCGTCATAGACTGCGTGAATCTTGCTCCACCATCCCGGCATAGCCCGGGATAGAGCCCACGGCCGCCTGCGGCAAGCCTTGCAGGGCGACGACCGGGCGCCAACAGCAATCCATACAGAAGATGTCCCGGCGTGGCAGAATCGCCCCGTCCGGCCCCTTCCATGGCCCCCATTCCAATAAGAATCGACGAACAAGAAGCAGGATGGACCCCATGCCCTACGCCGCCTACTGGCTTGCCGCCAGCGACGAGACACCGCTCTACACCCGCCACTGGGCGCCGGAAGGCCGGTCCCGCGGAGCCCTGATGCTGTCCCACGGCATGGCCGAGCACGCCGGCCGCTACGAGCGCCTGGGGCTGGCACTGAACGCCGCCGGCTACCACCTCTACGCCATCGACCAGCGCGGCCACGGCCGCACCGCCGAGAACGGCGAGCTGGGCCATTACGCCGACCGCGGCGGCTGGGGCAAGGTGATCGGCGACCTGCACACGCTCAACCAGCATGTGCGCGAGGAACACCCGGACCTGCCGATCATTCTGCTCGGCCACAGCATGGGCAGCTACATCGGCACTGCCTACCTGATGCAGCACAGCGCCAGCGTGCAGGCCGCCGTGCTCTCCGGCTCCAACTACCAGCCGGTGGCACTTTACAAAAGCGCTCGTGCCATCGCCCGCTTCGAACACTGGCGCCAGGGCCCGCTGGGGCACAGCGCGCTGATCGACTTCCTGTCCTTCGGCTCGTTCAACAAGGCCTTCAAACCCAATCGCACCGCCTTCGACTGGCTTAGCCGCGATCCCGTCGAAGTCGACAAGTACGTCGCCGACCCGCTGTGCGGCTTCCGTTGCAGCAACCAGTTGTGGCTGGACCTGCTCGGTGGCCTGGCCGATATCACGCCGACCGAACACCTCGCGAACATTCGCAGCGACCTGCCGGTGCTGGTGATCGGCGGCGAGCGCGACCCGGTGAGCCAGGGCAAGCGCCTGCGCGATCTCGCCCAGGCGATGACCCGCGCCGGGGTTCGTGACGTCCAACTGAAGATTTATCCCGACGCCCGTCACGAGTTGTTCAACGAGAGCAACCGCGACGAGGTCACCCGCAACCTGATCGACTGGCTGGCGGCGCACTGCCCCGTCCCGCAGGTCGAGAAAACTGAGGAGCCCCTATGACTGCCGTGCAAAACATCCCCTATGAAGAACTCGAAGTCGGTCAGAAGGCCAACTTCCAGCGCAGCGTCACCGAGCGCGACATCCAGCTGTTCGCCGAGGTCTCCGGCGACCGTAACCCGGTGCACCTGGACGCCGAGTACGCCGCCACCACCCAGTTCAAGGAACGCATCGCCCACGGCATGCTCACCGGCGCGCTGATCAGCGCGGCAATCGCCACCACCCTGCCCGGCCCGGGCACCATCTACCTCGGCCAGAACCTGAGTTTCACCCGCCCGGTGAAGCTCGGTGACGAGCTGACGGTAGAACTGGAGGTGCTGGAGAAGCTGCCGAAGAACCGCGTGCGCATCGGCACCGTGGTACTCAACCAGGACGGCAAGGCCGTGGTGAAAGGCGAGGCTGAAGTGCTGGCGCCCACCGAGAAACTGAATATCGAACTGCCCGCGCTGCCGCCGATCACCGTCGGCTGACGCAGATTCCGGGGCCGGCCAGCCGGCCCCGGAAACTTGTATACAGTTTCCCGCTCAACTACCCTGCCCCCGTCACTTCACATTCATCCGGGATAACCGAAGGCTTCGTGCCCGAAACCCCTCACCGGGAATCGGAGCCGCCATGGACCTTCGACTGCTATTGCTGTCCCTCTGCACCTTCGCCGCGGGCCTCGCCGAGGCCATCCTCACCGGCATCCTGCCTTCGCTCGCCGCTGACCTGCAGGTTTCCCTCAGCCTCGCCGGCCAGCTCACCAGCCTGTTCTCCCTGAGTTTCGCCATCGCCGCGCCTGTGCTCGGCTGGCTTACCCGCGGCGCCGATTGCCGGCGGCTGCTGGTCATTACCCTGCTGGTGTTCGCCGCGTTCAATGCCGGTGCCGCACTTAGCCCCGGCTACGCCACGCTGTTGTTGATGCGCATCGGCATGGCCGCCTGCTGCGGGCTGCTGATCATGCAGGCCAGCCTGCTGGCGGTGGAACTGGCGCCGCCGGCTCAACGCGGGCGGGCCATCGGCCTGATCTTCATGGGCATCAGCGGCTCGCTGGTGTTCGGTGTTCCGGCTGGCGTACTGGTCAACGACTGGTTCGGCTGGCGCTGGATCTTCGCCGCCATCGCCCTCTACTCGCTGCCGCTGGCCGTTCTGCTGCGCCTCGCCCTGCCCCGGTGCCGCCTGGAGAGCCCGGCCAACGCTGCAGCTTACAAGCGCCAGTTGCGCAGCCCAGCGCTGAACCTGGCGCAACTGGTGTCGATCCTGCTGCTGGGCGGGCACTTCACGCTGTTCGCCTACATCACGCCGTGGTTTCAGCAGATCGCCGGGATCACCGACAGCCAGGGTATCGCGCTCACGTTGCTGCTGATCGGCCTGGCGGCCATCGGTGGCGGCTATCTGGGCGGTTGGCTGAGCGACCACCTCGGGCACCGCCGCACGCTGCTGGTGGTCCCCGTGCTGTTCGGCCTGGCGATGCTGGCGATCCCACTGAGCCTCGGCCACCCCTGGCTGCTGCTTGGTGCACTGATGGTCTGGAGCACCATCAGCTGGATGATTTCGCCAGCGGTGCAGAGCTACCTGCTGGCCAGCGATCCGGCCAGCGGCAGCGCCGGAGTGGCGCTGAACACCTCGGCGATGCACCTGGGGGTGGCCCTCGGCGCGGCGCTGGGAGGTGCAGTGATCAGCCTGGCCGGCATCGCCTGGACGCCCTGGGTCGGCGTCAGCCTGGTAGCCGCGTCGGTGCTGTGCGCAGCGCTATCCTGCCGGTTCGGGCGTGAACCGCAGGTGGAGGGGCTCAGCGCTCCTTCACGGTGACGCTGGCGGTCATCCCGGCGCTCAGGTGCACGCCCTCGGGCACCTTGTCGAGATGAATACGCACCGGGATGCGCTGCGCCAGGCGCACCCAGTTGAAGGTGGGCTCGACATTGGCCAGCAGTTGGCTGTCGGGGATCGCGTTGCGGTCGGTGATGCCGCTGCTGACGCTCTCCACAGTGCCGTCGATGGCAATGTTGCCGCTCATCAGCACCACCTGGGCCGGCTGGCCGACGCGGATGCCGGGCAGCTTGGTTTCCTCGAAGTAGGCGGTGACGTAGAACGACTTCTGGTCCACCAGGGCCATCATCGCCTGACCGGCCTGCACATAGTTGCCCTGCGCCAGGCGCAGATTGGTGATCTGCCCGTCACGCGGGGCACGCATCTCGCTGCGTGTCAGGTTCAGTTGCGCCAGGCGCACCTGGGCCTGCGCCTCGTCGTATTCGCTCTTGGCGATGGCGGCGTTGATCTGTGAGGTTTCCTTGTCCTCGGCACTGATGGCGGCAATACCCAGCTTGCTGCGCCGCGAGGCCTCACTCAGGCGCAGCAGGTACTGCTGGTGCCGGGTTTCAGACAGGGCCTTGGCCTGTTCCAGGTTCGCCGCGTAGCGCTCGTGATCGATGCGCATGATCAGGTCACCGGCCTTGACCTGCTGGTTGTCCTGTACGGCGAGGTCGGTGACCCAGCCGGACACATCAGGAGCAATCACCACTACATCGGCGCGCACCCGCGCATCGCGGGTCCACGGCGAGAGCATGTAGTAGCGCCACAGCCAGGTACCGGCGAGCACGGCAGCGATGACCAGAATGATGGTGACAGTTACGCGAAGGTATCCGCGCATACAGCTTCTCCTCTCAAGGCGCAGTACTGAGCGCCCAGGTGATGGCGCAGAGAATCAGTACGAACAGCGCACAGTCGAACAGCGCCTCGTGCCAGATCCAGCGCCCGAAGGGGGTGGCCTGCAGCAGCAGGCGCAACACGACCGTCAGGCCCAGGGCAAGCACCGCGTAGATGAACAGCGGGCTCAGGAACACCCCGCCCCAGCCGTACTCATGCAGTCCCATTGACGTCCTCCAGACGGCACCACTGGCGCCAGGTATGGCGCAACTGCGCCAGCGCGGCGCGGGCCAGACGGTTGGGTTCGTTGTCGCCCTGCAGATCGTGCGTGAGGGCTTCGTCCAGGGCCGGACACAGGCTTTCCAGACGCTGCTCGCGCCCTGCCCCAGGGCCCTTTTCCAGCACGCTGCCCAGGGCGCCGAGGAACTGGTCGCGACGCTTGCGCAACTGGCCATGCGCACCGTTGAGGCAGGCACGCAGGTGGATCAGTTCGTTGCCCAGGTCAAGGGCGAACAGGCCGTCCTGCCAGCGCCGCTGCTCCTCCCTGGGCAACAGGGTGTAGTGCCGCGCCAGGCGGATCAGGCGGTCGGCCATGCGCCCGCCAAACCAGCTCTCGGCTTCGGCCAACGGCCGCCGGGTCAGGCGCCCGAGGTCTTCGCAGGTGGCCTGGATCAGCCGGCGGTTGAGCCAATCTGCAGGTAGCGTGAGCAGACGGAACACCAGAACCGCGAAGCCTACGCCGATGACGATGCCCTGGGCGGAATTGAGCAGGTTGGCCAGGTCGTACTTCATCACATTGCTCGGCGCCACCAGGGTGATGAAATGGATCGAGAAGGACGTCGCCGTGCCCGCCAGCGCCGGCGTGGCCATGCCCAGCAGGGCGAAGAACAGCGGCACGCCCAGCGCCAGGCAGAGCAACGGGAAGCCGTTCCACTGCGGCAGCAGCCACTGGCTGACGACGGCTGCCGCCGGAATCGCATAGAGAATCCCGCGCAGGAATCCCAGGCCGATGGTGACGGCATTGTCGCGGTTGGCGAACAGGCTGCAGATCACCGCCGCCAGCAGCATGCCGCCGGTAGCCGCCGGCCAGGCAGTAGCCATCCAGAAAGCCGACATGCCCAGCAGCGCCAATGCACTGCGCAGACCATAGAACAGCGCCATGAGCCAGTCGCGGTGCCAGGACAGGGTGCCAGTGGCGACATCGTCCACCCGCCCGTCGGCAACCGCACGCATGGTCTGCTCCGAGCTCAGCGCCTTGAGCAGCAGCAAGGAGCAGCGAGTCAGGCAGTAACGCAGGTCGTTGGAGTAGTTTTCATCCAGGCCGGCCTCCTGCAGGCGCTCCTGCAACGAGCGCATGGCGTCGACCTGGGGGTCCTCCAGGGTGGCGCGCAGCTCCTCGAACCAGGGTTGCAGGCGCGCCCGGTCTTCGGCATCCAGCACGCTGCGTTGACGAGCCACGCCGCGCGCGGTGCGCAGCAGGCTGAGCAGATCGCGGGAAAGAATCCGCAGCGCGCGCGAACGCATCCGCCCACGGTACCCCTCGAACCAGGCGTGGTCGCGTTGCACATCGACCTCGACGATCTTGCCCAGCGCCTGCAGCAGGCCCTTGATCTGCCGCGCATCGGCATCGATCTCGCTGCGCGCGGCCTGCATGCCGGTGAGCCAGGTAGCGTGGGCCTGCTTGTCCAGGTTGGCCTCGACGCGCCGCGGCCAGAGGATGGCGCTGACCGCCGAAGCGCAGAGAATCCCCAGGCAGATTTCCGTACTGCGCGCCACGGCCTGATCGAAAACGTCCAGCGGATGGCTGATCGCCGGCAGGCCGATGATCGCCACGGTGTAGCCGGACAGCACGAAGGCGTAGGAGACATGATTGCGCAGGGTCGTCGAGGCCGCCGTGCAGAGGCCGAGCCAAAGCGAGATGGCCAGCAGGAACAGCCAGGGTGTCTGGGCAAACAGCGCAATCATCACCACCGACATGATGGTGCCGACCACCGTGCCGATCAGCCTGAAGATGCCCTTGGCTACCACCATGCCCGACAACGGCTGGGACACGATGAACACGGTCATCAACGCCCACTGTGGCTGCTCCAGGTCGAAGCGGAAGGCGCACCAGAGCGCCAGGCCGCCGGCAAGCAGGGTCTTGATCGCGAATTTCAGCGCCAGCGTATCCGGCGCGAGGAATGCCTGTAGCGTAGGTCGCACGCGGTCTCTCGAAAGGGTCCGGGTCTATCGCTTAACGATAGTCGGCAAAGGGAATGACGGAATCGTTGCTCATAATATTATTAGCAAGCTAACAATATGTCATCCCCACTTTCGTCGAGGCAAAAAAAACGGGCGACCTAAGTCGCCCGAAGTGCCTTGCGTGCTCTGTGTATCTGTAAGGATCAGCTCTTCTTGTGGCTGTCCTTCCAGATGAAAATTCCGACCCCACCGAAGAAAACAACCATCAGTCCGACGGTAAGGATGCCTGCTAGAACCACTTCGTCGATGAACATGATGCTGGCCTCCTGTTGCCTCACATCGTCTGGGGATGTGTGCAGATTACCGGCGGCCGGGCGGGGCAAATTGACCTGGATCAATGGTCGACAAGGCGCTTTCCGAGGAGGGCCGGAGCACTGACGCAGGTCAAGTTTCGACGGCGATCGGGTGCGGCGGGAAGCCGCGCAGAGCGGGGCCTTGCGGCCCTGGGAGGGGGTAAATCAGCGTTTCTTGGGCTTGCTCTTGCCTTTCTTGCGCGGCTTGCCCAGAGGCAACGCCTGCTCGAAGGCCTTGCGCACGTCCTGCAGACGCTTTTCGTGCACGTCGTGGATGCGCTTGTCGCGCTCGGCGGTGAAGTCGATCAGCTTGTCGTCGTTGCTCATGGCAGGGCATGCACCAGGCGGAAAGTCAGATTCAGGCGCGGCGCAACCGGACGGCGCGTCTTGGCGACCTGATGCTGCCAATAATGCTGTGTCGCGCCGGACATGACCAGCAGCGATCCACCGGGCAGCTCAATGGAATGTTCGATTGTGTTTCTCCCCTTGCGCCGCAGGTCGAAGCGACGCGTACCGCCCAGGTTCAGCGAGGCAACCAGCGGGTTGCGCCCGAGCTCGGGCTCGTCGTCGCTGTGCCAGCCCATGGAGTCCTGGCCGTCGCGGTAGTAGTTGAGCAGCACGCCGTTGAAGCGCTGGCCGGCCGCCTCTTCCACGGCGGCACGAATCTGCGCCAGCAGCGGCGTCCAGGGTAATGGTGCGTGGGTCAGCCCGGAGTATGTATAGAAAGCCTCGGCGTCGCCGTACCAGTTGACCAGGCGCGGCACCGGATAATCGCGGCCGTGCAGGTGCACCTGTGGCTGCTCCCAGGGCGTCTCGGCGAGCAATTGCTCCAGCCAGCGAGCCGCACGTAATGGTGGGCACCAGTCGGGAATCAGGCGCAACTCGGCATCGGCAAGCAGGATCGGGGCGTCGTCGAAAAGCATGGAAAGCTCGCAGGAACCAGCGGTGCGGTCAGTCTACGCTGCTGCGCGGTCAGACCTCGACATCGATCCACAGCCCTTTGCGCTGGGCAGCCTGCACATCCGCGCCCAGCTCCTCCACTTCCTCCAGTTCTTCCAGCGCTTCGCCCTCCGGCGTGCCATCGGCAAGCTGGCGGCGCTTGCGCCGGCGCTGGTACTCCTCGCGCAGGGCCTCTTCGTCCGGGCGGCGCTCCAGCTCAACGCCAGCATTGCCTGCGCTGGGCGCAGGCGGTGTCACCGGGGTGACATCCGGTCGCGGCTTGGGCACGTCCTGCTGCGCAGTGACAGGTGCCAGACTATGCGGAATGGGCGGCAGCATGATGCTGGGTCCGGGGCATCAGCCCCTGCAGGAAGCGCTGTGGGAAGTCCTCTGGTCAGGCTATCGGCGCAGCGGCGACAGACTTGAGCGCGCCTCGCTACACTTTCCACGATTTGCGATGAGTGCGCCTCGGCCACAGGCCCCGCCGATAATTTCGGACGACCGGAGGCGCCGACGGCCATCGCTGAACGCTGCGCGTTCCGGTACCATAGCCGGCTTTTTTGGGAGGTGTCCATGGCGCAGTATCAACCCGGTCAACGCTGGATCAGCGACAGTGAAGCGGAACTCGGGCTGGGGACCATCCTGGCGCTGGACGGCCGCATGCTCACAGTGCTCTATCCCGCCACCGGTGATACCCGCCAGTACGCCGAGCGCAATGCGCCGCTGACCCGCGTGCGTTTCGCCCCGGGCGACGAGATCACCCATTTCGAAGGCTGGAAGATGACCGTCCGCGAAGTGGACGAGATCGACGGCCTGCTGATCTACCACGGCCTCACTGCGCAGAACGAGCAGCACACCGTCCCGGAAACCCAGCTGTCGAACTTCATCCAGTTCCGCCTGGCCAGCGACCGCCTGTTCGCCGGGCAGATCGACCCGATGTCCTGGTTCGGCCTGCGCTACCACACCCTGGAACACCGCACCCGCCTGCTGCAGTCCTCGCTCTGGGGCCTGGGCGGCGCCCGCGCGCAACCCATCGCGCACCAGTTGCACATCGCCCGCGAAGTCGCCGACCGCATGGCGCCGCGCGTCCTGCTGGCCGACGAAGTGGGCCTGGGCAAGACCATCGAAGCGGGCCTGGTGATTCATCGCCAACTGCTCTCCGGCCGCGCCAGCCGCGTGCTGATCCTGGTGCCGGAAAACCTGCAGCACCAGTGGCTGGTGGAAATGCGCCGGCGCTTCAACCTGGAAGTCGCATTGTTCGATCGCGAGCGCTTCGTCGAGAGCGATGCCAGCAACCCCTTCGAAGACACCCAACTGGCCCTGGTGGCCCTGGAGTGGCTGCGCGAGGATGAAAAGGCCCAGGACGCCCTGTTCGCTGCCGAGTGGGACCTGCTGGTGGTCGACGAGGCGCACCACCTGGTGTGGCACCCGGAGCAGGCCAGCGCGGAATACCAGCTGGTGGAACAGCTTTCCCAGGTCATCCCCGGCGTGCTGCTGCTCACCGCGACCCCGGAACAGCTCGGCCTGGACAGCCACTTCGCGCGCCTGCGCCTGCTCGACCCGGACCGTTTCCACGACCTCGAAGCCTTCCGCAGCGAAAGTAGCCAGTACCGCCCGGTTGCCGAGGCGGTGCAGGAACTGGTCGACCAGGGCACTCTCTCCCCTGCCGCGCGCCAGGCCATCCACGGTTTCCTCGGCAGCGAAGGCGACGAGCTGCTGGCCAGCGTCGAGGGTGGCAACGAAGAGTCCCGTGCACGTCTGGTGCGCGAGCTGCTCGACCGCCACGGCACCGGCCGCGTGCTGTTCCGCAACACCCGCGCTGCGGTGCAGGGCTTCCCGGAACGCCAACTGCATCCCTATGTGCTGGCCAACCCCATCGAGTACATGGAGCTGCCGCTGGGCGAGCACCCGGACCTCTACCCGGAAGTCAGCTTCCAGGCCCAGGCCGAGGATGGCGACGAGAACAACCGCTGGTGGCGCTTCGACCCGCGCGTCGAGTGGCTGATCGACACCCTGAAGATGCTCAAGCAGTACAAGGTGCTGGTGATCTGCGCCCACGCCGAAACCGCGATGGACCTGGGCGACGCCCTGCGCCTGAAGTCCGGCATCCCGGCCACCGTGTTCCACGAAGGCATGAGCATCCTCGAACGCGACCGCGCCGCCGCCTACTTCGCCGATGAAGAGTTCGGCGCCCAGGTGCTGGTCTGCTCGGAAATCGGCAGCGAAGGCCGCAACTTCCAGTTCGCCCACCACCTGGTGCTGTTCGACCTGCCGGCCCACCCGGACCAGCTGGAACAGCGCATCGGCCGCCTGGACCGGATCGGCCAGAAGCACACCATCCAGATCCACGTGCCGCACCTGGAGAACAGCCCGCAGGAACGTCTGTTCCAGTGGTACCACCAGGCGCTGAATGCCTTCCTCAACACCTGCCCCACCGGCAATGCCCTGCAGCACCGCTTCGGCCCGCGCCTGGTGGAACTGCTGGACGGCGGCGACGATGACGCCTTCGCGGCCCTGCTGGCCGAAGGCACCGCTGCCCGCGAAGCGCTGGAAGCCGAGATGCACAACGGCCGCGACCGCCTGCTGGAGCTCAACTCCGGCGGCGCCGGCGAAGGCGAGGCGCTGGTAGCAGAGATCGAGGAACAGGACGACCAGTTCGCCCTGCCGATCTACATGGAGCGCCTGTTCGACACCTACGGCATCGACAGCGAGGACCATTCCGAGAACGCGCTGATCCTGCGCCCGAGCGAGAAGATGCTCGACGCCAGCTTCCCGCTGGGCGACGACGAAGGCGTGACCGTCACCTACGACCGCGCCCAGGCCCTGGCCCGCGAAGACATGCAGTTCCTCACCTGGGAACACCCCATGGTGCAGGGCGGCATGGACCTGGTGCTGTCCGGCTCGCTGGGCAATACCTCGGTGGCGCTGATCAAGAACAAGGCACTCAAGCCCGGCACCGTGCTGCTGGAACTGCTGTTCGTCAGCGAGGCCGTGGCACCGCGCAAGCTGCAGCTCGGCCGCTTCCTGCCGCCAGTGGCGCTGCGCTGCCTGATGGACGCCAACGGCAACGACCTGTCCTCGCGCGTGTCCTTCGACACCCTGAACGACCAGCTGGAAAGCGTGCCGCGCGCCAGCGCCAACAAGTTCGTGCAGGCCCAGCGCGATGTGCTGGCCAAGCAGTTCGCCGTGGCCGAGACCAAGATCACCCCGCGCCATGCTGAACGCGTGGAAGCCGCTCGCCAGCAGCTGAAAGCGACCCTGGACGAAGAGCTGGCGCGCCTGACCGCGCTCAAGGCCGTCAACCCCAGTGTGCGTGACAGCGAGCTGGACGCCCTGCGCAAGCAGCGCGATGACAGCCTGGCGATGCTGGACAAAGCCTCGCTGCGCCTGGAGGCGATCCGCGTGCTGGTTGCCGGCTGACCCCGCACCCGAAATGAAGAAGCCGCCACCGGGCAACCGGTGGCGGCTTTTTTCATGGGCACCTGTCCATGCCAGCCTGTGTGGGAGCAACTGTCTTTCTCGGGAAGCCCGTGCCGATGCTTTCCCCTCACCCCAGCCCCCTCCCGGGGGAGAGGGCGCAATCCGTACCGGCTGACACCCAAGATTCATCCTGCACCGAACGGTCCCCTCTCCCCTTGGGAGAGGGCCAGGGTGAGGGACGGCCCAAGCGCAGAGGTATCTCATAGGAGCGAACTCCGTCCGCGATGTCGAATCGGCGGCTCCGTGGGCAAGACAGGCGCGTGGATGACACGATCGCGGACGAAGTCCGCTCCTACGCTCCGTGAGACTGAAACACCGCGTTACGCCGCTCTATTCCCGGCACGTTCGGGCACACCGTCTACCATTGACGCTGCGCAAGGGAATCTCGCCCTCGGGGGGATAGAGTTTTCTTACCAAGCCACTCATTGAGGAACACATCATGTACGAGCGCATTCTGGTAGCGGTGGACGGCAGCCCGGTTTCCGACCGTGCCCTGGTCGAAGCGGCCAAGCTGGCCCAACTCAGCGGCGGCGAGCTGCGTGTCGTCACCATCGTCGACAGCCCCCTGCGGCATCTGCCCGACTACGCCGTGTACTACAACCCGGAACCGCTGCGCGAAGCCGCGCTGAAGGCCGCCGATGACATTCTCGGCAAGGCGAAGGAGAAGATTGCCGAATACCCGGTGAAGTCCAGTTTCGAGCGGGTCTGCCAGGAACGCGCCAGCGAGGAAATCGCCGAGCGCATCGAAATCGAGGCCGAAGCCTCCAAGGCCGACATCATCGTCATGGGCACCCACGGTCGCCGTGGTGTACGCCGCCTGATGCTGGGCAGCGTCGCTGAGGGCCTGCTGCGCGTCAGCAACCGCCCGGTGCTGCTGGTCCGCGAGAAGTAACAAGCTGCACAAAGACAAAAGGCCCTGCGGCGAAAGCCGCAGGGCCTTTTTCATGGCCGTGGTTCAGGTCATCGCCGGCTCACTGGGCGGCAGTCATGTCGCGCTTGCATGAGTGGAAGATGTCCAGGTCCGGCTGGTACAGGCTGGTATGCACGCCGTACAGACCGAGTACCGAGTGGAACAGGTTGTCGTGGCTCAGCTCGGTGCCACCGGCTTTTTTCTCCAGGCAGCCACGATCGACACCCATGCCACCCAATGCGCCATTGCCGAACCACATCACCATGGGCACGTGGGTCTGCGCTTGCGGTGCGATGGCATAGGGCGCGGCGTGCAGATACACGCCGTTCTCACCCAGCGACTCGCCATGGTCGGAGACGTAGAGCATCGAGGTGTCGAAGCGCTCTTCGTTGTGCTTGAGCAGTTCCACCACCTTGGACAGGAAGAAGTCGGTGTAGAGAATGGTGTTGTCGTAGACGTTCACCAGCTCCTCACTGCTGCAGCTGCCCAGCTGGTTGGTGCGGCACACCGGAGTGAAGCGCTCCAGGGTCTTGGGATAGCGGTCGTAGTATTCCGGACCATGGCTGCCATCGGCATGCAGGACGATGATGGCGTTGTCCTTCAGACCGTCGATATAGGCCTGCAAGTCCTGCAGCAGAGCCTCATCCAGGCAGTTCTTGCCGTCACAGAAGGGACCGGGCTGGGTCTTGGGAATGTCGCGGTTGGGCACGCGCAGGCAGGTGCCCTTGCAGTCGCTGTTGTTGTCCAGCCAGAGCACCGAAACGCCGACGCGCTGGAGGATGTCGAGCAGCCCCTGGTTGGTCTTGCCCTTCTTGTCGCTGTAGTCCTCGCGGGGGAACTTGGAGAACATGCAGGGCACCGATACCGCCGTGGAAGTGCCGCAGGAACTGACATTGGTGAAGTTGATGATGTCCAGCTTCTTCAGTTCCGGGTTGGTATCGCGGGCGTATCCGTTGAGGGAGAAGTGATCCGCCCGGGCAGTTTCACCCACCACGAAGATCATCAGCGACTTGCGACCGTCGGCGCTCACCTTGCGCGGCATCACCGCGTCCTCGCCGATCGGCTGCACCACCAGTTTTTCCTTGATGCCCAGGCGCTGCTTGGTGAACTTGCTCACCGCATAGATGTAGTTGGTCGGGTTGATGAAGTGGGTCAGCTTCTCTTCCTGGCGGAACACCGGGGCGTAGGTGGAGTAGAAGGCTCCCACGCAGACGGCGACCACCACCAGGCAGCCGAGGATCACCAGCACCTTGTTCAGCAGGCCGCGGAAGAACGGTCGATAGCTTACCGGCGTCAGCCAGATGATCGCTGCCGGCAGGACGCCCAGCACCAGCAGGTAGCCGACCATGCGCGCGCTGAACAACGCAGTGGCCTCGCCGGGGTTGGTCTCGATGACGTTCTGCACCATCACGGTATCGATCACGACACCGTAGGAGTTCATGAAATACGCCGCTGCCGCCGAGACCAGCGCCACCAGGGTAAGCACCGGCTTGAGCAGCGGACGGAAGGACACCAGCGTCAGCAGCAGGGTGAAGGCTGCCCAGAGGAAGAAAGCGAAAGACGCGAAGAACGCCACGCCCCAGAGGCCTTCCATGGGAACCAGACTGTTCAACGCCCGCCAGGTGGCGAAGTTGTAGAACAGCACCAGTGCCAGCGAGAACAGCAGGACCAGCCGTGTGGAGCTGACCTGGGGGAAGAGGCGGCGCTTGCCCTCGGACATCGAGCGCACTCCTTACATCGATAGTCGGATAGGAATTGGGATGGCCGACCCTGCCGGCCGGCGGCGCAACTCTAGCGGGCAGTTAGTCAAAAAAGTGTCAAGTTGGCTACAAGCTTTCGGCCAGTGGTCGGATCTGCGATCGCCTGGACAGATGGCACTACCGTACATCGTTTGGTGTTAATCAGTTTGTCGGAAAGGCCGTCGCGACCTTGCGAGCCACGGGCGACTTCCTAGACTCACATCAAAGTGATATCAATTCGCCCACTACCTCCCCCGACATCCGGAGCATCCCGCCCATGGACTGGCAGAAGGACGCCTTACCCGATGCTGTGCTGCTGGAGTGTTCCCACAACCCCGGGCTGGTCCTGCTGGCCATCCTCATCGCCTGCGTCGCCAGCTTCGTCGCCCTGAACATCACCGCACGGATGGTCCGCGCGCCGCAACATGCTCATCGCTGGCAGTGGGTCGGCGGCATCTGCCTGGGCAGCGGCATCTGGTCGATGCACTTCGTCGCCATGCTGGCCTTCCATTCGTCGGTACCGTTGCACTTCTCCGGTGGCCTGACGCTGCTCTCGCTGCTCATTGCCATCGCCATCTGCATCATTGCCATGCGCCTGCTCGCCCACGCCGGGCTGAGCCCGATGCAATACCTGCTCGCCGCCTGCTGCATCGGCGCCAGCATCGCCGGCATGCACTATACCGGCATGGCTGCCATCGAGGCGCCGCCGATGCAGCACTATGACCCGCTGCTGGTAGCCCTCTCGGTACTGATGGCGGTGCTGGTGGCCTTCGTCGCACTGGTACTGGCGCCGGTACTCAATCGCCAGCCGGCCCGGCGCCAGTGGGTCTACCAGATTCTCGCAAGCCTGCTGTTGGGCGGTGCCATTTCCAGCATGCACTTCACCGGCATGGCCGCCCTGACCCTGACCCTGCCCAGTTGGGTAGCGCCGGTGGCGGACCTGGGGCGCAACAACGCCATCCAGCTTGGCCTGATGGTCGGCCTGCTGGCGCTGGCGGTGGTGCTGGCCGGGCTCTGGGCGGCGTGGATCGAGGACAGCCTGGAAAGCAAGGAAAGCGAGCTGAGCCGAGTCAATGCCCTGCTCAACCAGCTGGACAACGCCAACGCCTCGCTGCAGAAACTGGCGCGCTTCGATGGCCTCACCGGCCTGCATAACCGCAACGCCCTCAACGACGAGTTCGAGGCCCGCCTGCAACGCAACCGCCAGAAGGGCCAGGGCATGGCGGTGATCCTGCTGGACCTGGATCACTTCAAACGGGTCAACGACTCCCTCGGCCATGCCGCCGGCGACGAGTTGCTGTGCATCGTCTCCGAGCGAATCCGCAGCGCGCTGCGCAGCACCGATCTGCTGGCACGCTTTGGCGGCGACGAATTCTGCATCCTCGCCGATCTGGGTGAGGACCATGAGGCGCGCATTCTCGCGCAGCGTCTGATGCAGCGCATGAAGGAGCCGATCAGCACCGCCGGGCGCAACCTGGTGATGACCATGAGCGTGGGCATCAGCCTGTTCCCCAACGACGGTGAGCAACCCGAAGAGCTGCTCAAGCATGCCGACCTGGCGCTGTACCAGTCCAAGGGCAACGGCCGCAACGCCACCCACTTCTTCAGCCCGCACCTGAAGACCAAGGCAACCCAGGAACTGCAGCTGGAAGAGGAACTGCGCAAGGCGTTGTGGGATGACGAGCTGGTGCTCTATTACCAG
Organism: Pseudomonas sp. GD03903; assembly: GCF_029840045.1. Taxonomy (NCBI): domain Bacteria; kingdom Pseudomonadati; phylum Pseudomonadota; class Gammaproteobacteria; order Pseudomonadales; family Pseudomonadaceae; genus Pseudomonas; species Pseudomonas sp. GD03903. The sequence continues at coordinate 131,175 of NZ_JAOCBT010000002.1, read as the reverse complement.
CCGATCCTGCGCATCGGCCACGGCGAAGTGGAGCAGCTCGAAGCCCTGGTGCGCTGGAAACACCCGACCCACGGCCTGCTGGCGCCGGATCGGTTCATTGGCCTGGCGACCGCCAACGGCCTGATCGGCGCACTGGATGCCTGGGTGATGCGCCGCGCCTGCCAGGACCTGCGCCGCCTGCACGATCTGGGCTACACGGATCTGCGGGTGGCAGTGAACTGCTGCGCCAGCAACCTGGGCCGCGAAGGGCTGGTCGATGAAGTCCAGCAGACCCTCGAGGACACGGGCCTCGCCGCGCACTACCTGGAAATGGAAGTCACCGAGAACGCCGTGATGTCCAACATCAGCCAGGCCATCCCGCTGCTCAACCGCCTGCGCGACCTCGGCGTAAGCCTGTCCATCGACGATTTCGGCACCGGCTACTCGTCATTGTCCTACCTGCGCCAGCTGCCGCTGGATGCACTGAAGGTGGACCGCTCCTTCATCCGCGACGTGCCGCAATCACGCCGCGACAGCGAAATCGCCCAGGCGATCATCGCCATGGCGCAGAAGCTGCACCTGAAGGTGATCGCCGAAGGCGTGGAACATGCGCAGCAGCTGGCGTTCCTGCGCGACAACCATTGCGAGCTGGCCCAGGGCTATTTGTTCAGCCGCCCCCTGCCCCTCAGCGCGCTGGTGGAGTTCCTCGAGGCGTACCGTGAGGACAGCGATTCGGCGCTACTGCGCAGTCAGGCCTGAGGCCCGGCGCCGCATCAGAAGTCGAACTTGCCCGCGCGCCAGCGTGGCAACCAGCGCAGGGAGTCGGCGGTGGTGCCGGTGGGACGGTACTCGGCGCCCAGCCAGCCGTCGTAGCCGACATCGTCGAGTACCTGCAGCGGCACCTCGAACTCCATCTCGCCCGAGCCCGGTTCGCCGCGCTCGGGGTAGTCGGCAAACTGCACGTGGCCGATCTGCCCCATCAGCGCATAGATGCAATCCACCAGCTCCAGGCCCATGCGTGCCATGTGGTAGAGGTCGAGTTGCGCGCGCAGGTTTTCCCGTGCCACGCGCTCGAGCATGTCCTGCAGGTGCTCCGGGGTGTTGAGCAGGAAATCCTTCATGTCATGGCAGTTGATGGCTTCCATCAGCACGTCGGTGCCCGTGCCGGCGAAGGCATCGCAGGTGCTGCGCAGGCGCTCGGCCAGCGTCTGCAGAGCGACCTCGCGCTCCTGCCCCTCGACCAGCCGGCCAGCCAGCACGTTGACGTGCTGCGGCCTGGCGATGCGCGCATAGTCCAGCGCCTTGGCCAGCGCCGCCTCGAACTCCGCCGCACGCTCGGGCACGGCAGCAATTCCCGGCCCGCCCTGCATCAGGTCCCCGGCCGGCAGGTTGATCAGCACCAGCGGCATGCCGGCCTGGTCCAGCGCGGCCTTCAGCTCCTGCGCGGGGACGTCGTAGGGGAACTGGATCTCCACGCCCTCGAAACCGGCCTTGGCGGCGGCGTCGATACGCTGCAGCAGCGGGACTTCGGTGAACAGCAGGGACAGGTTGGCGCAGAGTTTCATGCGGGGAATTCCTTCGAAAGACGGTATTGCTCGACCAGGGTAGCCGGGTCGCGTTCAAGATTGCCCTGGCTGCCGTGCAGGCGCATCAGTTGCGCGGCAAGGCCGCTCATGGGCGTGGCCGAGCCTTCCTCGCGGGAAAGCTTCACGGCAGTGTCCAGGTCCTTGAGCAGCGTGCGCACGTGCCACTTCACCGGCTCGAACTGGCTCTGCGCCATCTGCGGAGCCAGGATCTGCAAGGGCTTGGAGTCGGCGAAACCGCCGGCCAGGGCGGAAGCGATCAGGCTGGCATCGACGCCGGATTTCTCCGCCAGCGCCACTACTTCGGCGATCACCAGGGCGTTGCAGGCGACGATCATCTGGTTGCACACCTTGGTCACCTGCCCCGCACCCACATCCCCCATGCGCGTCAGGCGCTGGCCCAGATGGGCGAGGATCGGCCGCACACGCTCGATGTCCTCGACGCGGCCACCGGCCATGATCGCCAGGGTGCCAGCCTCGGCGCCCGGCGTACCGCCGGAAACTGGCGCATCGACCCAGCGCATGCCGGTACGCGCTTCCAGCTCGGCGGCCATCTCGCGGGTGGCGGCTGGTTCCAGGCTGGAGAAATCCACCAGCACCTGGCCGGCGCGGGCGTTTTCGACGATGCCGCCAGCGCCGAACACCACATCACGCACGGCAGCGGTATCGGCCAGGCAGAGCATCACCACCTCGGCCTGGGCGCACAGCTGCGCGGGCGTCTCCACCGCCTGTGCGCCTTCACCGGCAAGCAGCTCGCGCTTGCCGGCAGAACGGTTCCACACGGCCAGCGGAAAACCCGCGGCGAGCAGGCGGCGGGACATGGGCACACCCATCAGGCCGAGGCCGGCGAAGGCAAGGGAGGGGCTGGCGGACGACATGGACGATCTCCGGTACAAGGGCGGGAAAGTACGGGGAGCGGCATTCTAGCAGGCACCATCACCTCCCTGCCGAACCCGGCGTGGTGAAGTCGAAGGCAGCCAAACAGGCGCGCCGCCACTATACTCCCGGAGTTTTTTCCGCCATTGACCCGGAGAACTCTCCCCATGCTCAAACGCACCCTGGCGCTCGCCGCCGGTTTCGCTCTGTCCCTGTCCGCTGTTTTCGCCCACGCCGATACACCGAAGGAACTCAAGGTCTCCGCCATTCCCGACGAGGCCCCGACCGAGCTGCTGCGCAAGTTCAAGCCGCTGGGCGCGTACCTCGAAGAGCAACTGGGCATGCCGGTGAAGTTCATCCCGGTGTCCGACTATGCCGGCGTGGTCGAGGCACTCGCCTCCGATCGCCTCGACATGGCCTGGCTGGGCGGCTTCACCTTCGTCCAGGCGCGCCTGAAGACTGGCAATGCGATTCCGCTGGTACAGCGCGAGCAGGACCAGCAGTTCACCAGCAAATTCATCACCGCCGACCCGAACGTGAAATCGATCCAGGATCTCAAGGGCAAGACCTTCGCCTTCGGCTCGGTATCGTCCACCTCCGGCAGCCTGATGCCGCGCTACTTCATGCAGAAGGACGGCGTGGTGCCCGAGCAGTTCTTCTCCCGCGTGGCCTACTCCGGCGCCCACGACGCCACCGTGGCCTGGGTCCAGGCCGGCAAGGTCGATGCTGGCGTGCTGAACGCCTCGGTCTGGCAGAAGCTGGTGGATAGCGGCAAGGTCGACACCAACAAGGTGAAGGTCTTCGCCACCACCCCGACCTACTACGACTACAACTGGACCGTGCGCGGCAACCTCGATCCGGCCCTGGCCGAGAAGATCAAGAAGGCCTTCCTCGCTCTCGACCCGAGCAAGCCGCGCGACAAGGAAATCCTCGACCTGCAGGCGGCCAGCCGCTTCATCGAGACCCAGCCTGACAACTACAAGGGCATCGAGGAATCGGCGCGCGCCGCCGGCCTGCTGAAGTGACCCTGAAACTGACCGGCGTGGAGCACATCCACGCCAACGGCCAGCGCTCGCTCGCCGGTATCGACCTCAGCGTCGAAACCGGTGAACGGGTGGCGATCATCGGCCCTTCGGGCGCCGGCAAGACCACCCTGCTGCGCATCCTCGCCACCGCACTGAAACCCGCTTCCGGCAACTACGACCTGCTCGGCCTCCAACCCTGGGCCCTGAGTGGTTCCGCACGCCAGCGCCTGCGCTCGCGCGTTGCCCTGGTGCATCAGGCTCCCCCGCTGCCACCGCGCCAGCGCGTAGTCACCGCGGTGCTCGCCGGGAGACTCGGCCAGTGGCCGCTGTGGAAAAGCCTGGCGAGCCTGCTCTACCCCCTCGACAGTGCCGGCGCCCGCAGCGAGCTGCAACGCCTGGACCTGGGCGACAAGCTCTTCGAGCGCTGCGACCAGCTGTCCGGTGGCCAACTGCAACGGGTCGGCATCGCCCGTGCGCTGTACCAGCAAGCCGAAGTGCTGCTCGCAGACGAACCCGTCTCGGCCATGGACCCGGTACTCGCCAGCCACACCCTCGGCGTACTGACCCGCGAGGCGCAGAATCGTGGCGTGACCTTGCTCGCCAGCCTGCATGCCGTGGACCTGGCGCTGGAGCACTTCCCGCGCATCGTCGGCGTGCGCGATGGCCGCATTGCCTTCGACAAGGCGGCGGGGAGCGTCACTGCCGAAGACCTGCGCGCCCTCTACGCCAACGAGCAGCTTGGCCAGCAGGATGCTTCCTCGCCGGTGGGCAAACCGGTGGTGGTGCAGATTCCGCGATGCTGAACCAAGCGCTCTCAAAGAGCCCGCCCCGCGACCCGGCGGCGCTGCCGCGCCTGCTGCTCACCCTGCTCGCGCTCCTGCTGCTATGGCCCGGCCTGCAGTTATCCGAGCTGGATATCGCCGGCCTGTTCAGCGGCGACAACGCACGGACCATGGCCAACTTCCTCGGCGGTTTCTGGCCACCGGCCCATGACGAAGAGTTCCTCGCCCTGCTCGGCCGCGCGACCCTGGAAACCCTCGCCATCGCCACCGCCGGCATGGCCCTGGCCTGGTTGATCGCCTTCCCCGCCGCCCTGCTGGCGACCCGCGCGTTGTCGATCTCCGCCCTGCCCCGCGGCGGCCTGCCGGCCTGGTGGGCGCGAGCGCTGCGCTGGCCGGTGCGCGGCCTGCTGATTGTGCTGCGCAGCGTGCCGGAGATCGTCTGGGCGCTGCTGTTCGTCCGCGCCGTGGGCCTGGGCCCCACCGCCGGCGTGCTGGCCATCGCGATCACCTATGGCGGCATGCTCGGCAAGGTCTACGCGGAAATCTTCGAGTCGGTGGACCCACGCCCGACCCGCGCCCTGCTGCTGGCCGGCGGCTCGCGCTTGCAGGCCTTCGCCTACGGCGTGCTGCCTTCGGCGGCATCGGAACTGATCTCCTACACCGTCTACCGCTGGGAATGCGCGATCCGCGCCTCGGTGGTGATGGGCTTCGTCGGCGCCGGAGGCCTCGGCCAGCAGATCGACCTGTCGCTGCGCATGTTCGCCGGTGGTGAAGTGGCGAGCATCCTGCTGACCTTCCTGGTCCTGGTGCTGGGCGCCGATCTGCTCAGCCGCTTCCTCCGCGGGAGGCTCGAATGAGCAGCCTGCTGCGCAGCCTGGGCTGGTTGCTGCTGATCCTGCTCGCCATCGGCTCGTCCTTCGCTTACCTGGAGATGGACAGCGGCGGCCTGTTCGACGCGCGCGGCCTGGGCCAGATGCTCGATTACGGGCGCGACTTCCTCTCGCCGGACCTGAGCGCAACGCATGTCGCGGCAGTCGGGCGCGGTGCCCTGGAAACCCTGGCCATGTCGGCCATTGGCACCTTGCTCGCAGCAGTGCTGGGCATGCTTCTCGCGCTGCCGGCGGCCGGGCGCTTCGGGCGCATCGCGCAGAGCCTGTCGCGGCTACTGCTCAACGCCCTGCGCGCGGTACCGGAGTTGGTCTGGGGCGCACTGATGGTGCTGGCCGCGGGCCTGGGCCCGAACGCCGGCACGCTCGCCCTGGCGCTGCACACCGGTGGCGTGCTCGGCCGGCTGTTCGCCGAGGCGCTGGAAAATACGCCGAGCGCCCCGGCGGAGGCGATACGCCTGGCTGGTGGCGGGCGCATCGCGGCTTTCAGCTACGGCACCCTCCCGGCCGTCTGGCCACAGCTGGTGGCGTACATGCTCTACCGCTGGGAGAACAACATCCGCATGGCCAGCGTGCTCGGCTTCGTCGGCGCGGGGGGCCTGGGGCAGATGCTGTATTTCAGCCTCAGCCTGTTCCAGCAGGCCCAGGCGGCAACGGTGATCATCGCCATGCTGCTCCTGGTGCTCTGTGTCGACAGCCTGAGCGCCTGGGCACGGCAGCGCTGGGTGAGCCAGTAACCTTGTAGGAGCGAGCTTGCTCGCGAACTGCCCCAGCGCAGGAGCAGTTGGTGAATCCGTTCGCGAGCAAGCTCGCTCCTGCGGGAAAACCGCCGTCGCCTGGCGGGGCTGAACTGCACGCAATAAAAAGCCCGGCACACAGGCCGGGCTTTTTATCGAGTACGTCGGTCACGAGTCGCCGTGGATCACCTTGTCCAGGTCGATCGGATCGCCAGGCTGGGTGCCGAGCTTCTGACGGATGTCTTCGAACATCGCGTCGTATTCCTTGTGGTTGCGCACCATCGAGCCGAATCGCGGATGCAGGCCATGCTTCTGCGCGATGCGGGTGGCATCGCTGGCGAAATTGAAGGCCTGTTCCTTGGGCATATCCCATTCTTCGGTGAAGGCATTGCCGTCGATCTCACCTTTCATGATGAAGTGGACGAGGGTGCCCTTCTCCGCATCCTTGCGCACTTCATAGTTGATGTGAGCGTCGATCTCCTGCTGCCCCAGCCCCGGCAGGGACTGGAGATGCAGATGGCCCGGTTCGAACATGGCGAATCTCCTTCTATGGAATCCCGACAGTCTAGCCGGCCTTTGCGAATTGGAAATCGCCCTGCGTCAGTGCACGGATTCTTTTCGAACTCTTTCTTGTACCAGCACCCAGGGCGCGATCACCACCGCCCAGAGTTCCGGATCACGGTCGAGAAAATCCTGCGCCAGCTTCTCGTCGACCTTGCTCAGGTCACCACTGGCCAGCCAGGCGGCAACCTTCGCCTTGTCGTCCTCGGCCACGCCCATCGCGACCTCCACCAGATCGGCAGAACCCGCGACCTTGAGCAGGTTGCCGCGGGCGAAAAAGGGCGCGAGCTCCTGCCAGGAAATCTTCGCGGTTTCGCCAAGCAACTTGGCATAGAGGGTGCTAGCTTCTTCTGTCATGGATCTCACCTGGTAAACGAACGGCGCCATGATAGCGCCGGGACCGCGCCAGGCAAGGTTCGGACGGCGTTTTCCATGGTGACGGAAAACCTGCGGGGAGAAGTCTGAAGGCGCCGTTTTTCTGTACGTTTGTTTCAATCTTGCGACATGCCCACAGATGGCCAGCCGCCCCCCGCTTTTCAACGGGACAGGCGGCACTCTACACTGTACCGGTACAGTTGCCGGTGGGCCTGTCCGGGGCAATCCCGGTCCGGTAGCCCCTCGGCCACCAGGACTACAAAAACGAAAACACAAGAAGAGTGGAGCACTATGAAAAAGGGTACTCAGCGTCTTTCCCAGCTGTTCACCGCCATGGCCCTGGCCGGCGTTGCCAGCTTCTCCATGGCCGCGGACACCATCAAGATCGCTCTGGCCGGCCCGGTGACCGGCGCAGTCGCCCAGTATGGGGAGATGCAGTTCATTGGCGCGAAGATGGCCATTGAGCAGATCAACAAGGCTGGCGGCGTTGATGGCAAGCAACTCGAAGGCGTGGTCTACGACGACGCTTGCGATCCGAAACAAGCCGTGGCCGTTGCCAACAAGATCGTCAACGATGGCGTCAAGTTCGTCGTTGGCCACCTGTGCTCCAGCTCCACTCAACCGGCTTCGGACATCTACGAAGACGAAGGCGTGCTGATGATCACCGCCGCCTCCACCAGCCCGGACATCACTTCCCGCGGCTACAAGCTGATCTTCCGTACCATCGGTCTGGACAGCCTGCAGGGCCCGACCGCCGGCAAGTTCATCGCCGAGCACATCAAGCCCAAGACCGTGGCCGTGATCCACGACAAGCAGCAGTACGGCGAAGGCATCGCCACTGCCGTGAAGAAGACCCTGGAAGACGCTGGCATCAAGGTCGCCCTGTTCGAAGGCATCAACGCCGGCGACAAGGACTTCTCCGCGATGATTGCCAAGCTCAAGCAGGCCAAGGTCGACTTCGTCTACTACGGCGGCTACCACCCGGAGCTGGGCCTGATCCTGCGCCAGGCTTCCGAGAAAGGCCTGAAAGTCGGCTTCATGGGCCCGGAAGGCGTGGGTAACAAAGAGATCTCCGCCATCGCCGGCCCGGCTTCCGAAGGCCTGTACGTGACCCTGCCGAAGTCCTTCGACCAGGATCCGAAGAACCAGGCTCTGGTTGACGCCTTCAAGGCCAAGAACGAAGACCCGAGCGGTCCGTTCGTGTTCCCGGCCTACGCCGCGGTGCAGGTCATCGCCGAAGGCATCAAGAAAGCCGGCAGCGAGGACACCGACAAGGTAGCCGCCGCTCTGCGCTCCAACACCTTCGCGACTCCGACCGGTGACCTGGCCTTCGACGAGAAGGGCGACCTGAAGAACTTCAACTTCGTGGTCTATCAGTGGCACAAGGACGGCACCAAGACCGAAGCCAAGTAAGCCACCCGCCTCCACACAAAGCCCACTGCCCACGCAGTGGGCTTTGTTTATCCGAGTATTCCGGGGGTCCGTCGCGCCACAAGCGCCGCTTCACGCGACGCCCGAGGAGTTAGGTAATGCCTGAGCTCTATCACTACCTGCAACAGCTGATCAACGGCCTCACCGTCGGCAGCACCTATGCCCTGATCGCCATCGGCTACACCATGGTCTACGGCATCATCGGCATGATCAACTTCGCCCACGGCGAGGTGTACATGATTGGCTCGTACGTAGCCTTCATCGTGATCACGGGGCTGGCCATGATGGGGATCGTGAGTCTCCCTGTCGTTATCATCTGCACCTTCGCCGCGGCGATCATCGTCACCAGCGCCTACGGCTACAGCATCGAACGGATCGCCTATCGGCCCCTGCGTGGAAGCAACCGGCTGATTCCGCTGATCTCCGCGATCGGCATGTCGATCTTCCTGCAGAACGAGGTCTTGCTCGCCCAGGATTCCAAGGACAAGGCAATCCCCAACCTGCTGCCGGGCAACTTCATCATCGGCGCGGACGAGATGACCGGCGTGACCATTTCGTACATGCAGGTGCTGATCTTCATCGTCACCCTGCTGACCATGTACGGCCTGTCCATGTTCATTTCCCGCTCCCGCCTGGGCCGCGCCTGCCGCGCCTGCGCGGAGGATCTGAAGATGGCCAACCTGCTGGGCATCAACACCAACAACATCATCGCCCTGACCTTCGTCATCGGTGCCACCCTGGCCGCCGTCGCCGCGGTGTTGCTGGGCCTGCAGTATGGCGTGATCAACCCGCACATCGGCTTCCTCGCCGGCATCAAGGCGTTCACCGCCGCGGTGCTGGGCGGCATCGGCAGCATCCCGGGCGCCATGCTCGGCGGCCTGGTGCTGGGCGTGGCCGAAGCCTTTGGCGCCGACGTGTTCGGTGACCAGTACAAGGACGTGGTGGCGTTCACCCTGCTGGTGCTCGTCCTGCTCTTCCGCCCCACAGGCCTGCTCGGTCGCCCGGAGGTGGAAAAAGTATGAGCCAGAAACTCAAGACCGCCTTCTTCAGCGCCCTGCTGGTGATGGCCGTGGCCTATCCGGTGCTGGGCCTGAAGCTCAGCGTGATCGGCATCGGCCTGCAACTGGAGAACGTCAGCCCCACCCGGTTGTGGACCATCGCTGCCTGCGCCGTGCTGATGTTCGTCTGGCAACTGGTGCGCGATCGCTTCGCCTTCGGCGGCAGCGTGAAGCAAGCCCTGTCGCATCCGCATACCCGCCTGGCCGAACGCCTGACCCACGCCTCCGTGCAACGCAAGATCATCATGGTGCTGATACTCGTCGCCCTCGCCTGGCCGTTCTTCGGCTCGCGCGGCGCGGTGGACATCGCCACCCTGATCCTGATCTACGTGCTGCTGGGCCTGGGCCTGAACATCGTGGTGGGCCTGGCCGGCCTGCTCGACCTCGGCTACGTCGGCTTCTATGCCGTGGGCGCCTACAGCTACGCGCTGCTGTCGCACTACTACGGCCTGGGCTTCTGGGTGTGCCTGCCGATCGCCGGCCTGATGGCCGCGTTCTTCGGCTTCATCCTCGGCTTCCCGGTGTTGAGATTGCGCGGGGACTACCTGGCGATCGTGACCCTGGGCTTCGGCGAGATCATCCGCATCCTGCTGCGCAACATGACCGAGCTGACCGGCGGCCCCAATGGCATCAGCAACATCGACAAGCCGACCCTGTTCGGCCTGACCTTCGAGCGCCGCGCCCCCGAGGGGATGCAGACCTTCCACGAGTTCTTCGGCATCGCCTACAACTCGAACTACAAGGTCGTGTTCCTCTACCTGGTCGCACTGCTGCTGGTACTGCTGGTGCTGTTCGTCATCAACCGCCTGCTGCGCATGCCCCTGGGCCGCGCCTGGGAAGCCCTGCGCGAAGACGAGATCGCCTGCCGCGCACTGGGCCTGAACCCGACGCTGATCAAGCTCTCCGCCTTTACCCTCGGCGCCTGCTTCGCCGGGTTCGCCGGCAGCTTCTTCGCCGCGCGCCAGGGCCTGGTCACCCCGGAGTCGTTCACCTTCATCGAATCGGCCATCATCCTCGCCATCGTGGTGCTGGGTGGCATGGGTTCCCAGCTCGGCGTCATCCTGGCCGCCGTGGTGATGATCCTGCTGCCCGAACTGATGCGTGAGTTCAGCGAGTACCGCATGCTGATGTTCGGCGCCCTCATGGTGCTGATGATGATCTGGCGTCCGCAGGGCCTTCTGCCCATGCAGCGCCCGCACCTGGAGTTGCGCAAATGAGCCGACCGATTCTTGAAGTATCCGGCCTCACCATGCGCTTCGGCGGGCTGCTGGCCGTCAACAACGTGGCCCTGAAGGTCCAGGAAAAACAGGTGATCTCGATGATCGGCCCCAACGGCGCCGGCAAGACCACCGTGTTCAACTGCCTGACCGGCTTCTACGCCCCCACTGGCGGCGAGATCCTGCTGCGCGGCGAGCCCATCCAGGGCCTGCCGGGCCACAAGATCGCCCACAAGGGCGTGGTGCGGACCTTCCAGAACGTGCGCCTGTTCAAGGAGATGACCGCGGTGGAGAACCTGCTGGTGGCGCAACACCGGCACATCAACACCAACTTCCTCGCCGGCCTGCTCAAGACCCCGGCCTTCCGTCGCGCGGAAGCCGAGGCCCTGGACTACGCCTCGCACTGGCTGGAAATCGTCAACCTCAAGGACATCGCCAACCGCCCGGCGGGCACCCTCGCCTACGGCCAGCAGCGCCGCCTGGAAATCGCCCGCTGCATGATGACCCGTCCGCAGCTGCTGATGCTGGACGAGCCGGCGGCCGGCCTGAACCCGCGGGAAACCGAGGACCTCAAGGCGCTGATCGCCATGTTGCGCTCCGAGCACGGCGTCACCGTCCTGCTCATCGAGCACGACATGAAGCTGGTGATGAGCATTTCCGACCATATCTACGTGATCAACCAGGGCACTCCCCTGGCGGACGGCACCCCGGAGGAAATCCGCGGCAACCCGGATGTGATCAAAGCCTATCTGGGGGAGTCCTGAGTCATGCTGAAGTTCGACAAGGTTTCCACCTTCTACGGCAAGATCCAGGCGCTGCACGACGTCAGCATGGAAGTCCAGCAGGGCGAGATCGTCACCCTGATCGGTGCCAACGGCGCCGGCAAGTCGACCCTGCTGATGACCCTGTGCGGCTCGCCGCGCGCCTCCTCGGGCAGCATCACCTACATGGGTGAAGAGCTGGTCGGCAAGGAATCCTCGGTGATCATGCGCAAGAGCATCGCCGTCGTGCCGGAAGGCCGTCGCGTGTTCGCCCGCCTGACCGTGGAGGAGAACCTCGCCATGGGCGGATTCTTCACCAGCAAGGGCGATTACCAGGAGCAGATGGACAAGGTCCTGGCGCTGTTCCCGCGCCTGAAGGAGCGTTTCAACCAGCGCGGCGGCACCATGTCCGGCGGCGAACAGCAGATGCTCGCCATCGGCCGTGCGCTGATGAGCAAGCCCAAGCTGCTGCTGCTCGACGAGCCGTCGCTGGGCCTGGCGCCGATCATCATCCAGCAGATCTTCGACATCGTCGAACAGCTGCGTCAGGAAGGCGTCACCGTCTTCCTCGTCGAGCAGAACGCCAACCAGGCGCTCAAGCTCGCCGACCGCGGCTATGTGCTGGAGAACGGTCGCATCGTCATGCAGGACACCGGCGCCAACCTGCTGGTGAACCCCAAGGTGCGCGACGCGTACCTCGGCGGCTGATCCTCTGCGCTGCAACGAAAACGGCCCTTCGGGGCCGTTTTTCATGGCTGCCGGAATGATCCCTGTAGGAGCGAGCTTGCTCGCGAACCAGCACAACGATTGAGCTGGCGAAAAATCTGTTCGCGAGCAAGCTCGCTCCTACAGCTTCCCCGCCCTCCTCCGCCGTTTCTCCATTCTCTCCCGACTCTGCCGACAGACAGCGCACATGCGCTCGCCAAGCATCGACGGACAAGAATCAGGAGCGCCGCCACGAACGCCGACCACCTCGCCGACTCCCTCGTGCTGCTGCGCATGCTGGCCAACGGCATCGACCCGCGCCACGATGCGCCCTTGGCGGCAGACGATGCCTGCCAGGCGCCAGCGGTGATCCGCGCGCTGTTCCACGCCATCCGCGCGCTGGAAGCGTCAGCGGCCAAGCCCCGCCTCCATCCACAGCAGGCCGGCAAACCCTGGCAGGCAGAAGAAGAACAACGGCTGCTGCAACGCTTCGAAGCGGGCGAAACCATCGCCGCGATTGCCCAGGAACACGGCCGCTCGACCGGCGGCATCCGCTCGCGTCTGAAGTACCTGGGCAAGCTCTGAGGGCAAGCTTTGAGGGGCAGAAACGAAAACGCCGCCCAGTGGGCGGCGTTTTCATCACAGCGCGCTCAAGTGCCGTAGCTCAGCACCTGCGCGCGTTGGCGCAACTGGGAAACCACATCGTCCTCCATGCGACCTTCGGAGATCAGCAGGTCGCGGCGGATGGTCTGCACCGCCTCCGCACTCTGCTCATGGTCGGCCAGATGCTGGCCTTCGATGACACGCCGCAGTACTACATCTCCATCGTCGTTGGTAAGGGTCAGGATACGGCCGCCGTCGGGGCGTGCCGGGCCCAGGGAGGGAGCGTAGGGAGCGAAGGTCTCGGTCAGCAGGGCGCTTAGCCGGTCCATGTCGTATCTCCTTGTTGCGAAATGAAAAAACACAGGAAGAAGACAGCACGTTCGGCGATAAAGTTCGTGGGTTTCAGTACCGTTGGTCATGACCACATGTTTCACCAACCTGTATCACAGGCATGAAAAAGCCCGCCATGGGGCGGGCTTTTCCTGACAGCGAACCCCGGCTTAAAGCGGCTTGCCGCGGTTGCCGTGGGCGCTGACGAAGGCCTGGACCTTGGCCAGTTCGTTCGCCAGCACGGTGCAACGCTCTTCACGCTGGAACAGATCGGCCAGGTGCGCCGGCAGTGCCGGAACAGCCTCGATACCGGCCTTCTCCACGGCTTCCGGGAACTTGACCGGATGCGCAGTGCCCAGGGTAACCATGGGCACCGCCAGGCTGCGACGGCATTCGCGGGCTGCACGTACGCCGATGGCGGTATGCGGGTCCAGCAGTTCGCCGGACTCGGCGTAGACCTGGGCGATCGTCTCGCAGGTTTCCTCGTCGCTTACCGCCAGCGAATCGAACAGGCGGCGCGCTTCGGTCCAGCGGTCATCCTCGACGGCCAGCTTGCCGGTGGCCTTGAAGTTGTCCATCAGCTCGGCGACGGCCTTGCCGTTGCGACCGTGCAGGTCGAACAGCAGGCGCTCGAAGTTGGACGACACCATGATGTCCATGGACGGCGACAGCGACGCGTGCAGGGTGTCCTTGTCGTAGCGGTTGCCGGACATGAAGCGATGCAGGATGTCGTTGCGGTTGGTCGCGACAATCAGCTGGCTGATCGGCAGGCCCATGTTGCGCGCCAGGTAGCCGGCGAAGATGTCGCCGAAGTTGCCGGTGGGCACCGAGAAGGCCACGGAACGGGCCGGCGCACCGAGCTGCAGGGCAGCGTGGAAGTAGTAGACGATCTGGGCCATGATCCGCGCCCAGTTGATCGAGTTCACCGCCACCAGGCGAGTGCCTTTGAGGAAGCCCTGGTCGGCGAAGCTGGCCTTGACCATTTCCTGGCAGTCGTCGAAGTTGCCGTCGATGGCGATGTTGTGGATGTTCTCGCCGAGGATGGTGGTCATCTGCCGGCGCTGCACCTCGGACACACGGTTGTGCGGGTGCATGATGAAGATGTCGACGTTCTCGCAGGCCTTGCAGCCTTCGATGGCGGCCGAGCCGGTGTCGCCAGAGGTGGCGCCCATGATCACCACGCGCTCGCCGCGCTTGGTCAGCACGTGGTCGAGCAGGCGGCCGAGCAGTTGCAGGGCGAAGTCCTTGAAGGCCAGGGTCGGGCCGTGGAACAGCTCCAGCACCCACTCGTTGCCGTTGAGCTGGCGCAGCGGCGCCACGGCGTTGTGGGCGAAGACACCGTAGGTCTCTTCGAGAATCTTCTTGAAGTCGGCATCGGAAATACTGCCGGCAACGAACGGGCGCATCACGCGGAAGGCCAACTCGTGGTACGGCAGGCCGGCCCAGGAGGCGATCTCCTCGACGGTGAAGCGTGGCAGGTTTTCCGGTACGTAGAGGCCGCCGTCGCTGGCCAGGCCAGCCAGCAGCACGTCTTCGAAGTTCAGCGCGGGCGCCTGGCCGCGGGTACTGATGTAACGCATGTTCAAAACCTTCGGTTTTGGCTCCAGGCTTCAGGTTTCAGGCTTCAGGCTTTTCCGCCTGCCGCCTGCCGCCTGTCACCCGCAGCCCGATTAATTCAGTTGCTCGACGCGGATGCGTACGACATTGCCGACGACGTCATCCAGCGCTTCCAGCGCGGTGATGGCTTCGATGATGCGGGACTCGAGCACGCGGTGGGTAACCAGGATCATCGGCACCAGACCGTCATGCTCTTCGACTTCCATCTGCATGATCGATTCGATGTTGATGCCGCGCTCGGAGAGGATGGTCGCCACCTGGGCCAGTACGCCCGGATGGTCCTTGGCCTGGATGCGCAGGTAGTAGGCGCTTTCGCAGGCGTCAATCGGCAGGATCGGGTGGTCGGAGAGCGAGTCCGGCTGGAAGGCCAAGTGCGGCACGCGGTTCTCCGGGTCGGCGGTCATGGCGCGAACCACGTCCACCAGATCGGCGACCACCGAGGAAGCGGTGGGCTCCATGCCGGCACCGGCGCCGTAGAACAGCGTGGAGCCAGCGGCGTCGCCGTTGACCATGACCGCGTTCATCACGCCATTCACATTGGCGATCAGGCGGTCGGCCGGGATCAGGGTCGGGTGCACGCGCAGCTCGATACCCTTGTCGGTACGGCGGGCGACGCCCAGGTGCTTGATGCGGTAGCCCAGCGCCTCGGCGTAGTTCACATCAGCGGTGGTCAGCTGAGTGATGCCCTCGGTGTAGGCCTTGTCGAACTGCAGCGGGATACCGAAGGCGATGGACGCCAGGATGGTCAGCTTGTGCGCGGCGTCGATGCCTTCCACGTCGAAGGTCGGGTCGGCTTCGGCATAGCCCAGCGCCTGGGCTTCCTTCAGCACATCGGCGAAGGCGCGGCCCTTCTCACGCATTTCGGTGAGAATGAAGTTGCCGGTGCCGTTGATGATGCCGGCCAGCCAGTTGATGCGGTTGGCGGCCAGGCCCTCGCGGATCGCCTTGATCACCGGGATACCGCCGGCCACGGCGGCTTCGAAGGCGACGATGACGCCCTTCTCGCGAGCCTTGGCGAAGATTTCGTTGCCGTGCACGGCGATCAGCGCCTTGTTCGCGGTGACCACGTGCTTGCCGTTCTCGATAGCCTTGAGCACCAGCTCGTGGGCCAGGGTGTAGCCACCGATCAGCTCGATGACCACGTCGATTTCCGGGTTGTTCGCCACGTCGAAGATGTCGGCAGTAATGGGGGTACTGCCGGTTTCACACTTCGGATTGGGGCGACGGGCGGCAATCTGCGCAACCTCGATACCACGCCCGGCACGGCGGGCAATCTCCTCGGCGTTGCGTTTGAGTACATTGAAGGTACCGCCACCGACGGTCCCCAACCCACAGATTCCCACTTTCACCGGTTTCACGCTGAAACTCCCCATGATTACAGCATCGGGGCGCCTGAGACGCCGATGCCCGCAACGAGGCGGGCATGGGGGCAGGCACCATGTCAGAACAGGCGGGCTGCCTGTTCCCTAGTCAAAAGGAACCGAACATTACGAAGCGGTTCCGCATTAGTCAATCAGAGCGCAAGCCGCGGCTTACTTGGCTTCCAGCGCCAGCTTGGCGATCTGGCCGGCCGGCTGGTAGCCCGGCAGCATGGTCCCGTCGGCGAGGATGATCGCCGGGGTGCCCTGCACACCGACCATCTGGCCCAGGGCGAACTGCGCGTCCACCGGGTTTTCGCACTTGGCGGCCTTCACTTCCTTCTCGTGGAACATGTCGCTCATCGCCGCCTGGCGGTCCTTGGAGCACCAGACAGCCTGCAGCTGCGCGTCGCCCGGCGAGTTCGGGCCCTGGCGCGGGAAGGCCAGGTAGCGCACTTCGATGCCACGCTTCTGCAGCTCAGGCACTTCGGCGTGCAGTTTCTGGCAGTACGGGCAGGTAGTGTCGGTGAAGACGGTGATGTGCGCCTTGGTCTCGCCCTTGGCCGGGAACACCACCATGTCCTTGGCGGCGATGGCATTGATGGTCTTGGCCACGCCGGCGCTTTCGGCTTTCTCGGTCAGGTTGGTCGGCTTGCCGTCCTTCACCTGGTAGATGTTGCCCTGCACGACGAACTGGCCGTCGGCGCTGGCGTAAAGGATACGGCCGCCCTTGAGCTGCACCTGGTAGATACCGTCCAGGGGCCCCTTGGAGATGTTCTCGATGGGCAGGTCAGGCTGCAGGGACTGCAGGGTGGTGCGGATCGCCTGGTCCGGTTCGGCGGCCAGGGCGAGAGTGCTGGCGAGGCCGATAGCCATACCAGCCAGAAGTCGAGACAAACGCATGGAAAACTCCTGATGTCAGTCGGCGAAGACTATCACACCGGGCCGGCAAGACCGAGCCAAAGGCTGTAGCCGGAAGCTTCCAGGAATTTTCCTGCTTCCGTTGCTTTTCTGTAGGAGCGAGCTTGCTCGCGAAGCGCTTGATGCCTCGTCGTCCAGGCCCGGCTCGCGAACCCGCCAGGCACCGCGGCCCCAGGCAGAATCGTCGGCGGGCGCGGTGATTAAGGTCCTGCTCGCAAAGATCGAACAAGGTGTAGACATCCCTGTCGAGACCATCTGCTCAAGTTCAGCACCGGCCCGGCCATCCATGGCCGGTCGTTCGTGGGGCAACGCATGCGTTGCCAGAGCCCCCACTCACCCGCGTGGATGATGCTGCGCATGCAGGTCCTGCAGACGTGCACGGGCAATATGCGTGTAGATCTGCGTGGTCGACAGATCGCTATGCCCCAGCAGCATCTGTACCACGCGCAGGTCGGCGCCGTGATTGAGCAGATGGGTGGCAAAGGCGTGGCGCAAGGTGTGCGGCGACAGGCTTTTGCCGATGCCGGCGACCTTCGCGTGCAGCTTGATGCGGTGCCAGAAGGTCTGCCGGGTCATCTGCTCGCCACGCAGGCTGGGGAACAGTACGTCGCTCGGCCGGCCAGCCAGCAGATCACCGCGCGCCTCGCGCACGTAGCGCTCGATCCAGCGGATCGCCTCCTCGCCAAGCGGCACCAGACGCTCCTTGCTGCCCTTGCCGAGCACACGCACCACGCCCTGGCGCAGATTCACCTGCTCCAGGGTCAGGCCGACCAGTTCACTGACCCGCAGGCCGCAGGCATACAGCACCTCCAGCATGGTGCGATCGCGCAGCCCAAGCGGATCATCGGTCTCCGGCGCCGCCAGCAGCGCTTCCACATCCGCTTCGGACAGCGACTTGGGCAGCGGCTTGCCCAGTTGCGGCAGGTCCACCAGCAGCGTCGGGTCTTCGCCGATCAGGCCCTCGCGCAGGCAATAGCGGTAGAAGCCACGCACGCCCGACAGAAAGCGTGCCGTGGAGCGCGCCTTGTAGCCCTCGCCCAGGCGCCAGGCCAGATGATCGAGGATCACGTCGCGACCCGCCGCCTCCAGCTGCACCCCACGCTTGTCGAGCCAGCCATTGAACAGGGCCAGGTCGCTGCCATAGGCGCTGCGGGTATTGTCGGAGAGGCCTTTCTCCAGCCACAGGGCATCCAGAAAACGATCGATCAGGGGATGGGGAATCGGGGTCATTTCGCGCCATGAAAAAGGAAAAAGCAGCGGCGGTAGTCTTTCATAGACAGCATCCCCCTCACCACTCCTGCCACTTCCCCGGACGGTCCATGGACGAACACAGCACCTATTACGCCTTCGCCGGTATCGGCATCGCTGCCCTCCTCAGCCAGTGGCTGGCCTGGCGCCTGCGCCTGCCGGCGATTCTCTTCCTGCTGCTGAGCGGCATCCTGGTGGGCCCGGTCCTGCATGTGCTGTCGCCGGAAGCGCTGTTCGGCCCGCTGTTGTTCCCCGTGGTATCCCTCGCGGTAGCCCTGGTGCTGTTCGAGGGCAGCCTGACGCTGCACCTGGACGAGTGGAAGGAAATCGGCACCGTGGTACGCCGCATGGTGACCATCGGCGCCCTGGTCACCTGGGGCGTGATTGCCCTGGCCACCCACTACCTGCTGGACTTCACCTGGGAGATGGCGCTGCTCTTCGGCACCCTCACCCTGGTCACCGGCCCCACGGTGATAGTGCCCATGCTGCGCGTGGTGCGCCCCAATGCCACCATCGCCAACATCCTGCGCTGGGAAGGCATCGTCATCGACCCCATCGGCGCCATTCTCGCCGTGGTGGTCTACACCTTCATCGCCGCCAGCGACGCAGGCTCCGGGTGGACGGACAGCCTGCTGACCTTCATCAGCGTGATCGGCTGCGGCATCCTCTTCGGCCTGTTCGGCGGACAGGCGCTGGGCGTCGCGCTGCGGCGCCACTGGCTGCCGGACTACCTGCACAACCTGGCGTCACTCTCGGTCGTCCTCGGCGTGTTCGTCCTGTCGAACACCGTGATGTCCGAATCAGGGCTGCTCGCCGTCACCGTGATGGGCCTGCGCATGGCCAACATGCAGGGCGTCGACGTGCGGCACATCCTGCACTTCAAGGAGAACCTCAGCGTCCTGTTGATCTCCGGCCTGTTCGTACTGCTCGCCGCGCGCCTGGACCTGCCGGCCCTGCTCGGCCTGGGGCCGATAGCCCTGCTGGTGCTGGTGCTGATCCAGTTCGTCGCACGACCGCTGAACGTCATGATTGCCACCGCCGGCTCCACGCTCAACTGGCGCGAACGGGCACTGCTGAGCTGGATTGCTCCCCGGGGAATCGTCGCCGCGGCAGTCTCGGCGATCTTCGCCATCCGCCTGCAGGAAGCCGGCCACGCCCAGGCCGGCGTGCTGGTGCCGCTGACCTTCCTGGTGATCATCGGCACGGTGATCCTGCAGAGCGCCACCGCGAGACCGCTGGCGCGCCTGCTGAAAGTCGCCGAGCCGGTGCCCACCGGCTTCCTGATCATCGGCGCCAACCCGGTGGCGCGCGCCATCGGCGCCGGCCTGCAGAACGCCGGCGTGGAGGTATTGCTCACCGATTCGAGCTGGGAGAACACTCGCGCGGCACGGATGGACAACCTGCCCACCTACTTCGGCAACCCGGCTTCGCAGCACGCCGAGGCGCACCTGGACCTGATCGGCCTGGGCCACCTGCTGGCCCTGTCGCCGAACGCCGAACTGAATGCGCTGATGTGCATGAGCTTCCGCCACGAGTTCAACCCCCGCCAGCGCTTCATCCTGCCCAGCAGCCAGGACAGCCGCCGCAGCGAGAAGCATCGGGTCAGCGACCGCCACCGGGGCCGCCCACTGGGCCAGTCGGCGGTGACTTACCCACAGATGGCCGGATTGATCGCGCGCGGTGCGGAGATCCGTTCGACGCTGCTCAGCGAGAACTTCGGCTGGGAGGACTACCAGGCCCTGCACGAAGGCCGCGCGCTGCTGCTGTTCGCCAAGGACCCGAACGGCCGCCTGCATATCGCCACCCCCGAGCGCCCGCTGGCGCCCGACACCGGCTGGACAGTGATTTCGCTCATCGAGGAGGCGCCTGGAAACACGTCGAGTACGAACGAAACGGCGCAGGCCGTAACAACCTGACGACCGGCCATGTCTGCCTATCTTAAGACTGGTGACAGAATGTGTCTGACAGACAATGATTGCACCACGCCATCATTGCGCCCCACGAAGCCCACGCCATGTCCAGTCAACAGAACTCCCGTCTCGGCCAGATCCTTGTCAGCAAGGGCCTGATCACCTCCCACCAGTTGGATAAGGCCATCCAGCTCCAGCTCACCAATGGACTGCGCCTGGGCGAAACACTGATCCAGCAGGGCTGGATCAGTGAGCGCCAGCTCGGTCGCGCGCTGAAGAAGCAGAACAACCTGCGCCTGGCGGCAACGCTGGTCGCCGCCCTGCTCAGCCCGTTCCAGCTGGCCAGCGCCGACGTGCAGCGCCAGGCGCCGACGAGCATCACCCGCCACGAAGCGCCCAAGGGCCTCAAGCCGTTGAGCGACCGCGAGATGAGCGACGTCAGCGCCCAGGGTTTCGATGACACCCTGCAGAGCCTGCTGGTCAGCGCCGAGAGCGGCGATGGCGTCGGTGCTATCAAGCAGCTTTCCCGACTGGTGATGCCAGTGGTCGACAGCCTCGACGCCGAAACCTCTTTGCACGACGTCCAGTACGACACGCTGCACGCCTCCTCCAGCCTGAATGCTGACGGATCGATCAACGTGCGCCTGCCCAGCTCCATCGGCGAGGTGCGCTTCGACAACATCCGCGTCGCCGGCGCGCCGAAGACCCAGAGCATGGGCAGCCTGAGCCTGCAGAACATCGACCTGTCCCAGGCCTCGCTGAAGATCAGCCTGCGCCACTGACGCGTTGTCTTTGTAGGAGCGAGCCTGCTCGCGAACAGCCCGGCGCCGAATTGGCCGGCGAAAAGCTTCGCGAGCAAGCTCGCTCCTACAGAAGGCGGATAGGCATGAAGCAAGAAGGCGCCCAAAGGCGCCTTCTAGCGTTTCAGGCCTCGAAGCCGGGCAGGACCGGCACCGGGCGCTTCTCGTCGTCGATGGCGACGAAGCTGAACAGCCCGTGGATGGCCTTCTCGCGGCCGTCGGCGGACATGCTCTCGACGAACACCTCCACCTCGACCTTGAGGCTGGTATTGCCCACCTTCACCACCCGGCCGATCAGCTCGACGATGGAGCCAGCGGGGATCGGATGCTTGAAGTCGATGCGGTCGGTGGACACGGTCACCAGCGGCAGCCGGCAGAAACGCGTCGCGGCGATGAACGAGACTTCATCCATCCAGGCCAGGGCGGTGCCGCCGAACAGGGTGTTGTGGTGATTGGTGGTGGGCGGGAAGATCGCCTTGGTCACGCGGGTTTCGGAAAGCTCCGTACGACGGAGGATTTCCTGCTCTCTGGGGCTCATGCCACTGCTACCTGATGCAATGAGGGTGGCTGCCGGTGCTGCGGGTATTGTGCTTCTAATGCGCTGCCGGGGCAGAAGGGACGCCGAATTGACGGGCGAAAAACGACGGGCAAGAAAAAAGCAGCCCGTAGGCTGCTTTTTTCGGGAACAACCGGCGAATTAGGCCAGTTTTTCCTTGATGCGCGCTGCCTTGCCGGACAGTTCGCGGAGGTAGTACAGCTTGGCCTTGCGCACGTCGCCGCGACGCTTGACGGAGATGCTGTCTACCAGCGGGCTGTAGGTCTGGAAGGTACGCTCAACGCCTACGCCGTTGGAGATCTTGCGAACGGTGAAAGCGCTGTTCAGGCCGCGGTTACGCTTGCCGATCACGACGCCTTCGAAGGCCTGCAGACGCTGACGGTCGCCTTCCTTCACTTTAACCTGGACGATTACGGTGTCGCCGGGGGCGAACGCCGGAATCTCTTTGCTCATCTGTTCAGCTTCGATCTGCTGAATGATCTTGTTGGTCATTTCGTGCTCCTAAGACAAGCGCTCGGCGCTCGCCATCGATACGTTAACTATCGTTCCGCTGGCGGATGTATTCCTCCAGCAGCTTTTTCTCTTCTCCAGAAAGCGAGCGGCAATCCAGAAGATCGGCACGTCGTTCCCAGGTCCTGCCTAAGGACTGCTGCAAACGCCAGCGCCGGATGTGTTCGTGGTTGCCGCTGAGCAGCACCTCAGGAACACGTTTGTCTGCGTACACCTCGGGTCGGGTGTAGTGCGGACAGTCGAGCAGGCCATCCGTGAAGGAGTCCTCCTCGGCGGAGTCCACGTGGCCCAGTGCACCGGGCAACAACCGCGTGACCGCGTCAATCAGCACCATGGCCGGAAGCTCACCCCCGGACAGGACATAATCGCCAACTGACCATTCCTCATCGACATGCTCTTCAATGAAGCGCTCGTCGATGCCTTCGTAACGCCCGGCGATCAGGATCAGACGTTCCTCGTTCGCCAGTTCTTTCACGGCCGCCTGCGTGAGCTTGCGACCTTGCGGCGAAAGGTAGATCACCTTCACCGGTCCGCCTGCGGCTTGCCGGGCATCGCCCAGTGCGCCTTCGAGCGGCTTGATTTTCATCACCATGCCGGGACCACCGCCGAAAGGCCTGTCATCCACCGTCTGGTGACGGTCCTCGGTGTTGCTTCGCGGGTTGAAGCACTGCAGCTGGATCAGCTCCTGCTTTACCGCGCGACTCGTGATGCCATAGTCGCTGATGGCGCGAAACATCTCCGGAAAGATGCTGATTACTCCTATCCACATCGGCTGAGGGCTCTCATCCACATGGGTTAGAAGTCCGCGTCCCAGTCCACCCGCATCTCGCCGGCTTCCAGGTCCACCGCCTGCACGCACTGATCCGTATACGGGAGCAGGCGTTCACGGTCGTCCAGGCTGCCTGCGCAGGGCTTGACTACCATCACATCGTTGGCGCCGGTCTCCAGCATGTGGTCGAGAATTCCGAACAGTTGCCCGTTCTGGTCGATCACCTTGAGACCTTCCAACTGACTCCAGTAGAACTCGCCATCGTCCAGCACCGGCAGCTCGCTGCGCGGGACCAGGATTTCGAATTCAGCGAAGGTGCGGGCGATCTCGCGATCATCCAGTCCCTTCAGCTTCGCGACCAGGACATTGCCCTGCACGCGACCTTGAACCAGCTCAGCCTGTCGAACTTCGTTGCCACGCTTGAGCGTCCAGCGGCGATAGTCCAGCAGGTTGTCCAACGGATCGGTAAAGGAATACACCTTCACCTCACCACGAATACCGTGCACCGATACGATCTTGCCGAGAACAACCATCTCCTCGGCGGGAGCAGGATTCGTGTTCATCGATCTCAGGCAGCCTTGGCGGCGTCCTTGATCAGCTGAGCAACACGCTCAGACGGTTGAGCGCCTTGGCTCAGCCAGTAGTTCAGACGCTCCTGGTTGACCGAGAACTTGACTTCGGCGCCAGTGGCGACAGGGTTGAAGAAGCCGACGCGCTCGACGAAACGGCCGTCACGAGCGTTGCGGCTGTTGGTCACGGTCAGGTGATAGAACGGGCGCTTCTTGGAGCCGCCACGAGCCAGACGAATGGTTACCATGCGTACGTTGTTCCTATGGTTTGCTTGCAAAAAAGAAATGCAGCCCTCGGGCACAGAGCCCGAAAGGCCGCATATTCTATGAGCTAAAGCCCCGCGCCGCAAGCCGCAGCGCGTCCGGCCCGCCGGGCGGCGAGCCGCCCGGGCTTACATCTTGGGCATGCCGCCGGGGAACATGCTCCCCATGCCGCGCATCATCTTGGCCATGCCGCCCTTGGCGGTGACCTTCTTCATCATCTTCTGCATCTGCTTGTGCTGCTTGATGAGACGACCAACGTCCTGCACCTGCGTACCAGAACCCATGGCGATGCGGCGCTTGCGCGAACCGCTGATCACTTCCGGATCACGGCGCTCGGCAGGGGTCATGGAGTTGATGATCGCCTCCATCTGCTTGAACTGCTTCTCCGCCGCATTCTGCGCGTTGCCCATCTGCGACAGGTTGACGCCGCCGAGCATCGGCAGCTTGTCCATCAGGCTGCCCAGGCCGCCCATGTTCTTCATCTGCTGCAACTGGTCGCGGAAATCTTCGAGATCGAAGCCCTTGCCCTTCTTGATCTTCTTCGCGAGCTTCTCGGCCTTCTCGCGATCCATGTTCTGCTCGGCCTGCTCGATCAGGCTGAGCACGTCGCCCATGCCGAGGATGCGCGAGGCCACGCGGTCAGGGTGGAACGGATCGAGCGCTTCGCTCTTCTCGCCCATGCCGAGGAACTTGATCGGCTTGCCGGTGATGGCGCGCACGGACAGCGCAGCGCCGCCGCGGGCGTCGCCGTCGACCTTGGTCAGCACCACGCCGGTCAGCGGCAGCGCATCGTTGAAGGCCTTGGCGGTGTTGGCGGCGTCCTGGCCGGTCATGGCGTCGACCACGAACAGGGTTTCCACCGGCTTGATCGCCGCGTGCACCTGCTTGATCTCGTCCATCATGTCGGCGTCGATGTGCAGACGACCAGCGGTGTCGACGATGACCACGTCGATGAACTTCAGCTTGGCCTCGCGGATCGCCGCTTCAGCGATGGCCACCGGCTTCTGGCTGGTATCGGAGGGGAAGAAGGTCACGCCGATATCGCTGGCCAGGGTTTCCAGCTGCTTGATCGCCGCCGGGCGATAGACGTCGGCGGACACCACCAGCACGGACTTCTTCTTGCGCTCCTTGAGGAAGCGCGCCAGCTTGCCGGCAGTGGTGGTCTTGCCCGCGCCCTGCAGGCCGGCCATCAGGATGACCGCCGGCGGAGCGGCATTGAGGTCGAGGTCTTCGTTGGCCGCGCCCATCAGCTCGACCAGCTCGGCCTGGACGATCTTCACGAAGGCCTGGCCCGGGGTCAGGCTCTTGGAAACCTCGGTGCCGACCGCGCGATCCTTGATCTTGGCGACGAAGTCCTTGACCACTGGCAGGGCCACGTCGGCCTCCAGCAGGGCCATCCGCACTTCGCGGAGCGTGTCCTTGATGTTGTCCTCGGTCAGCTTGGCCTTGCCGGTAACGTGGCGCAGCGTTTGCGAGAGGCGATCTGTAAGGTTTTCGAACATGCGCGATCCTAATCGGGCCCGGTCGGGCCAAGGTTTGGCTTGTCAGCAAGCCGGCGATTATAGCGAAGTGCGGCCAGCGCCAACACCGCCGATGATCCCGATGTGACGGAGCGCTTCGCAGGCCAGAAGCGAACTGTTCTCAGCGGCTTTCTAGGCGCGGGCGATCTGTGCCAAACTCAGCACCTTTCGGGTCCCCCGTCGAAGGACTGTTTCAAGGACTTATGCAACCTCTGCTGCCCAGCCTGATCGCCGCCGTCCTTTATATCGGCACCACCGTCTACCAGGGCGCAAGCCTGGCCCGTCGCACCCCGCCGCAGAAACCGCTGCTCCTCCTGCTGGGCCTCGTCGCCCTGCTCTGCCAGGCGTACAGCCTGAGCCAGGAGCTGCTGACGCCCGCGGGCCTGACGCTGGACTTCTTCAATGCCGCCAGCCTGATCTCCGCCGCGGTCACCGCCCTGACCCTGCTGGCCTGCCTGCGCATTCCGGTGCACAACCTGCTGATCTTCCTTTATCCGCTTGGCGCGCTGACCACCCTGCTGGCCGCGCTGATGCCCCACGGCACCATCGAGCCGATCAACGAGCAGCCCGGTATCCTCGCCCACATCCTGCTGTCGATCCTGGCCTACGGCCTGCTGACCATCGCCGTGGTCCAGGCGCTGCTCCTGCTGGTGCAGGACCATCAGCTCAAGCACAAGCACCCATCGGGCCTGATTCGCAACTTCCCGCCCCTGCAGACCATGGAAAGCCTGCTGTTCGGCTTCCTCTGGGGCGGCTGGTCACTGCTCTCGCTGTCGCTGATCTCCGGCTGGCTGTTCGTTGACAACCTGTTCGCCCAGCACCTGGCGCACAAGACCATCCTGTCCTGCTTCGCCTGGATCGTCTTCGGCGTGCTGCTGTGGGGTCGCCACCAGCTCGGCTGGCGCGGCCACAAGGCGATCCGCTGGACCCTGGCGGGTTTCTGCCTGCTGATGCTGGCCTACTTCGGCAGCAAGCTGGTCAAGGAATTCATCCTGCACATCTGAGGCTAACGGCGGCGCCCGAGCGCCGCTGAAGGATATGCGCGCATGGAAGAGATCCACCCCGGCTACCTGATCGGCCTGCTGGTCTTCCTGATCCTCTGCTCGGCATTCTTCTCCAGCGTCGAGACCGGCATGCTCAGCCTCGACCGCTACCGCCTGCGGCATTTGTCCAAGCAAGGCAACCGTGGCGCGCGGCGCACCAGCTGGCTGCTGCTGCGCACCGACCGGCTGCTGGGCACCATCCTGATCGGCAACAACTTCGTCAACATCATCGCCTCGTCCCTGGCGACCCTGCTGGCCCTGCGCCTGTGGGGCGAGGCCGGCGTGGCCATCGCAACCATCGCCCTGACCCTGGTCCTGCTGATCTTCGGCGAGATCACCCCAAAGACCTACGCGGCCCTGCGCCCCGAGCGCGTGGCCTTCCCCGCCAGCCTGCCGCTGATCTGGATGCAGAAGCTGTTCAGCCCGCTGCTCTGGCTGATGACCGGCATCAGCAACCTCCTTCTGCGCCTGGGCGGCCTCGACCCGACCCAGCGCGGCAACAAGCCGCTGAGCAACGACGAGCTGCGCAGCGTGGTCACCGACTCCAGCGAGAAGCTCACCCACAACCGCCAGGACATGCTGCTGAGCATCCTCGACCTGGAAAAGATCACGGTGAACGACCTGATGGTGCCGCGCAACGAAGTCCAGGGCATCGACCTGGACGACGAGCTGGAAACCATCATCGGCCAGCTGCGCAACACCACCCACACCCGCCTGCCGGTGTTCCGCAACGATATCAACCAGGTCGAGGGCGTGGTGCACATGCGCCAGATCGCCCGCCTGCTGACCCACAACCAGTTGACCAAGGACAGCCTCAAGGCCGCGTGCCTGGAGCCCTACTTCGTGCCCGAGAGCACGCCGCTGTCGACCCAGCTGATCAACTTCCAGAAGCAGAAGCGGCGCATCGGCATCGTCGTCGACGAGTACGGCGAGGTGATCGGCATCATCACCCTGGAAGACATCCTCGAAGAGATCGTCGGCGAGTTCAGCAACCAGAACACCCTGCGCAACCCGGACATCCATCCGCAAGCGGACGGCACCTACGTCATCGATGGCTCGGCCAACCTGCGCGACGTCAACCGCGCGCTGGGCTGGCAGCTCCCCAGCGATGGGCCGAAGACCCTCAACGGCCTGGTCACCGAAGCGCTGGAGCAGATCCCCGACTGCGCGGTATGCCTGAAGATCGGCCGCTATCGCCTGGAAATCCTCCAGTCCGGCGAAAACCGCGTGAAAAGTGTGCGCGCCTGGCTGCCTGGCGCTCCGCCTAGAGAGCCTTACGCCGACGAGCTTGCCTGAGCCGCCCTGCCCGCCCCTATAATCCAGGCGGCTTACCCAGCCTCCCGCCTGTGCCCGCCGCTACCCGCGACGCTGCACCGGCCAGTCAATCGCACGCCCCGCCGAGCCTCGACCCCGCGTCGTTGCCTTGCGAAGCAGCCGGCCTCGCCCCGACCCGCCGCGAGCCGCGCCCACCCTGCCCCGATCCCGGGCCGCGCTCGCACTCGCGCCATGGCGATGCCTCCTATGACGCTGGACATGACCAGAGAGTCGTCGCCAGCCGTGACTGCCAGGGATATTCCCCGTATGACCAGCGCCACCCTCGAAGCCGCACAACCGGCCGAACAGACCAACTCCACCACCCGCGTCGCGGTAGCCAGCTTCATCGGCACCGCCATCGAGTTCTACGACTTCTACGTCTACGCCACTGCCGCCGCGCTGGTGATCGGCCCGGTGTTCTTCCCGCAGACCTCCGGCACCGCCCAGGCGCTCAGCGCCTTCATCACCTTTGGCATTGCCTTCCTCGCTCGCCCGTTGGGCTCGGCGCTGTTCGGCCACTTCGGCGACCGCATCGGGCGCAAGTCGACCCTGGTGGCCTCGCTGCTGCTGATGGGCATTTCCACCACCCTGATCGGCCTGCTGCCGGGCTATGACAGCATTGGCGCCTGGGCGCCGATCCTGCTCTGCGTGCTGCGCTTCGGCCAGGGCCTGGGGCTGGGTGGCGAATGGGGCGGCGCCGCGCTGCTGGCCACGGAGAACGCGCCAAAGGGCCGCCGCGCCTGGTTCGGCATGTTCCCGCAGATGGGTCCGTCGATCGGTTTCCTGGCTGCCAACGGACTGTTCCTCTGCCTGGCCATGCTGCTCAGCGAAGAGCAGTTCCGCGCCTGGGGCTGGCGCATCCCGTTCGTGCTCAGCGCGGTGCTGGTCATCGTCGGCCTCTACGTGCGCCTGAAACTGGTGGAGACCCCGGTGTTCGCCAAGGCCATGGAGCGCCACGAACGCGCCAGTCTGCCGATCGCCGAGCTGTTCTCGAAGCACTGGCGGCCGACCCTGCTCGGCGCCCTGGCAATGGTGGTGTGCTACGCCCTCTTCTATATCTCCACGGTGTTCTCGCTGAGCTACGGCGTCAGCACCCTGGGCTACAGCCGCGAGGACTTCCTCGGCCTGCTGTGCATTGCCGTACTCTTCATGGCCGCCGCCACGCCGGTGTCCGCCTGGCTGAGCGACCGCTTCGGGCGCAAACCGGTACTGATCGTCGGCAGCCTCGCTGCCATCGCCTCGGGCTTCGCCATGGAGCCGCTGCTGAGCCAGGGCTCTTCGGTGGAAGTGGCGGTGTTCCTGTCGCTGGAGCTGTTCCTCATGGGCGTGACCTTCGCCCCCATGGGCGCACTGCTGCCGGAGCTCTTCCCCACCCACGTGCGCTACACCGGTGCTTCAGCGGCCTACAACCTGGGCGGCATCCTTGGCGCCTCGGTGGCCCCTTACATCGCGCAGAAGCTGGTTGGAATGGGCGGGCTCAGCTGGGTCGGCGGCTATGTGTCGGTCGCGGCGGCGCTCAGCCTGCTGGCGGTGTTGTGCCTGCGCGAGACCCGCGAGGATGATCTGAACGACATCCGCTGAGGGAAATGCCTGCGGGAGCGCGCCAGTCGGCTCCCGCAAGTCCCGCCGTTTCAGAGCTGGGCGACGTGCCCGCCGCCCTGGTGCTCTCGCAGATAAGGCAGCACGGCTCCCAGCAGCGGCTCCTTGAAGTCCTCCTGGAAACGGTGCGCCATCCCGGGAATCAGCTTGAGCACCGAACCGCGGATGTGCGCCGCCACGTGCACGCCATGCATGACCGGCAGCAGCGGGTCGGCGGTACCGTGGACCACCAGGGTCGGCACGTTCAGGCGATTGAGCAGCTCCACGCGGCTTGGCTCGGCGAGAATCGCCAGCATCTGCCGCTGCACGCCTTCGGGGTTGAAGGCACGATCGTAGGAGCGCGCCGCCTGCTGCAGCAATTGCTGGCGATCATCGCGCACTTCGGGGCTGCCCAGGGCAGCCAGCAGATCGGCCTGCTGCTCAATGGCCTGCTCGCGGCTGGCCGCTTCACGTCGGGCAAGCAGGCGCAGCAACGCCTCACTGGGGGCCGGCAGGCCTTCGGCGCCGGAACTGGTCATCACCAGCGTCAGGCTGATCACGCGGTCGGGCGCCATGTCGGCCACATGCTGGGCGATCATCCCGCCCATGCTCGCGCCCAGCACGTGGGCGCGCTCGACATGCAGGGCGTCCAGCAAGTGCAGCGCGTCGCCGGCCATATCCGTCAGGCTGTAGGGCGCGCTAACGGGCAGGCCGAGACGATAGCGAATGACCTCGTAGGTCAGGTTGCCGCTGGGCGTAGGAACACGCCAGGACGACAGGCCGACATCGCGATTGTCGTAGCGGATCACCCGGAAGCCCTGCTGGCAGAGCGCCTCGACCACTTCGTCCGGCCAATGGATCAACTGTCCGCCCAGGCCCATGATCAGCAGCAGCGTCGGGTCCTGCGGACGGCCGATGCTCTGGTAGGCCAGGCGTACATCGCCCAGGTCGACCAGTTCGGTCGGCACCCGCGCATCGCAGCGCTCTGCGGCAACGGCCCGATCGGCAATAAGAGAGAGAGAGGACAGGCCGCAGAACAGAGCGGCTGCCAGCAGAAAAGCACGCATGAGTGAAAATCCGGAACGCAAAACCCCAGTTGAGCGCGATTCTGATGAATTTCCGTCGCTCGCTCTGCCACAGGTCCGTGACAGTTTGATGAAAGGTGCCGAGCGGTCACCGACAGCTCTTCCCATGACTGGGGTCAAGGGCGCCAGGCACCTTCACTGGTGAAGATAGGAACCCCCCGCTCGGAAGCCTCGCCATGGCCTACCCCATCGTTCTCACGCTGCACCTGTTCGCCGCGATCTTCTTCGTCGGTACGGTGTTCTTCGAAGTGCTGATCCTGGAAAGCATCCACCGTCAGGTGCCGGCGCGGGCGATGACCCAGGTGGAAGCGGCGCTGGGCCGGCGTCTGCGCCGGGTGATGCCCTGGGTGATCCTGACCCTGTTCGGCAGCGGCCTGGGCATGCTGCACCTGCGTTATGCGTCGCTGCTGGCCAACCCGCTGGGCTCGCCCTTTGCCACTCTGCTCAGCCTCAAACTGCTGCTGGCCGGCAGCGTGCTGGGCCACTTCATCTTCGCCATGTATTCGTTCCGAGCCGGGCGCATGACTGGCCAGCGCTCCCGGCGCATCCACTACAGCGTATTCGCCCATGTGCTGCTGATCGTCCTGCTGGCCAAGGGCATGTTCTATCTGAGTTGGTGAGGCCGGACCGGCAAACCGTGCTGGTGAAGCGCCAGCAGCCGGCTTATCATGAGAGCGACTCAACTGTTACGCCGTTTCATCAAGATTTCCTCATATTGAGGCGAGGCCGCGCCATGCTAGAACTCCGTCACCTGAAAACCCTGCATGCCCTGCGCGAAGCCGACAGCCTGGTGGAGGCAGCCGAGCGCCTGCACCTGACGCAGTCCGCCCTGTCCCACCAGTTCAAGGAACTGGAGGAACGCCTCGGCCTGTCGCTGTTCATCCGCAAGACCAAACCGGTGCGCTTCACCAGCGCCGGCCTGCGCCTGCTGCAACTGGCCGACGCCGTGCTGCCGCAATTGCGCGGCGCCGAGCGCGACCTGGCGCGTCTGGCCGGCGGCACCGCCGGGCGCCTGCACATGGCCATCGAGTGTCATAGCTGCTTCCAGTGGCTGATGCCGACCATCGACCAGTTCCGCGACGCCTGGCCGGAAGTGGAGCTGGACCTTGCCTCCGGCTTCTCCTTCGCCCCCCTGCCGGCCCTGGCCCGCGGCGACCTCGACCTGGTGGTGACGTCCGACCCGGTGGAGATCGCCGGCATCACCTACGTGCCGCTGTTCACCTACGAGGCACTGCTGGCGGTGGACAACCACCATGCGCTGGCCGGCAAGTCCTGCATCGTGCCGGAAGACCTGGCCAACCTGACGCTGATCACCTACCCCATCGAGCGGGATCGCCTGGACATCTTCACGCGCTTCCTCGAACCGGCCGACGTCGAACCGGCCCAGGTGCGCACCTCGGAACTGACAGTGATGATGATGCAACTGGTGGCCTCGGGACGCGGCGTCTGCAGCCTGCCCAACTGGGCGCTGCACGAGTACAGCTCGCGAGGCTATGTAACCGCCAAGCGCCTGGGCGAGAAAGGCCTGTACTGCACCCTGTTCGCCGCCATCCGCGCCGACATGCTGGATGCGCCGTTCATGCGCGACTTCCTGCTGACCGCCAAGGACACGTCCTTCGCGACACTGGAAGGGGTCAGCGCGGCAAAGCAATGACCTGATACCGGAAACTCTTCGCAGAGTGCGAATCGCGGACCGCCAGCGCCGCAACGTTGCTGGCGGCCTGCGAAGTCATGGCTATAAGAGTGGTCGACCATTCTTGGGAGAATTTCCGGTGCTCAAAGACTTTCCACCCAGTTATTTCTCGCTGGTCATGGCGACTGGCATCGTGTCCCTGGCTTGTCACCTGGTCGGCCTGCAGCCAGTGGCGCTGGGCCTGTTCTGGCTGAACATCCTGCAGTACGCGCTCTGCCTGTCGTGCAGCCTGTATCGGCTGGCCCGCTATCCGCGGCTGATGTGGCAGGACCTCACCCACCATGCGCGCGGCCCCGGCTTCCTTACGCTCGTGGCCGGCTCCAACGTGCTGGGCGTGCAGTTCATCGTGCTGGCCAACCAGCCCGCCATCGCCCAAGCCCTGTGGCTGTTGGCCGGGCCGCTGTGGCTGCTGTGCATGTATGCGATGCTCGCCGGCGTCACCCTCACCCAGCACAAGCCGACCCTGGAACAGGGCCTGAACGGCACCTGGCTGCTTTGCACGGTGTCCAGCGCCTCGGTCTGCGTACTCGGCAGCTACCTGGCGACGCGCTTTGCCGATCCGGAACTGATCCTCTTCGTCTGCGTGGCGGCCTATATGGTTGGCATCATGCTGTACGTACTGATCATGTCGCAGATTCTCTACCGCTGGCTGTTCCTCGACCTGGAGGCTGGAGAGCTGTCGCCGTCCTACTGGATCAACATGGGCGCCCTGGCGATTTCCACACTGGCCGGAGCACGCCTGCTGACAGCCGGAGCCGACAGCGTGCTGGTCCAGTCGCTGGCACCCTTCATCCTCGGTCTGTCAGTCTTCGTCGGCGCTTTCGCCTGCTGGTGGATTCCCTTTCTGCTGCTGGTATTCGTCACTCACCGGGTGCGCTACGGAATCGGTATCCATTACGACCTGCAGAACTGGTCGGTGGTGTTCCCGCTGGGCATGTTCTGCGTTGCCTCGTTCAACTTCCTGCCGCTGGTGCACCAGCAGGTGTTCCTGCCGCTCATCCAGGTTGTTGCCTATATCGCCCTGGCCGCCTGGGCCCTCACCTTCATCGGGTTGCTACGGCACTGCCTGCACACTTCTGCACGTATCCGCTGAGCGCCTGTTCCCTGTTCCGCAGGAAACCAATGGGAACACCCCCGCCCTCCCGACGGGCAAAAAAAAAGGCCCGCCAAGACTGGCGGGCCCGAAGTTAACGATTGACTAGTCGATCAATCATCACCGCAACGTGTAGGAACACGCCGCGGAATGCATGATCCAAGAGCCAGGATATTTCTCCAAGCCCGATCGTCTGCGTAGGAACACTCCGCGTAACTTTGCGAAATCGGCCACAGCGTCAGCAATTTCCCTCACCAACATTCGCGGGCTCGGTGCGCACCAGGGCGCCCTCCTGCCGAAAAGACCGTGGCAGACGGCTCGGGCTACTGGCGCATCGCAAAAAAAAGGCCCTTCCTCGCGGAAGGGCCCTGGGGACCTAAGTCAAGAAACGGCTTGTTGTCGTTATGCTTGCCGACGCCACGCGATGGGGGGCGCGGCGCTGGAAGAATCATCGATCAAGCCGATAGCGTGGGAAATATAGCTACATCAAAAAAGGAATTTTCCCAGGCGACTTGAGACTTTTTTCTCAAATCCAAGGACCCATGCCCTGACTTTGGAGCAAGTCTGCATCATCTCGCCCAGGCCTCAGGTCGCCTTCGCGTCAGCAGCCTTCGTATGCTCCTCGACCCATTGCTTGTCGCGCTCCCACACACGGGCGAACGCCGGACGCGACGTCACCAGTTCGACGTAGCGTTCAAACACCGGCAGCTTGGGCACCACGCCGAAGCCGATGGTCCAGCGCAGGGCCGCACCCCATAGCACGTCGGCAGCGGTCATGCGGTTGCCCAACAGGTAGGGGCCGGTTTCCAGTTGTTCGGCAATCGCGCGCATCACGCTGTCGTAGTCGCCATAGGGGCTCATGGCCTGCGGCGCCGCCTCGCGCTTGAGGGCGCGGTCGACGATGGCCGGCTCGAAGCTGGAGCCATAGAACACCAGCCAGCGCAGGTAGGGACCACGCAGCGGGTCATCGAGGGCGGGAGCGAGGTTGGCCCGCGGGAACAGGTCGGCGAGGTAGATGAAGATGGCGCCCTGCTCGGTGACCAGCGATTCGCCAATGCGGATCGCCGGGACCTTGCCCAGCGGGTTGAGCGCCAGATATTCCTGCTTGCGCTGCTCGCCGGCCTTCATGTTGATCAGTTCGAGGTCGTACTCGGCACCCAGCTCCTCCAGCAGCACCAGGGTGCCGCTGGAACGTGTCTGGGGCGAATGGTAGAGGGTGAGGCGGGGCATGGCGGGTCTCCTCGGTCTTCACGGCTCGGAGTCCCCAGCATAGCCCCGCGCGGGGCTCACGCCTCCTCGAAATGCATCTCCGGTGGTTGCTGGCGGAAGCCGCCGGTGATCACCGCGAGGTAGATCACGCCGAGCACCAGCCAGGTGGCGCCGAGCCAGATCGCCAGATGGTCGAGGCTGACCATCAGCCACAGGTCGGCGAGCAGGCCGATCAGCGGGAACAGCAGGAACAGCACCAGCTCACGCAGGCCGCGACGTTCGGCCTTCAGGTAGTAGTGGAAGATCACCGAGAGGTTCACCAGGCTGAAGGCGAGGAAGGCGCCGAAGTTGATGAACGAGGTGGACGTGGTGACGTCCATGTGCAGCGCCAGCAGGGCCACCACGCCGCACAGCACGATACTGTTCACCGGGGTCTCGAAGCGCTTGCTGATGCGCCCGAAGAACGGACGCGGCAGCACGCCGTCGCGGCCCATGGCGAACAGCAGGCGCGAGGCGCTGGCCTGGGCCGACAGGCCGGAGGTGAACTGGCCGACGATCAGGCCGATCAGGAAGAAGCTGACGAACAGGTCGCCACCGATGTTGCGGGCAATTTCGTAGGCGGCGGAATCGGCGTTCTGGAATTCCACCGACGGGTGCGCCAGCTGTACGAAGTAGCTGGCGGCGATGAAGATGCCGCCGCCGATCAGGGTGATCAGCAGGATCGCACGCGGAATGGTCTTGCGCGGCTCGTGGGTTTCTTCGGTCAGGGTACTGACCGCGTCAAAGCCCAGGAACGAATAGCAGGCGATGGCCGCGCCACCCATGATCAGCGGCAGTTGGGTGCCTTCCTTGAGGAAGGGCTCCAGGGTCCACAGCGGACGGCTGCCGTCGCCCATGATGTAGTGGATGGCCAGGCCGACGAAGGCAATCAGTACAAGGAACTGCACCAGCATCAGCACGCCGTTGATGTTCTTCGCCAGGCGCAGGCCAACGACGTTGATCGCGGTGGTCACGCCGATGAAGGCCAGTACCCACAGGGCCTGGGGTACGGCAGGGAAGGCAGAATGCAGGTAGGCCGCGCCGATCAGCCAGATCGCCATGGGCAGGAACAGGTAGTCCAGCAGCACCGCCCAGCCGGCTAGGAATCCCAGCTTCGGGCTGATCGACTTGCGCACGTAGGTATAGGCCGAGCCGGCAACCGGGAAGGCGGCGGCCATGCGCCCGTAGCTGAGCGCGGTGAACAGCATGGCGACAGAGGCCACGAGGTAGGCCGAGGGGACTACGCCACGGGTGACGTCGGCGAGGATGCCGAAGGTGCCGAGGACGATGATCGGGGTCATGTAGGCGATGCCGAACAGCACCACCGAACCCAGCGACAGGGTTCGTTTGAGTCGAGCCATTACTGCTTACTCCGCGTTGTGTTTGTTATGGCAGTACAAGTTGCTGGCCTGCGCTCACCCGCAGGCCTCGCGGGCGCTCAGGTCGCCCGTCGATAGTGGAATAGCGCTGTATCGGCGCGGCCCTGCGCCCCGGCCCCCTTGCAGCGGAGCCGGAAGGAAACTCAGGCGGGAATGATCAGCTCGCGCAGGCCGTCTGCGTGCTCACGCATCTCGCCGGGCAGCACGAAGCGGCGCTCGGCCAGGTAGCTGTAGTCGCGGCGCGATTGCGCCAGGCGTTCGAAGTCCAGCTCGACGATCTGCCGGCACTCTTCGCGGCCGGCTTCGACGATCAGTTGGCCGTAGGGGTCGACCACGGCGCTGCCGCCAGCAAAGACCAGGCCGTCATCACCTTCGCCGACACGGTTGACCATCACGGCGTAGGCCTGGTTTTCCATGGCGCGGCCCATGATCGCGGTGCGGTGGGTAGGGCCGTAGGGGTCCATGTTGCCGTTGGTCACGATGATCAGCTCGGCGCCCAGTTGGCCCAGGGCGCGGGCGGACTCGGGGAACTCGATGTCGAAGCAGATCACGATGCCGACGCGGATGCCATTCCACAGGCAGGTGGCGTAGCGGTCGCCGGGGGTGAAGATGCCGCGGTCCGACGCCCACAGGTGCGTCTTGCGGTACTTCATGGCGATGCCTTCGGGGGTGATCAGCAGCGTGGTGTTGTAGAACCGGCCATCGTCAGCGGCTTCGGCGAAGCCCACGGCGACGGCGATGCTCTTCTCCCGCACTGCACGCTGCACGGCCTGCACGCTGGGGCCGTCGATCGGCTCGGCGATGGCGGCGATGTTCGCCTCGGTGGGGAAGCCGGTCAGCTGGGTCTCGGGGAACACCACCAGTTGGGTGTCGTCGGCGCAGGCGTGGATGGCCTCCAGGGTGCGGGCCAGGTTCCAGGCCACATCGCCATCACGGCCGGCGAGTTGGACGAGTTCTACTTTCATGGGGCTTCCTCGGATTCTTGTCTTTGCGGTGACCGGGCGCTGTCGGTCAGAATGCGCACCGCGCCGGCTCAAGGCATCCAGCGAGTATGCCGGGCGTGCCATCACCGGGTAATTACGCCCGCGTGGTAACCCATCGGGGGTAGAGTCATGAGCCTTTCCCTTCAGGATATCGCCTGGCACCGCGCAGTCGGGCAGCTGATCGAAGCGCTGGACAAGCCGAACTTCTGGACCTCGCTGGTGCGCCTGCTGGGCCAGTATGTGCCCTTCGACAGCTGGGTCGTGCTGCTTTTCAGCAATGGCAGGCCACAGGTGTTCGCCGAATGCCCCGGCGAGGACGGCGGCCCCGACTCGCTGTTCCAGGACTACCTCAAGGGCCTCTACCTGCTCGACCCGTTCTACATCGCCAGCCGCGAGGCGCCCGGCAGCGGGCTGTTCCGCCTGGACGACGTGGCGCCGGAAATGTTCGAGCAGACCGACTACTACCAGCGCTACTTCAGCCTCAACGTGGTCGCCGACGAAGTGCAGATCAACGTGCAACTCGACGGCGAGCGCACCCTGTGCTGCTCGGTGGGCAGCAAGGGCCGCTTCACCCCGGAGCAGATCGCCCTGCTCGCCCTGGTGCAGCCTTGGGTTGCCGGCCTGATGCGCCAGCGCATGGCCTTCGAGCGCGAAGTGCAGGAAGCGCCGCCGCCCCCGCGCTGGCAGAACCGCCTGGAATCCACCGCCCAGCAGGTGGAAACCCCGCTCACCGCCCGCGAACTGGAAGTGGGCCGGCTGATGCTCAGCGGCTGCTCCAGCAAGGAAATCGCCCGCAAGCTGGCGATCTCCGCCGAAACGGTGAAGGTCCACCGCAAGCACATGTATTCCAAGCTGGGGATCAAGTCGCAGTCCGAGCTGTTTTCGCTGTTCCTGCAGGCGCAGGGCTGAGGCTGCTTGCGTAGGATGGCGTGGAGCGCAGCGATACCCATCAATCGCTGCCGGGACAGCATGGGTATCGCCTAGGCTCCACCCATCCTACGATGCTCTCCCTGCAGGAGTGGCCCATGCCCGCGAATGGTCTCCAACGGACGCCAGCCGTCGAGCGGTCGGTGAGCATTCGAGGCGACGCGGGTCCATGCTTGAGGGCAGGAGGAATTCCCATGACCCTCAGCGTCTTCGACATGTTCAAGCCCGGCGTCGGGCCATCCAGTTCGCACACCGTGGGGCCGATGCGCGCCACCCGCGAGTTCGTCGACCGCCTGCACGACGACAGCCTGCTGGCGCGAACCAGTGCCATCGAGGTGCACCTCTACGGCTCCCTCAGCGCTACCGGCAAAGGCCACGCCACCGACCGTGCGTGCCTGATCGGCCTGCTCGGCATCGACCCGGCGGAAGCCGACCCCGCCGCTCTCGCCCCGCAGGTGGATGACATCCTGCTGCGCCATCGCCTGCGTCTGGGCGGCGTGCAGGAGATCGATTTCGACCCGGCGCGGCAACTGGTCTTCCACGACGACAGCCTGCCCGCCCACCCCAACGGCCTGCACCTGCGGGCGCTGGACGCAAAGGGCGAACTGCTGGCCGAGCGAGTCTGCTACTCGGTCGGCGGTGGCTTCGTGGTGGATGCGGCGGACTTCAACACCGACCGCGCCCTCCCGGACAATCCGATGCCCTATCCCTTCCACAGCGCCGAGGAACTGCTGCGCCTGTGCCACGAGCACGGCTTCGGGCGCATCAGCGACCTGATGTGGGCCAACGAACTGGCCGTGCGCAGCGCGGCGGAAATCCACGCCGGCCTTGCGCATATCTGGGAGGAAATGCAGGCCTGCGTGAACCGCGGCCTGGAAACCGAAGGCACGCTGCCCGGCGGGCTCAAGGTTCGACGCCGCGCGCCCATGCTGTTCCGCCGCCTGAACGAAGCGGACAGCGGCAACCTGATCGCCACCACCCTGGGCGCCCTGGACTGGGTGGACCTCTGGGCACTGGCAGTCAACGAGGAGAACGCCGCCGGTGGCCGCGTGGTCACCGCCCCCACCAACGGCGCGGCCGGGATAGTCCCGGCGGTGCTGCACTACTACGCGCGCTATGACAGCAGCGCCAACGCCGACGGCATCGAACGCTACCTGCTGACCGCCGCCGCCATCGGCATCCTGTGCAAGCTCAACGCCTCCATCTCCGGCGCCGAAGTCGGCTGCCAGGGCGAAGTGGGCTCCGCCTGCGCCATGGCGGCGGCCGGGCTGGCGGAGGTCCTGGGCGGCAGCCTGGAGCAGGTGGAGAACGCCGCCGAGATCGGCCTGGAACATAATCTCGGCCTGACTTGCGACCCGGTGGCCGGGCTGGTCCAGGTGCCCTGCATCGAGCGCAATGCCATGGCCTCGCTCAAGGCCATCAACGCCGCCCAACTCGCCCTGCGCGGCGACGGCCAGCACCTGGTCAGCCTCGACAAGGCCATCGACACCCTGCGCGATACCGGGCGCGACATGATGGACAAGTACAAGGAGACCTCGAAGGGTGGGCTGGCGGTCAATGTAATCGCCTGCTAGTCCGGCGGGTTGCGGGTTCGCGAGCAAGCTCGCTCCTACAGGCCTGACGCCGGCGCGCTCTTCGTAGGAGCGAGCTTGCTCGTGAACAGCCCTGGGACGAATGCCACCGTTCTTGCAGCGCTTGAAACAGGCTTTCTCAGCGCCGGATAAAATCGTTAGCTAGCTTTCTTTTTCCACCACTTCGGGCTACCGTCGATGCCCGCCAGAACTAGAAAGACTTCCGAAAGTCCGCCGCATTGACCTTTGCCCAGGCACGTTCGCGCGATGCCTGCCATGCTCTGTGGCGGCCCTTTTGGCCAACCTGACCGTGATCAAAGCCCGACGACTGGAGATTCCATGAACCTGTCGCTCCTAAGCCGCTATGCCTTCTTCGCCGCCTGCGTCCTGTTCACCGTGCTCAGCCTGCCCTTCCTCGGGCATGACTGGGTGTGGCCCTTCACCCTCACCACCCTCGCCCTGAGCGTGCTCGGCGTCTTCGACCTGCTGCAGGAACGCCACGCCGTAAGGCGCAACTACCCGATCCTGGGCAACATCCGCTACCTGGTGGAAGCCATCCGCCCGGAAATCCGCCAGTACCTGCTCGAAGGCGACCAGGAAGCCCTGCCCTTCTCCCGCGCCCAGCGCGCCCTGGTGTACTCGCGGGCGAAGAACGAAACCGCCGACAAACCCTTCGGCACCCTGATCGATGTCTACCAGTCGGGCTTCGAGTTCATCGCCCACTCCATCCGCCCGGCCCCGGTGGCCGACCCTTGCACCTTCCGCGTCACCGTTGGTGGTCCGGAGTGCAAGCAGCCCTATTCCATCTCGGTGTTCAACATCTCGGCGATGAGCTTCGGCTCGCTGAGCGCCAATGCCATCCGCGCGCTGAACAAGGGCGCCAAGCTCGGCGGCTTCATCCATGACACCGGCGAGGGCAGCATCAGCCCCTACCACCGCGAGTACGGCGGCGACCTGACCTGGGAACTGGGCAGCGGCTACTTCGGCTGCCGCAACGACGATGGCAGCTTCAGCCCCGAGCGCTTCGCCAAGCAGGCAGTCGACCCGCAGGTGAAGATGATCGAGATCAAGCTCAGCCAGGGCGCCAAGCCCGGCCATGGCGGCATCCTGCCCAAGCACAAGGTGACCCCGGAAATCGCCGCCACCCGCGGCGTACCCATGGGCCAGGACTGCATCTCACCGTCCTCCCACAGCGCCTTCGATTCGCCCCACGGCCTGCTGAACTTCATCGTCCAGTTGCGCGAACTCTCCGGCGGCAAGCCGGTGGGCTTCAAGCTGTGCATCGGCCACCCCTGGGAGTTCATGGGCATCGCCAAGGCCATGCACGAGACCGGCATCCTCCCCGACTTCATCGTCGTCGACGGCAAGGAAGGCGGCACCGGCGCCGCGCCCCTGGAGTTCACCGACCACATGGGCCTGCCCATGCGCGAGGGCCTGCTGTTCGTGCACAACACCCTGGTCGGCCTGAACCTGCGTGACAAGATCCGCATCGGCGCCAGCGGCAAGATCGTCAGCGCCTTCGACATCGCCAGCGTGCTGGCCATGGGCGCGGACTGGGCCAACTCGGCGCGCGGCTTCATGTTCGCCATCGGTTGCATCCAGTCGCAGTCCTGCCACACCAACAAGTGCCCCACCGGCGTCGCCACCCAGGACCCGCTGCGCCAGCGCGCACTGGTAG
Source organism: Pseudomonas sp. GD03903 (assembly GCF_029840045.1). NCBI lineage: Bacteria > Pseudomonadati > Pseudomonadota > Gammaproteobacteria > Pseudomonadales > Pseudomonadaceae > Pseudomonas > Pseudomonas sp. GD03903. The sequence continues at coordinate 90,631 of NZ_JAOCBT010000002.1, read as the reverse complement.
TGCCGGACAAGGCCGAGCGGGTCTACCACTTCCACCGCAACACGCTCAAAGGCCTGGCCGAGATGATCGCCGCCGCCGGCATCCAGCACCCTTCGCAGCTGGAGGCCAAGCACCTGGTTCGCCGTGTCACCGCCACCGAGATCCGCCTGTTCTCGCACCTGCACTACTTCCTCAAGCCGGGCGAACTGCTCTCGGGCAACATCGAGGGCGAGTTCTACGAACGCATCTGGCGCATGGCTCGCAGCGACAGCTTCGACGCCGCCGCCGGCTGATTCCGCGAAAGATGGAGCGCCCGCAATGGGCGCTCCCCTGAATACGGGAATCATGCTGCGAGGAAAGCTTACTAACCCAAGCGACTCCACACCTGCACCAGCCCCAGCAGGTGCACCAGCGCGAAGGCCAGGCAGATCGCCGAGCTGACGTAGATGAAGCGCAGGCTGCGCCCGGTGTCTTTCAGGATGAGCGGGCCGGCCGCGCCGCGCAGCAGGTAGACCAGCGAGATCGCCACCAGCGCGGGGCGCAGCAGCGGCAACGGCCCCAGCACCCCAGCCCCGGATAGCGCATAGGCAGCCCAGGCGAACAGCACGAAAGCGATGCCGAAGGTGATCAGCGCCGGGTAGACCCGCCCCGCCTCGGCGGCCCGGGCGAGCTTTTCGCCAGCGCCAAACAGGCGGTACCAGCGCGGTCCGACCAGCACCACGCCAATGTGCAGCGCGCCCGCCATGGCGCTGAGCGCCGCCGCAATCATCAATGCCAGGTTGTATTCCTGTCCCACGCTCGGCTCCCTCCTGGCGTTCGGCTCTTTGCAGTGGCTGCATCCTACCGTCGGCGCGAAGGATTCACGACACTCGACCACCGGCTGCACGAATCTTCCAGACAGCCCGCCTGCGCGCGCTATGCTGGCCGACCGGGCAAGCGGCGTGGAGGCGGCCCATGCACAAAGACAACTGGATCGACCTGCTGCAGGATGCCGACACCGGCATCCAGAGCCTGCGCGCGCACTTCAAGGGCCACGCCTATGACCCGCACTGGCACGACAGCTACCTGATCGGCTTCACCGAATCCGGCGTGCAGCAGTTCAACAGCCGCAACCAGCGCCACGTCAGCACCGCCGGCAAGGTGTTCTTCCTCGAGCCCGGCGACATTCACGACGGCGACGCGCCCACCGAGGGTGGCTTCACCTACCGCATGCTCTACCTCGATGCCCCCTGGCTGGAGCGCGAGATCGGCACGCTGTTCGAAGAGGCGCCGGGCAGCTGTCAGTTGAGCGTGCCCGAGCTGCTGATCGACGATCCGCGCCTGACGCGGCGGATCGACAATGCCTTCCAGGCGGTGCATGGCAACGACCTGAAGATCGTCCGCCAGAGCGCCATGGACGAGCTGCTCGACGGCATGACCCAGCACCTGCACTGGCGCCAGCGCGATGCCACGACGGCGCAGTTGCCACTGGTGGCGCAGCGCGCACGGGACTTCCTGCACGCCAACCTGAGCGCCGACATCGGCCTCGACGACCTCGCTCGCGCCACGGGTTGCGACCGCTTCCGCCTGACCCGCGCGTTCAAGCAGGCGTTCGGCCTGCCGCCCCACGCCTACCTGATCCAATTGCGCCTGGCCCGCGCGCGCCAGTTGCTCGGCCGCGGCCTGGCGCCGGCGGACATCGCCGCCGACCTTGGTTTCGCCGACCAGAGCCACCTCGGGCGCTGGTTCCGCCGCGCCTACGGGGTAACGCCGGCCTACTACCGCAAGCGCTGCTCAAAGCTTCCAGACTGAGCCCGCGCCACTGGCGAAGATGAGCTCCCACGGATTCACCGGAGTTCCCGCCATGTACTTTGCGCAGCTCAGCCAATGGCTGCCGTTCGTCCTTTTCGCCTTCGTCGCCTCGATCACACCGGGGCCGACCAATCTGCTGATCTTCAGCAACAGCGCGCGCTTCGGCTGGAGCGCCGCGCTGCCGATCATGTTCGGCGGCTGTGCGGCCGCCGCCGTGCTGGTGCTGGCGGTGGGCAGCGGCCTGGGCGAGGTGCTGGCCAGCCTGCCGCGCGTACAGCAGGCGATGAGCCTGCTCGGCGTGCTCTGGCTGAGCTGGCTGGCCTGGCAGATCTTCCGCAGCCCACCGGCAGACCTGGAGCGTGACACCAACGCCGCGCGCCTGGGCGCGCTGGGTGCCGCCGCGCTGCAACTGGTCAACCCCAAGACCTGGATGATGGCACTGGCAGTCATCAGCGTTTATGCCGGGCACGGCGTGGATCGGCTGGACCGCGTGCAACTGCTGTCACTGCTGTTCTTCCTCGTGTCGATACCCTGCACAGCGGTCTGGGCCGGCCTGGGCATCGGCAGCCAGCGCCTGCTCTCCGCCACGCAGATGCAGCGGCTCAACCAGTTGATGGCGGTCCTGCTGCTGGTCTCGGCCTGGGCCGGGGCGCTGCTCTGAGCGCCCACTGACAAAGCTCCGCCAGCGCTGGCAGAATTCACGGCAACCACACAAGGAGGTTGGGGCCGTGGAATCCCTGTACTTCTCGCCGATGCTGCTCGGCCTCAACCTGATGCTCGCCAGCGCCATTGCCTGTACCGGCCTCTGGTACTTTGCCCGGCCCTATCGCGGGCCCGGCCTGTGGATGGGCGGGGCCTGGACGCTGATACTCGGCATCCTGCTGTTCATGGGCTTCATGGCCAGCGGCAGCAAGCTGCTGAACATCGCCGGCAATGCCACCCAACTGGCCGGCGAAGCGCTTCTGCTGCTGGGCGTCTACCGCTTTCTCGGCCTGCCGCCGCCCTGGTGGACGGTACCCGCCAGTGCGACCGCCATGGCTCTGGCGCTCAGCTGGCACTGGTGGATGGCGCCGATCAACTCGGAATACCTGATCGCCATCTATGCCACCATCGGCGGCCTGCTGCCGATCCAGGCGAGCCTGGTCCTGCTGCGCGCGCCTGGTGAAAGCGAGCTGCGCGGCGTGCGCCGCTTCGTGGCGGTGGCGCTCGGCGCCTATGCGCTGGTCACCCTGGCGCGCGCCGCCATAGGCCTGCACGATGGCCTGCACGGAATCGAACATGCAGACGTCACGCGCTCCTTCAGCTACCTGCTGCCCTACAACTTCGGCGTTCCCCTGTGGGTGATCGCGCTGGTCGGCATGGCCCTGATGACCATGCGCCGTATCCTCGCCGACAGTCAGCGCCACGCCAGCGAGGCGCGAGCCAGTGCCGAGCGCTTCGAGCGCCTGATGCAGGTCGCCAATGCCGGCATGCTGGTGCTGCGCGATGGCAAGGTGATGGATGCCAACCCGATGCTCGAACGCATGTTGCTCTGGCCCCGCGAGCGCCTGCTTGGCCAGGACTTCGCCGAACTCTTCGTCAGCGAAGCGCAAGGCGACCTGCAGGACCTGCTGGCCGGCGCGGATGGCAAGCCGCACGACATCCTGGCCATGCGCGAGGATGGCAGCACCTTCGCCGCCGAACTGAGCATCGAGCGCCTGGCCGGCGGACAGCGGGTCGCGGAAATCCGCGACGTCAGCCACCACAAGGCGCTGGAGAACCAGCTGCGCCAACTGGCCACGCTCGATCCACTGACCAGCGCGCTCAATCGACGGGCCTTCCAGGTCCAGGCCGAACGCGAGCTGGCCCGCAGCGCACGCTATGGCTCGCCATTGAGCCTGGCCGTGCTCGACCTCGATCACTTCAAACGTATCAATGACCAGTACGGCCACGCCGCCGGCGACCGCGTGCTGTGCCAGTTCAGCGAGCTCTGCCGGCGTCAGGCGCGCAGCACCGACCTGTTCGCGCGCTTCGGCGGCGAGGAGTTCGTTTTCCTCCTGCCCAGCACCCACGCCGATGCGGCCCGGCACCTGCTCGATCGACTGCGGCAAAACCTGCAGGAGCTGCCCCTGGATATCGGCGCCGGCGAACTACGCGTCAGCGTCAGCATCGGGCTGGTCTCGGCGGACCAGGCCCGTGACCTCGCACAACTGCTCGAAAGCGCCGACCGGGCGCTTTACCAGGCCAAGGCCAACGGGCGCAATCGCCTGGAAAGCACCAGGCTCTGAGCGCTCAGAGAATGCCGTCGCGGCGCAGGTAATCGCGCAGGTGCTCGATGAAGGCGTGGATCTTGCGCGTCGCCCGGCGATTGCTCGGGTACACCGCGAGAATCTGCGCGCCGAAGGTGTCCGGCTCGAAGAAGTAGTCATCCAGCACCGTCACCAGGCGCCCGCTGCGCAGGTGCTCCAGCACGCTCCAGTGCGGGCACGGCAGCAGTCCATGGCCGGCGAGGCAGGCAGTCAGCAGCACGGCCTGGTTGTCGCTGTTCAGGCGGCCATTACGCGGAGTGGAATAGCGCTCGCCTTCGACGTCGAACCACCAGCGGTCGTCCAGCGCCGGATGGCGATAGACCAGGCAATCGTGGTCGATGATCTGGTTCGGATGCCGTGGCGTGCCGCGGCGTTGCAGGTACGCCGGGCTGGCGCACATGATCAGCCGGCTTTCCGCCAGCGGCTGGGCGATCAGCCCGGGGAGATCGCTGTTGCCCATGCGCAGGGCGAGGTCGTAGCGGCCGTCGAGCAGGTCGACGTAGCTGTCGGAAAGGTCCACCTGCAAACGCACGTCCGGGTGCTGGTCGAGGAACTCGGCGCAGGCCTGGTCGAGAAACACCGGGCCGACGATCAGCGGCCCGGTGATGCGCAGCACGCCGCGCAAGCTGTGTTGCAACTGGGCGATTTCCTCGGTGGTCTCGCGCATCCGCGCCAGCACCTCGCGGGCCCCATCGAGATAGAGCTGGCCGGCTTCGGTCAGCGACATGCTGCGCGTGGTGCGCTCGAACAGGCGCGCGCCAACTTCGATTTCCAGCTGGCCGACCGCCTTGGTCACGGCCGACGGCGTCTTGCCCAACTGCTCGGCGGCGCGGCTGAAACTGCCGGTCTCGGCACTGGCGACGAACATCGCCAGGCTGCTGAATCTGTCCATCGTCATTCGTGCCAATCCTTCACAAGTGTTATGCCTGACAGCGACTTCCGCACACCTCGGTCCGCCAGTAGCCTGCGCCGCAGACCAACAATAATCCAACGAAAGCAAGGGGAAGTCATGCACGGCATGCTCAAGGGCGCGCTGGCGCTCGCCATCGCACTCGGCACTTTTGAAGCTCAGGCACAGAACGCGGACCTGATCCTGTACAACGCCAAGGTCTTCACCGCCGAGCCCGGCCAGCCGCTGCAGCAGGCCGTCGCGGTCGCTGGCGGCAAGGTGCTGCAGGTGGGCTCCAACGAGGACATCCGCAAGCTCGCCGGCAGCGGCAGCAAGCAGGTCGACCTCGGCGGCAAGGTGCTGATGCCCGGCTTCATCGACAGCCACTCGCACTCCATCTTCGGCGGCCTGGAGCTGATCTCCGCCAGCCTGCTGGACGAGCAGATGGACCTCGACGCGTTCGAGAAGCGTCTGAAGCAGGACCGCGACAGCGGCAAGGCCAAGGTGCATGACACCGTGGTCATGAACGGCATGAACTCCAGCTACTGGTCTCAGGCCGAGGGCCTGGCCAAGCGCTTCAACCAGGGCGAGTGGAAGGACACCCCGGTGGTGCTGATCGGCAGCGACCACCACACCGCCTGGGCCAACGCCGCCATGCTCAAGCGCGCCGGGCTGGACGCCAAGCGCCTGCGCGGCCTGAGCCCGCTGGAGCAGCAGAACGTCGCCCACGACAAGGACTTCAACCCCACCGGCTTCCTGGTCGACTCCGGTTTCGACCTGGTGGCCGCCGCCATGCCGGTTCCGGACACCGCCACCATGGACCGCGCCGGCGTGGCCGCGGTGAAGTACAACAACAGCCTGGGCATCACCGCCTGGATGGACCCGGCCGCCAACGGCACGCCCGGCGAAGCGCTGTTCGCCATCAAGCCCACCGAGAAGACCGTCGGTGTGCTGCCGGTCTACCGCGACCTGGCCCGCGACGGCCAGCTCAGCGCCCACGTCGCCGCGCTGCTGGTGGTCAACCCGCAGAGCCGCCCGGCCGATCTCGACGTCATCGACAAGGTGCGTCAGCAGTTCCAGGGCATCCCGAACCTGACGCTGCCGGGCATCAAGGTCTTCGCCGATGGTGTGATCGAGTTCCCTGCACAGTCCGCTGCGCTGCTGGAGGACTACAAGAACAGCCACAAACCGGGCGAGCTGCTGATCGATCCGAAGCACTTCGGCGAACTGGTCAGCGCCGCCGATGCGCGCGGCTGGCTGGTGCACGTGCACGCCATCGGCGACCGCGCGGTGCGCGAGTCCCTCAATGGTTTCGCCCAGGCGCGCAAGGACCGGCAGAGCGGCGTGACCCACTCGATCACCCACCTGCAACTGGTCAACCCCAAGGACTTCCCGCGCTTCAAGGAGCTCGGGGTGATCGCCTCGATGCAACTGGACTGGGCCACCTCCGAGGTCTACACGGTGGAACTGGTGAAGCCCTACATCGCCGACGAAACCTACCGCTACATGTACCCGGCCAAATCCCTGCTGGACAATGGCGCCACCATTGCCGGCGCCAGCGACTGGCCGGTGTCCACGCCTGATCCGCTGAAGGCCATCTACCAGGCGGTCACCCGCCAGGGCGAGGAAGGCGTGCTCAACGCCGCCGAGCGCGTGGACCGCCAGACCATGTTCTACGCCTACACCCGCAACGCCGCGCAGACCATCGGCCTGGGCGACAAGATCGGCACCCTGGCCCCCGGCAAGCAGGCCGACATGGTGGTGCTCGACCGCGATGTGTTCAGCGTGCCCGACCAGCAACTGGACGAAGCCCGCGTGCTCCGCACCCTCTTCGAAGGCCGCGAAGTCTACCGCGCCGACGACGTGCCGGCTCTGTAAGGAGCCGGGCTCCTGCGCCGGGGCGTGAACACCCCCGGCGCCCTGCCCGCCAGCGCCCCTCTTGCCGCCGCTTCCCGAGTGACCGGGAGGGTGGGCGCTGCGCGGGATTTTTCATCTGCCCACAGACAATCACAACAAAGGGACTCCCCACATGAATCGCCCCAACTGGCTGATGGGCGCGCTGCTCGCCTGCGCGCCATTCACCTCCGCCCTGGCCGTCGAACTGGGCCACGACTTCAACCTGCAGATCGATACCGCCCTGGTCAGCGACTACCGCACCCGCGGCATCTCGCAGACGCAGAACGACCCGGCCGTACAGGTTGGCCTCACCCTGCAGCACGCTTCCGGCGCCTACCTGGGTGTGTGGAGCTCCAACGTCGACTTCGGCGCCGACTTCAAGACCCGCCAGGAAGTGGACTACTACGGCGGCTGGTACTGGCAGGCCAATGACGACATCGCCCTGGACCTGGGCTACATCAAGTACGCCTACCCGAAGGAAGCCCAGTTCAACCAGAGCGACACCTACGCCATCCTCCACGCCTACGGCTTCGAAGTGGCGGCCTATTACGGCAACGACTACCCGACCTACTTCGGCGAGGACCAGGCCAACCTCTACACCTACCTGGCCTACAACGCCGAGCTGCCGGCCGAGTTCAAGTTGCGCGTACGCTACGGTCGCAATGACGCCAAGGACCCGCTCTACCTGTCCGGCAGTGGCGACACCCGCGACACCTACCATGAATGGGAAGCCAAGCTGAGCCACGAATGGGTGGGCTTCGACTGGGCGGTGAGCTACATCGACACCGACCTGTCGCAGAACGAGTGCCGCACCCAGTTCGGCTTCGGCGATGTCTGCACGGCCACCGTGGTGGCCAGCGTGTCGCGCAGCTTCTAATGCCGCGAAGGCGAACGGGGCGATGCGGCGCTCCGTTCGCCCTGCAGGGCAATCGCGCACAGCGCCAGCGCGGCGACGTTGGTGGAAACTGGATTGAAGGCGCCCAGCAGCAACTCCGGGACGAACAGCGCCACATCCACCAGCAAGCCGAGCAGTGCCGCCACCGCCAACCAGAGTGGCCAGCGGCTGCGGCGCAACAGAAGGATCGCCAGGCCGAGGACGATCTCGGCGGCACCGGCCACCTCGGCGATGCGCTGGGTCGACAGCGGCCAGCCGTGAGCCTCGATCATGCGCACTTCATCGGCGCTGAGGAACAGCAGCTTGGGCACCAGGCCGTGGTAGAGGAACACCACGCCCAGCGCCAGCCGCGCGATGGCCGCGCTAGTCATTGCCGAGGAAACGCCCGCGATACTGCGGCGAAGGCACCAGGCAGACGTCTTCACGGCCGAACAGGCGGTAGCGATTGAGCGCGATGCGGTCGTAGCACCAGTCGCGCAGCGGCCGGGGGATCAGCCAGAGCACGCGCAGCCAGTTCCACGGTGCCGGCAACTGGCCGATGACCCGCAGGAAGGCGTCGCTGCGCTCGAAACCTTCGCGACCATCGACGTAGAGCATGGTGTCGAAGTATTCGGTGGGCAGGCCGAACCAGTCGAGAATCGCCTGGCCCTCGGCAGACTGCACGCTGCACAGCTTCACCCGCTGCATGCGGTCGTGCTGCAGGAGGAAGCGGCTCCAGCCGTTGCACAGGCGGCAAGTGCCGTCGAACAGCACCACCTTGTCGTCGGGCTGCATGTTGGGGGGCAGAGCCATGGCGTCGTCTCCTGATCCCTGATGCGCCAACTGTGCCCGCCGTGTGTGACAAGTCCTGCTGTTCATCGCTCATCCATTGGCGAGTGAATACAAACGGTACTCGACCCAGCCCGGCCCCAGCCGGCCCTCGCCCACCGCCAACTGGTGGTTGAGCCAGCGATAGCGGTCGTCGCCGACCTCGAAGCGCGGCTGGATCATGAAATAGGTATCGCCAAACTCGGTGCTGTCGCCCCGCGAGACCGCGTGAATGATCTTCGGGTTGGCCACCAGCAGTCCGTTGTGCTGCATCAGGATACGCGCGCCGTCGTCGGTGCGCAGTACCAGGCGCACCTCCAGGTGCCAGCCGCCATCGCTGTCCACCAGGATCCAGTCGCCGCCGCCGGGCAGCACCTCGCCGTTCAGGCGCTGGCCCTTGAAGGTGCCGCCACCGGCCGCCGAGATCAACCGCCGGCCCTGCGGCACGCGGCCAATCTCCAGCGGCACGCTGGCCTTCACGTTCATTTCCATCAACGGCTCGAGCTTCATCGCCGGCTCCTGCGCAAGGTCGTCGTAGAGGAATGAGTAAAGCAGCCAGCGGCCGAATCGGCCTGGCCTAGCCGAAGCGATAGCGCAGCAGGCGCCCCATGCGGCGCATCGCTGGAATAGCCAGGGTGATCCCGTAGAGCAGGCGCATGCCCAGCGACAGCCGGGCGATCTGCGCACGGTCGTAGGCGGCGATGGCCTCGACGAAGCGCAAGCCTGGCACCTGCCGCTGCAGTTCCTGCGGCTCGTCGATTGCCCAGTGCAGCACGGCGCCGGTGCGACGGATCATCGGGTTCCACTGCAACAGGCGGATACCCAGGCGGCTGTAGCCATCCAGCGCCAGTTCACCCTGGCCGAAGTGTGCAACCAGACCACGCAACAGTCGCGGAACCTCGTCCGCCGGCACGTAGGGCAGCACGCCCTCGGAAAGAATCAGCACCGGCCGTCCGCTCGGCAGCGCACGCCACCAGTCAGGCGACGTCAGGGAGCAGGCCATCAGGTGGCAGTTTTCCCGCGCGGGATACAGGCGCTCGCGCAGGGCGATCACTTCCGGAAAGTCCACCTCGAACCACTGCACGGTGGCCGGCGGGTCGATGCGCAAGACCCGACTGTCCAGCCCGCAACCCAGCTGCAGCACCACACAGGCCGGATAGCGCGCCAGGAAGTCGCGTACCCAGCCGTCGAATAGCTTGGCGCGCAGGGCGATGCCCACCTGCTCGGCGCGGCCGATGTGCAGGCGGGCGAAGTCGTAGTCGATCTGCGCCACGGCGCGGCGCGAGAAACGGTCGCGCAGCAGGCTGTCGGGCAACTCGCTCTCCATCGCCTTGGCATAGAGGGTGATCAGCAGGGTTTCCGGCGTGCCCTTGAGCCCGACCTTGTGCATGACGATCTCCCATCACTGGAGTGCTCCATGTAACGCCCGCGGCGGCTGCAACTCAAGCGTTGCAAATGAGCCCCCGACAGGCAGGGGCCGAGGCCCGTCAGGCCCCCTGGCTAAAGCCCGGTGCCAGGCGATCCGTCCGCAAGCCCCGAACCTGAAAAGCGGCATGGCCAAGGAGACTCGGAATTCCCTGAAGGAAACGTACCTCGGCCTCGGCAAAGTCGACGGCGAGTACAGCCCACATGCCACGGCAACCGTGGTTGCCTCCCAGCAGCCCACCGTCTGGTGGCAAACGGCGAGGTTGCTGCTGCTGCCGCCCTCGCGCCAAGGATCGACTGGCCATCAGGAGACTGCCATGGAAAAGATGAAAGCCCCGTTCTTCCCGATCATTTACGTACGCGGCTACGCCATGACGCGCGGCGAAATGGACGAGACTACCGCCGACCCGTTCTGCGGCTTCAACCTGGGCTCCACCGTGATGCGCGCGGTGCCCGAGCGCAACCGGCCGCCACGCAAGTTCGTCTTCGAATCACCCGTGGTGCGCCTGGGCAGCGACTTCGGCTACAGCGACGTCTACGAGGACGGCTACGACATCCTCGACCCGGAGTGGAGCGATCCGGCGGCCGGCAACCTGCTCGGCGCACGCTCGATCATCATCTACCGCTACTACGACCCGGCCTCGGCCCTGCTGGGGATCGGCAAGACACCGACCATGGAGGCGTTCGGCAAGGGCCTGAGCGAGCTGATCCTGAAGGTGCGCGATCTCGCCTGCGCGAACCCGGCCAACGGCATCACCAAGAGCACCTTCCGCTGCTACCTGGTCGCCCACTCCATGGGGGGCCTGGTCTGCCGCACCTTCCTGCAGAACCCGAAATGCGGCTCGGACGAAGCGCGCCGCGCCGTGGACAAGCTCTTCACCTACGCCACCCCGCACAACGGCATCGACGTGGCGGGCAGCAACGTCCCGGCCTTCCTCAGCCTCAACGACATCAGCAACTTCAACCGCGGCACGCGGATGCCCGAATACCTCAACCTGGCGAAGTCGCTTGGGCGCGTCGACCTGCTGGCGGAATCGGAGCTCGCCCCGCGCAAGGTCTTCTGCATGGTTGGCACCAACCGCAGCGACTACGAAGCAGCGGCAGGCCTGTCACGAACCTTCGTCGGCAATGGTAGCGATGGCCTGGTGCGCATCGAGAACGCCACGCTCAGCGGGCTCAGGGGCAAGACCGTCGGCGAGGAATGCGCCAAGGCCTTCTGTTATCGCTCGCACTCGGGGTTCTTCGGCATCGTCAACAGTGAAGAGGCCTACCAGAATCTCACGCGCTTCCTGTTCGGCGACGTGCGCGTGGACATCTGGCTGGATATCGCCGATCTGCGCCTGCCCAAGGCGGTACAGGATGCCGCTGGCGGAAGGCCGGTGAACGCGCTGTACCAGATCGAACTGCTCGCCGCGCCGCGCGGCAAGCTCTGGTACCTGACCCGCCGCACCGCCGAAGAGGACTCCGCCGCCTGCATGACCCACGCGACCTGGAAGAGCAAGCCGAAGCACTACCTGTCCAGTGTGTTCCTCGCCAACTATGCGCGGGTCAATCCGCGTCGCCGCACCCTCGCCTACAGCCTGACCCTGGGCGTGCGCGTGCCCGACTACGAGATCGAGAAACGCCTGTGGCCCAACGAGCACTACGAGGGCAGTTATCTGTTCCGTAACACGGTGATCATCGAGTTGCAGCCGCCACGCAGCACCGCCGAGACCTGGAAAGTCGCCTATGCCTGGCAAGGCACGGGGGTCAACAGCGTCAGCAGCGAACTGGCGCCGGAGCAGTTGAAGAACGGCTACGTGCAGGTAGCCCTGCCCATCGATAGCGACCGCGACGGCAAAATCACCGATCCAGCCATCAAAGGCACCCTGCGCTTCGTGGTGTCCGGCTGGAACGACGGTGGCGACTGGAGTAACGTCTGACCGAGCCTGGCGGCGGCGCTCAGTTGTCCAGCGCGCCGCTGTGCAGGTAATAGAGCTTGTTGATGATCTGCCAGCCACTGCCGACCTGCAGCAGCGACAGGTAATCGGTGAAATGCATGCCGAGAAACTCGTCGGTGACCTTGGCCACCGCGCTGTCGCCGGTGATGTCCAGGGACTTCAACTCCCACGCCGGCGGCGCGCCTTCAGAGGGCGGCGATTCGGCCTTGATCGCGCCGATGAACTCATCCAGCGAGGACCACTCCAGCGCGCCGTGGTAGTTGCCGATGATCTTGCAGGAAGGATGGAAGGCCTGGCGCAGCCTGGCCTCGTCGCCGAAGGTCATGCCTTCGACATAGTCCGTGAGTACCCGGTTGATGGCGGCACTGTCCGCCGTGTAGTTGCTCATCGCCTCTGCCCTCCCGGCCATCTTGGCCATGGGGGAAGGCTAGCACCCGGCCCTGGCCGCGCCCCGGAGGGCGACGACCGGAGCCCAGGCTTCAAACCACGGCCAGGTGACGCTTGCGGGTGGGTGGCGGGAAGGCAACGTCGAGGGCTTCGATATCCGCGGACGTCAGGCGAAGCTCCAGCGCCGCCGCATTGTCGCGCACATGCATGGGCTCCACGGCCTTGGGAATGGCAATCACGCCCGGCTGGTGGATCAGCCAGGCCAGCGCCACGCGCGCCGGAGTGGCGTCGTGGCGACCGGCGATCTCCTGCAGCACCTGGTGGCGCAGCAGCTTGCCGCCCTGCCCTACCGGACAGTAGGCCATCAGCGGCATGCGTTCTTCCTGGCACCACGGCAGCAGGTCCCACTCGATACCGCGCTCCTCCAGGCTGAATTGCACCTGGTTGCTGGCGCAGGCCGGCTCGTTCAGCTCGTGCATTTCGTCGAGGTCGAAATTGGAGACGCCCCAGCGTTTGATCTTGCCCGCCTCGCGCAGGCGCTCGAATGCCTCCACGGTTTCATCCAGCGGGTACTGGCCGCGCCAGTGCAGCAGGTAGAGGTCCAGGCAGTCGGTGCGCAGGCGTTTGAGACTGCGCTCGCAGGCTTCGGGGATGCCGCGCCGGCTGGCGTTGTGCGGGTAGACCTTGCTGACCAGGAAGACCTGCTCGCGCAGCCCGGCGATGGCCTCGCCGACCACCTCTTCCGAGCCACCCTCGGCGTACATCTCGGCAGTGTCGATCAGGGTCAGGCCGCGCTCGATGCCTTCACGCAGGGCGGCGACTTCGCGCTTGCGCTGCAGGCGATCCTCGCCCATGCGCCAGGTACCCTGGCCGATGGCGGGTACGGCGGTGCCATCGGCAAATACTACGGTGTTCATCTCGTGCTCCTTCTGACGGTTCGTTACGGGACACGGGGCCGGCCGCCCGGATCGGGCGGCGGGGTGTCAGGGTAGCGCATGCGCAAGGAGCCCGGCGAAGGATCAGCGGTTGGTCTGCAGGTTGCGCCGCGCGGCATGGCGCTCGATAGCCAGGTCGATCAGACGGCTGACCAGCTCGCTGTAGGTCATCCCGGCAGCCTGCCAGAGCTTGGGGTACATGCTGATGCGGGTGAAGCCGGGCAGCGAGTTCAGCTCGTTGACCAGCACCTCGCCGCGGTCGGTGAGGAACACGTCGACCCGCGCCAGCCCCGAGCATTCCAGCGCGAGGAAGGCGTCCACGGCGAGCTGGCGGATACGCTCGCTGGCCTCGGCCGGAATATCCGCCGGGACCACTACCTTGGCAGCGCCCTCGTCGATGTACTTGCTGTCGTAGGAATAGAAGCCGCTACCGACGACGATCTCGCCGCAGCCACTGGCGATCGGCTGTTCGTTGCCCAGTACCGCGCACTCGATCTCGCGGCCCTTCACCGCGGACTCCACCAGTACCTTGTCGTCGAAGGCCAGCGCCAGGCGCACGGCTTCGTCGTAAGTGGCCTCGTCCTCGACCTTGCTGACACCCACCGACGAGCCCATGTTGGCCGGCTTGATGAACAGCGGCAGGCCGAGCTTGCGCTGTGCCTCGGCAAACGGCGTGCGGGCGGCATTGGCGCGGGTCAGGGTGATGAAGGGCGTAATGGCGATGCCGGCGTCGCGCATCAGGCGCTTGCTCACGTCCTTGTCCATGCAGATCGCCGAGCCCAGCACGTCGGAGCCGACGAAGGGGATATCGGCCATGCGCAGCAGGCCCTGCAGGCAGCCGTCTTCGCCCTGGGTGCCATGGACGATGGGGAAGATCACATCGACATGATCGAGCAGTTGGCGGCTGCCGGTTTCCACCAGTTGCTGCTCGGCCTTGCCCGGCACCACGGCCAGCTCGCGGTTGGAACGGTTCAAGGCAATCAGCGCCGGGTTTTCCTGGTTGAGCAGGTAGTCGGAGGCATCGTTGAGGTGCCAGCGGCCCTCCTTGTCGATGCCGATCAGCACCGGCTCGAAGCGCTCGCGGTCCAGTGCATCGACGATGTTCTTCGCCGATTGCAGCGACACCTCGTGCTCCGCCGAACGCCCACCGAAAATCACTCCAACGCGCAACTTGCCCATGACAGCCTCCGCATGATCGATGGGCGCTTTCTAACACGGGCTCCGGTACTTGGGTAGGAACAGTGGCCGGCGAACAGACGAGCCGCCTCTGCTCAGAACCGGCTCAGAGCCTGCGCCAGTTCGCGAGCCGCCTGGCCGCTGTGCACGCCAGGGAACAGATGAGTGAACGGCAAGGCGACGAAGCGCCCTTCGCGCACGGCCCGCAGGCGCGACAACACCGGGTCGGCGCGCAGCGTCTTCTTTTTCTGCTCGGCCGTGGACCACAGCGCATCGGCCAGCAGGATCACGTCCGGGTCACGCGCCAGCAGTTGCTCGGCATTGGCGGTGAAGCTGCCCAGCTCGACATCCTCGAACAGGTTGTGCGCGCCGGCCGCATGCAGCAACTGGGTGATCACACCGCGCCGGCCCTGGCTCTCCAGTCCGCTGCTGCCGCTGTCGAGGTAGAAGACGTCCAGCGGCTCGTTGTCGGCAAAGAGACGGCGGGCTTCGGCCAGCTCAGCGCGTTGCTGGCGGATCAGTGCCTGCGCCTTTTCCTGCTCGCCGAGCAGGACGCCGAGTGTTTCCAGATCCACTTCGACGCCCGCAAAAAGATCACCCTGCCGCGCCAGGCAGCCGGCATCCAGCAGGTAGCTGGCGACCCCGTGGCCGGCCAGCTCCTCGCGGGACAGATTGCCCAGGCGGAAGGCCGAGGCGAAGCCGGCCACCACCAGGTCCGGCTGCTGCGCGTAGACCGCCTCTGCCGACGGGTACTGGCGCGCCAGCAGCGGCACGCCGCGATAGCGGCCGCCACTCAGGTTGAGGTCGTCATCGATGTAGGCCACGCCGATCAATCGCGACCCGGCCCCCAGCGCCAGCAGCAGGTCGGCGGCGTGCTGGTTGAGGGCGAGGATGCGCTGCGGCGGGTGGTCGATGTGCCAGTCCTGTCCACAATTGCGGTAGTCCTGGGCAGTGGCCGTCGCCATGCCCAGCATCGCCGCCAGCCCGAACGCCAATGCCAATGTGTAGGAGCGAGCTTGCTCGCGAACCCTCCCGGGCGCCCAAGGCATCAAGCGGTTCGCGAGCAAGCTCGCTCCTACGAAAAGCAGTCGGCGCATCATGGCTCTCCATCCACGCGCAACTCGGCCACCGGCACGCCATCAAGCAGATGCTCCTGCACCACCCGACAAACCTGCTCATCACTGCGCAGGCCGTACCAGACGCGCTCGGGGTAGACCGTCAGCACCGGCCCGCGATTGCAGGGGAACTGGCAACCGGTGCGGGTCAGCAACGCGCCCTTGGCGTTCTCGTAGAGGTCATGGCGAATCAGCTCGCGACGCAGGGTCTTCCACAACGGCAACGCGCCCCGGCGCACGCAGCGTGGCCCTGCGCAGAGGAACAGGTGATGACGATGTGGCGGCGGTGCGCACCAGTCCGGCTGCGACGGCACCGCACCGACACCCCGGCATTCCAGCTGCTGCGCCGGATCATCGATTGCCGCCAGCACCGCGCCGACGTCGAGCCCGCCCCGGCCGAGCGCCGATGCCGTGATGCTCGGTACCGGCGCCTGCGGAAACTCATCCGCCAGTACTGCCAGTTCGGCGCGCAGCCAGTCGAGGTAGGCGCCGTCGGTGGCGGGTTCCAGGTCGACCAGCAACAAGGCCGCGCCATCGGCAAGCTGCGCGCGCGCTCGCGCCCAGAGCCCATCGAAACCCTCGCTGGTGTCGATACTCTCGACACCCGCCAGACGCGCCGACACCTCGCGCTGCAGGCGCTCGCCCTGGGCCCCGGCCAGTGGGCCGACCAGCAGGATGGCCTTCATCAGAAGCTGAAGGTGTAGCGCAGCTCGGCGCTGCGCGGCCGGCCGAGGTTGTCTACCTGGCGGATGCCGTTGCTGGTGCGGCCGGTGGCGTAGTCGCGATCGAGCAGGTTCTCCAGCAGCAGGCTCAGGCGATGCGCGCGAGCCGCGTCAAGGTAGCGATAGGCATCGCCGTCGAGCACGGTGTAATGGCCGTAGTCGTCGTCCTGGGCGCTGACGATGGAGCCCACATATCGCATGGCGAGGCCGGCGCCCCAGAGGTTGTCGTCATAGCCCAGACGCACACGGGCGAAGAAGTGCGGGATGTTGTTCACCGTCACGCCCTCGCGGCTGTCCACCAGATTGCGCGTGGCGTCGGCGGAGAGCTGCCAATGGCGGTCGAACTGCCACTGGCCGTTGGCTTCCACGCCGCGCACCTCGATCTCGCCGTTGCCGTTCACCCATTGATCGCCCGCGAGGGTGATGAGGTCGGTGATCTCGCGGCGGAACAGCGTGACGCTGCCGCTCCACGGCTGCTCGAACAGCTCGCCGGTGTAATCCAGGCCCAGCTCGGCATTGCGGCTGCGCTCAGGCTTGAGGTCGCGGTTGCCGACTTCGTCGCCCGGCTCGTTGACGAACAGTTGCTCGGCGGTGGGCAACTTGAAGGCGGTGCCGAACTGGCCGCGCAGCTTGAGCTGCTGCGTGAGGTCATACAGCGAGGTGAGCAACCACACCGTGGCGCCCTCGCCGCCGGAGATTTCCTCGCGGCGCACGCCCAGGCTCGGGTGCCAGTCGGGCAGCGCGTCGATGCGCGGGCGCAGCTGGGCGTACAGCGCATGGGACTCGGCCTTGTCGTTGTCGATGATCAGCACATCGTCCTGGCCCTTGTACCACTGGTTGTCGCTGCCGAAGACCAGCTCGTGACCGCCGCCGAACCTGGCCTTTCCTTCCAGTTGCGCGCCCCAGTCGGTGAAGCCCCAGTAGTCATTGTGATTGAGCACCTGGGTGCCGCCGCCCTGCAGGTTGTAGACGCGGTCGTAGCGGGTGTCCCAGTCGTTGAGGTGGGTCTTGGCGAACCAGCTGAAGTCGTCGCTGACGCTCTGCTGGAAGGTCGCCGTGGCGATCTGCTGCACGCGGTTGTTGCTGGTGTGGTGGTTCGATGTCGGCCGGGCGAAGTCCAGCTCGGCGTCGGCGTACTGGTAGAACAGCTCCAGCCGCGAGGCATCGCCGATGGCCTGGATGGCCTTGGCGCCGAACACATTGACGTCATAGGAGCGGCGCTTGTCGCTGACCGTGCTGGTCATGTCGCGGTCGCGGTATGGCTGGTAGCCGTCGGAGCGGTTGTGACTGACGTAGGCCATCAGGCCGAGGTCGCCCAGGCCGTTGTGCACAACCTTCTCCGCGCGGGCATCGCCGCTTCGGCCCTTGAAGGTATCCAGGCCAAGGTTGACCTCGCCGGACGCCTCGCGAGAACGCGCGCTGCGGGTGACGATATTGATCACCCCGGACACCGCCTGGGTGCCGAACAGCAGGCCCTGGCCGCCCTTGAGCACCTCGATGCGCTCCACTGCGGTGGTCGGCAGGGTGTCGATGTAAATGCCGCCGTAGAGGCGGTTGTTCAGGCGCACGCCGTCCAGCAGGATCAGCGTGTCGTCGTTGCGCCCGCCCAGCAGCGAGTAGGTGCCGTAGTCGAACGGGCCGTTCTTCGGCGCGACGAACAGGCCGGGCACGTACATCTGCAGCACGCGGGTGATGTCGGCGCTGGGGCCGGCGCGCTCGATCTGCTGGCGATCGATGACTTCCAGCTTGCTGCCGTAGCGGGCCATGTCGGCCACCGTGGTGGACTCCACGGAAGGCGCGCTGACGATTTCGTCCGCGAGATCAAGCGGAGCCGCCACAAGCTGCGAGCTCAGGGCACAGAGGGAGAGAACGGGAGACCAGCGCATCGCGCGCCGGGAGTTGGAAGCAGGAGAATGCAAGGTGATCGCCTCGAAATCGGGATTTCGCAGGCGGCGCAGCGACACCCGGAACGAGCGCGCCCCGGGAACCGGCTCACGCCCGCCCACCGCGGGTTTGCCAAACAGGTTCCAGGCCGGTCTCCGGGCTCGCGAGGGTCCTGGGGCATCCGCCTTCCCATGCTTGCGCACAGTGGCCTAGTGGATGCTCCGCTCGCTTACCGTTGCGGGGGCAGCGCCGGACTGATCGCACGAGGGCGACGCACCGGCTTCCCGTTTCACCTCACGCACGGCGGCGTGAGGCACCTGGAACGGGGCGCATATCAACATTTGCGGTGGGAAAGCGTCAAGCTCGGGGCTTGGGCAGGATGTTGCGGACGTAGCCTTCAGTGCCACGGATCGTAGGTGCCGAAGCTCCAGATGTGCCCTTCCGGGTCGCGGCAGGTGAAGCCCTGGCCGCCGTAGTCTTCGTCCTTGATGTCGATGACGATCTGCGCAGCGCCTGCCACCGCTGCGCGGTACAGCGCTTCGGCATCCTTCACCACCACGTAGATGCTCTGGGTGCAGCCGCCGATCTCGTCGGGCTGGCGCATCAGCCGGCCGTACTCGTTGTCGTGCAGCGAGCCGAGCATTACCAGGCCGCTGCCATCGGCCAGCGCCAGCTGCGCGTGGGCGATACCGCCGTGGTCATCGGCGACCACCAGTTGCCGCTGGAAGCCGAAGGTCGTACACAACCAGTCGATGGCCTGGGGCGCATCACGGTAGCGCAGGCAGGGAATGACGCTGGGGCGGGCGATGGGAGCGGGCGTGGACATGGCGGTCTCCGGCGAGGAACGGGCGCAATGTTCTGAGCATAGTCGCGCGCTTTTCGCTCCTCAGCGCTGCGCGGCGACCAGCAGCAACATCGGCCGCTCGCGCTCTTCGGCCAGTGCCGGATTGGCCTGCACCTGTCCGGCGCTCGGGCCCCAGTCCTCGACGTGACGCAACGTCAGCCCCGCGCCGATAACCGCATTCAGGATGCTGCCGAGGGTGCGATGGTGCTTGAGCACGCCCTTGGCCAGCCAGTCGGTGCGGCGTTCGCCTTCATCCTGGTAATGGTCCACCGGCCAGCAGCGGCGTCCATCGCCGTCGACGACCCAGCCGGGCTTGACCGAGGCCATGTAGATCGGGTGTTCGATGGAGAACACCAGGCTGCCGCCGGGGCGCAGCGCGTCGTGCACGTTGCGCATGAAATGCGCCAGGTCTGCGAGGTAATGCAGGGTCAGCGAGCTGTAGGCAAGGTCGAAGGCCGCGGTGGGCAATTCGAGCTGGTCGAGGTCGGCATGGAAGTAGCTCACCTGTGCGGCGTCGGTGTTCGCCCGTGCGTGGTCGAGCATCTTCTGCGACACGTCCAGCCCGCTCACCGTGCGCGCGCCCTGCTCCGCGGCGTAACGGCTGAACCAGCCGTAGCCGCAACCGAGATCGACCACGTCGAGGCCCTCCAGCGGCGGCAGCAGCGAACGCAGCGCGGCCCACTCCGGCGCGCCATCCAGGCCGTGCATCGAACGCGGCAGCTGGGCGTAGCCAGCGAAGAATTCGGGATTGTCGTAGATGTTCTGCGCCATGGAACGGCACTCCTTTCTGACGGACCAAGGACCGATTGTCTGCGTCAAGGGCGAGGGCGGCAACCCGATGAGGTCAATGCCGGGGCGATCGAAGCGCAATTTCCTGCAAGACCGCCCGCCGGGGCCGCCGTAGTTTCGGGAGAAAGATCCCCAGGAGAAAACACCGTGACCCAACGCCAATCGATCAACCTGCAGGACAAGCTCGGCCGCATTACCGAAACCTGGCAACCGCGGGTGATCGCCGAGATGAACGACTACCAGTTCAAGGTGGTGAAACTGCACGGCGACTTCGTCTGGCACAGCCACGCCGACACCGACGAGACCTTCATCGTGCTCGACGGCGAACTGCGCATCGACTTTCGCGACGGTCCGCTGACGCTGCGGGCTGGCGAGCTGTATGTGGTACCACGCGGCGTTGAGCACAAGCCGTACGCCGAGCAGGAAGTGCAGGTAATGCTGATCGAGCCCCGCGGTGTGCTGAATACCGGCGACCAGGGCGGCGAGCGGACGGCGGAGAATGATCGGTGGATCTGACCGGCAATACTCAGAGGTCCAGCAGGT
Organism: Pseudomonas sp. GD03903; assembly: GCF_029840045.1. Taxonomy (NCBI): domain Bacteria; kingdom Pseudomonadati; phylum Pseudomonadota; class Gammaproteobacteria; order Pseudomonadales; family Pseudomonadaceae; genus Pseudomonas; species Pseudomonas sp. GD03903. Next base: position 70,326 of record NZ_JAOCBT010000002.1, on the reverse strand, counting down.
CGGCGTGAATCCCCAGCGCCTTGGCCACCCTTTCCCGCGAGGGCTTGCGGGGCCGAGTGGCAGCTTCCTGCTGGGCATAGGCGGACTGACTGATGCCGATGCGCTCGGCGACTTCCGCCTGGGTCAGGCCCAGGTGTCTGCGCCAGGCACCGATGGCGGTCAGCCCTTCCTTGATCATGAAACCCACCACCTCATTGGGGACCAGGTCCTCCTTCGGGTGGTTGGCGATGTACTCCGCGTAGGGAATGACCACGAAGGCCGGCACGCCGTCCGGCCCATTGATGATCTGCACGTTAGTACGTGTGCTCATCGCGCTTGCTGACCTCTTCAATATTCACGATGCGGATGCCTCCATCCCAATCGAACAGCACCCGGTAATTACCCACCCGCAGTCGATAGCCGTAGGCGTGATTGGAAAGCCTCTTCACATTCCGGACATCCGGCATCCGGGACAGCGCCTGTACGGCATCGTAGATGGCCGGCTGGTCCGCCTTGTTCAGCCTGCCGAGCTGCTTAACGGCCTTTCGGGTCCAGTTGATCCGGTTCATGACTGCCTCGCTGAGGAGACAGGCAATATAAGTCTTTCAATAAGTATATTAGCCCGAGCGTGGCGGTTTGGGATCAGGGTCTCGGCAGCGCTCAGCTCTTGACCGGCACTTCCGCCGCCTTTGCCCCGAAGCGCTTGCGGTAGTCGCTCGGCGCCATCCCGGTGATCTTGCGGAAGGTGCTGCGGAACGAGCCCGGATCGAGATAACCCACCGTGTAGGCGATGTGGTCCACCGTGCCGTTGGTGAACTCCAGCAACTCGCGCGCCTTGCCCACCCGCAAGTGCTGGCAGTACTCGGTGGGCTTGAGCCTGGTGGCGGCGCGGAAGCGGCGCAGGAAGGTGCGCTCTTCCAGCCCGGCCTGGGCGGCCATGGCGGCGAGGCTGACGTCCACCGCGCCGTTGCCCTGCAGCCAGTGCTGCACCTTGAGGATCGCGGCGTCGCCGTGCCCCAGCAGTGGTGCGAAGTTGCTGCCGCATTGCTGGGCGCTGTCGCTGTGCTCCACCACCAGGAAGCGCGCAGTGCGGTTGGCGATGCTCGGGCCGAGCAGACGGTCGACGATGCGCAGGCCCAGTTCGGACCAGGCCATCAGCCCGGCAGAGGTGATCAGGTCGCCGTCATCCACCATCGGCTTGTGGGGTTCCAGGCGCACCTTCGGGAAACGCTGGGCAAACGCCTCGGCACCGCTCCAGTGAGCGGTGGCGCTGCGCCCATCGAGCAGCCCGGCCTCCGCCACCAGCAGCCCGCCGATGCAAACCGAGCCGACGATGGCGCCCTCGCCATGGCGAGCGGCGAGCCAGTCGGTGAGGTTGCGCAGTGGCGTCGCGTCGGGCAGGCCGAACAGTGACGGCGGCACCAGCACGGCGACCAGGCGGCTGTCAGCGCCGGGATGCGTATCGAGGACACGATGAGGTTCGCTGCCTGCCTCCCCGGACCAATGGCTGACCCGCAGCGCCGGCAATTGCCCGGCGGCCTCTTCGGCAGCGATGCGTTCAGCCACCGCGAACAGGTCGGTGAGCCCATGCAGCGCCGCCGTCTGCACACCGGGATAGAGCAGCAACCCGATCTCGACGACGCTTCGTTGCACAACCATTGTCAGTTTTCCCCCGGTTATTGTCGTTCCGCCTGATCCCCGCCTGGCGCGCGGCGAACCATACTGGCTGCACTTCCTCACCACTCACAAAGGAATTTGGACATGGCAAAGCAAGCGCTCATCCTAGTGGATATCCAGAACGACTACTTCCCTTCCGGCAAGTGGCCGCTGGTTGGCATCGAAGCCGCCGCCGACCAGGCCGCCAAGGTGCTGGCGGCGTTCCGCGAGCGCGCTGACCTGGTGGTGCACGTGCGCCATGAATTCGACAGCGCCGACGCGCCGTTCTTCGCCCCCGGCAGCGAAGGGGCGAAGATCCACGGCAAGGTCGCCAGCCTGCCCGGCGAACCGGTGGTGCTCAAGCACTTCGTCAACGCCTTCCGCGACACCGATCTGAAGGCCATCCTCGACCAGCACGGCGTGGAATCGCTGGTGGTGGTCGGACACATGAGCCACATGTGCGTGGATGGCGCGGTGCGCGCCGCCGCCGACTTCGGCTACCCGGTGACCGTGCTGCATGATGCCTGCGCCACCCTGGACCTGGAATTCAACGGCGTGAAGGTGCCGGCAGCCCAGGTACACGCGGCCTACATGGCCTCCCTGGCGTTCGCTTACGCCGACGTGGTGTCCGTCGCCGAGTACCTGAACCGCTGATCCGGAGCGCTGCTACCAGCAGACCTGAAGCTGGGCGATACCTGTAGGAGCGAGCTGGCTCGCGAACCGCTTGATGCCGAGGTACCAGGCGGGTTCGCGAGCCAGCTCGCTCCTACAACTGCGGGCAGTCTCCCGCCCCCTGCAACGAGGCGACCCGTTTCATTGGCTTTCCGCTATTATCGACGCTCGATCGCCTGCCGATAAGGACATCCCATGAGCGTCTCCTCGATCATCACCCTCGCCATCATCGCTGGCGTCATCTTCCTGCTGATCAGCGTGTTCAACCGCCTCGTGGCGCTGCGCAACCGCTACCAGAACGCCTTCGCGCAGATCGAAGTGCAGCTCAAACGCCGCTACGACCTGATCCCCAACCTGGTGGAAACCGCCAAGGCCTACCTCAAGCACGAGCGCGAGACCCTGGAAGCGGTCATCGCTGCGCGCAACGCTGCGGTGGCCGGTCTGAAAGCCGCTTCCGAGCAACCCGGCGACGCCGGCCGCATGGCCCAACTGGCCGCCGCCGAGAACGCCCTGGGCGGCGCGATGGGGCGCCTGAACGTGACCCTGGAGGCCTACCCGGACCTCAAGGCCTCGCAGAACCTGCAGCAAGTCAGCGAGGAGCTGTCGAGCACCGAGAACAAGGTGGCCTTCGCCCGCCAGGCGTACAACGACGCGGTGATGGAATACAACACCTACCGCCAGTCGTTCCCCGCCAACTTCCTCGCCACCACCTACGGCCACAGCAAGGACGCCAGCCTTCTGGAGTTCGAAGACAGCAAGGAAATCCAGGCCGCGCCGAAAGTCGCTTTCTAAAAACCCGGCGCAGGACGCGCGATGAACTTCTTCGAACATCAGGACCGCGCCCGCAAGCAGACCGGGCGCCTAGTCCTGCTGCTGACCATCGCTGTGGTCTGCCTGGTGACCATCACCAGCTTCGCCCTGGGCTGGCTCTGGCGTCACCTGGGTGAGCCGGCGCTGCACCTGACCTCGCGCGCCTCGCTACCCGATCCGGAGCTGTACTTGTCGGTGGCCGCGGTGATCGTCGGCGTGGTGGTCCTCGGCGCGCTGTACAAGCAGGTGCAGTTGAGTGCGGGCGGCAAGGTGGTGGCCGAGAGCCTGGGCGGCCGCCTGCTCAACCTCAGCGCCGGCAACGCCGACGAGCGCCGCCTGCTCAACGTCGTCGAGGAAATGGCCCTGGCCTCCGGCTCGCCGGTACCGCCGGTGTACGTGCTGGAAGACGCCTCGATCAACGCCTTCGCCGCCGGCCTGACACCCCGCGACGCGGTGATCGGCATTACCCGCGGCGCCATCGAGCAGCTCGAGCGCAACGAACTGCAGGGCGTGATTGCCCACGAATTCAGCCATATCCATCACGGCGACATGCTGCTCAACACGCGCCTGACCGCCCTGCTCCACGGCATGCTCCTGCTCGGACTGATCGGCGGGATGCTGCTGCGCGGCTGGAGCGAAACCAGCAGCGGGGTGCGCATCAGCACCCGCAGCAGCAGCAACGACAAGAACGGCGGCGGCAGTGTGGTACTGCTGGTGATCGGCGCCGGCGTGGTGCTCTACGTGCTGGGCTATGTCGGGACCTTTTTCGGCCAACTGATCAAGGCTTCGGTCAGCCGCCAGCGCGAGTACCTGGCCGACGCCTCCGCGGTGCAGTTCACCCGTGATCCCTCGACCATCGCCGGTGCACTCAAGAAGATCGGTGGCAACCCGTTGGGGGCGCTGCTCAGCGCGCCGCGCGCCGCCGAGTTCAGCCATATGTACTTCGGCGATGGCGTGGGCAGCAGCTGGTTCGACACCCACCCGCCGCTGAAGGACCGCATCCGCCGCGTCGATCCGGGCTGGGACGGTCGCTACCCGAAATTCGAGCCACGCCTGGATGTGCCGCTGATGAACAAGGAGGCCTGGACTGCCGCCGTCACCGGCCAGCCTTACCAGCCCAGCGCCGTGGAGGTGGCAGTAGCTTCCGTGGGCGCACCGACCGTCGCGCACCTGCAGGAAGCCCGCAGCACCCTGCAACGCCTGGACGAGCGCCTGCAGCGCGCCGCCCACGACAGCGAAGGCGCCGAGGCCCTGGTCTACGGCCTGCTGCTGGACAGCGAACCCGGCCTGCGCGCGCGCCAGCTGGAGGCGGTCAAGCAGCGCCTGAACCTCAGCCTGGCGCTGCAACTGGACCTGCTGGAGGAGTCGCTCCAGCACCTGGACCCCGGCCAGCGCCTGCCACTGCTCGACCTGGCCATGCCGGCGCTGAAGCAACTGGACACCAAGGGTTTCCTGGCCCTGCGCGAGAACATGGCGCTGCTGATCAAGCTCGACGGCAAGGTGAAACTGCTGGAATGGACGCTGCTGCGCATCATCGAGCGCAACCTGCGGCCGGGCAGCGGCAAGCTCGGCAACGTCGCGCTGGCGGACCTGGCCGATGCCTGTGCAACGCTGCTGGCCTTTCTTGCGCGTGTTGGTGAAACCAGCGACCTGCAGACCGAGCAGGCGTTCGCCGATGCCTGGAGCGGCCTGCCCTTCCCGCCCCGCCCATTGCCGGCTGCCGCCAACCTGCGTGATCTGGAAAACGCGCTGAAACAACTGGAGCAACTGCGCCCGCTGCAGAAACCGCAACTGCTCAAGGCGCTGGCGCGCTGCATCGAGCACGACGGACGCATCACCGCCGGCGAAGCGGAGCTGATGCGTGCAGTGGCCGACATCCTGGATTGCCCGATGCCGCCGTTGCTGCCCACCTGACACGCCTCCAATCCCATCTGTAGGAGCGAGCTTGCTCGCGAACCCGATTCCGCAACGGAGTCCGTTCGCGAGCAAGCTCGCTCCTACATAAAAGCATCCCCTCGCGCTGGCTCTGGCTTTAAAGGATTTCCAGAGAAACATCCGCACGCTCCGGAATGCCCCTTTCAGGAGGCCTCGTTGAAGCGGAGTTTCAGGGGTTGAGCGGCATGGATGCCGCGAGAGCTGCGATGGGCCAGGGATGGCCCGTCGCAGCGTGCCCGTGAAACTCCGCTTCAACGAGGGAATTTTTCGCCTAAGCGAAAAACCGGATGGAGGGGCAAGACTTTTTGGTTCCTTTTGGGGCGTTTGCCAAAAGGGACTCGCCGAGAGGCGAAACACGAACCATCCGAACACGCCGACGCGGCGCAGCATCACCTAGCTCCAACTAAGTGATCACTCGTATGTCCTGCTCAGTTACGCCCTCCTAGGATGGTCACACCGAGCCTAGGACAAAAAGCCCATGCCCCACATCGCCATCGACTACACCGCCAACCTCACCGACGACCTGCTGCCTCTGGCACTGCCTGCAAAACTCCACAAGGCAGCACAAGACCTCGGCGTGTTCCCCAGCAACGGCCTGCGCACCTTCGCCCGTGCCATCGACCAGTACCACGTCGGCACCGACACCCAGGGCGAAGCCTTCATCAACATCCAGATCCGCATCGCCCCCGGTCGCCCCGAGGAACTGCGCCAGCGCATCGTCGACACGCTGTTCGCCAGCGCCGAACAGACCCTCGCCGCGCTCATCGAAAAGCGCTCCATCGGCCTGCAACTGGAAATCACCGAACTCGACCGCAGCCTCACGCGCATGGCCGGCAGCCTGCCCACCACTTGACCCGGCATGAAAAGAAAAAGGGCCTCCGAAGAGGCCCTTTTTCATTCGCTCAACCGCCCGTCAGGCACGGCTGGCAACGCTGCCCTGCTCCTTGGGAGCCAGGTTCAGCGCGTAGTACAGCACCGTCAGCAGCACCAGGAAGGCCGGGCCGATGTACAGCGCAATGCGGGTGTCCTCGAAGAACGCCATCAGCACCACCACCAGCACCAGGAAGGCCATGGCGAGGTAGGAACTGATCGGGTACAGCCACATCCTGAACTGCAGCTTGCCGGCTTCGGCGGCGGAGAGGCCGCGGCGGAATTTCAGTTGCGCCAGCAGGATCATCGCCCAGGTCCAGATCGCCCCGAAGGTGGCGATGGAGGTCACCCAGGTGAACACCTTCTCGGGCACCAGGTAGTTCAGCAATACCCCCAGCAGCAGCGCGAAGATCGACAGCAGCAGCGCATTGCGCGGCACGCCGCCGCTGGAGGTCCTGGCGAACACCGCGGGAGCCTGGCCATGCTGGGCGAGGCTGTAGAGCATGCGACCGGTGCTGAAGATGCCACCGTTGCAGGACGACAGCGCGGCGGTGATCACCACGAAGTTGATGATGCCGGCGGCGGTCTTGATGCCCATGCGCTCGAAGGTCATCACGAAGGGGCTGCCCTGGGTGCCGATCTCGTTCCACGGGTAGATCGACATGATCACGAACAGCGCGCCCACGTAGAACAGCAGAATGCGCCAGAACACCGAGTTGATCGCGCCGGGGATGGTCTTCTGCGGGTTTCTCGCTTCACCGGCAGTGAGGCCGATCATTTCCACGCCCAGGTAGGCGAACATCACCATCTGCAGCGACATCAGCACGCCGGTGATGCCGTGGGGCATGAAGCCGCCGTTGCTCCAGATGTTGGAGATGCCGGTGGCGATGCCACCGTTGCCCAGGCCGAAGAGGATCATGCCGGCGCCGGCCAGGATCATGGCGACGATGGTGACGATCTTGATCAGGGCGAACCAGAACTCGAACTCGCCGAAGGCACGCACGGCGATGAGGTTGATGGTGCCCATGCTCGCCAGTGCGGCCAGCGCCCAGATCCAGCGCGGCACGTCGGGGAACCAGATGCCCATGTAGATGGCCACCGCGGTGATCTCCGCGACACAGGTCACCAGCCAGAGGAACCAATAGTTCCAGCCGGTCAGGTAACCGGCCAGCGGGCCCAGGTAGTCCTGCGCGTAGCGGGCAAAGGAGCCGGCCACGGGATTGTGCACGGCCATCTCGCCGAGGGCGCGCATGATCACCAGGATGGCGAGACCGCCGATGATGTAGGAGAGCATGATGGCCGGACCGGCCATCTGGATGGCCTTGGCGGAGCCGAGGAACAGGCCGACGCCGATGCAGGCGCCGAGGGCCATGAGACGGATGTGCCGCTCGTTGAGATCCCTTTGGAGATCGTGGGACGACATGCTGATGCAACCTCATTTTGTTCTTGGGAGTAATCAGCTGCGGACTCTGAGTGCAGTCAGGGTGCGGAACCACCGGAAAGGCTTCGCCACCGCGCCGGTCGGCACGGAGGGAGAAGTGTCTGGCAGTTCCAGGACGGCACACCGGAAGAGGCTGCCCGCTCTTGTGAAGCGGACGTGGGCATTGCGGGAGGACCACGGCTGAGGTCGCGGGCGAGTGTTACACAAGTCTGTGGGAAACGTCTGCACCACCAAGGTGCAATGTGACCAAAGGAATAGCGGCGTATCGCCACATCCGCCCACGCCAACAGGGCCGGTGCAGAGCGCTTCAGCCTGTCAGCGGCTGCAACTCCAGAAGCAGCGAGCAGGGCTGGGCAGTGACCGGATGGCGCGGCTCGCGCAACTGCCGCAGACGCCAGCCGCTGGCGGCCAGCAGCGCCAGCCAGGACTCCAGGGTGCGGAAGAACCAGGGCATCGGCGCGCGGAACTCAGCACCGAAGGCAGCGAAGGTTTCCAGCCGCCAGCCGTCCGCATAGGGCTCGTCACCGCAGGCTGCCCAGGGGTGCACGGTCTGGATCAGCAGGCGTCCGCCGGGGTTGAGGCGCTCACGAAGTGCACCGAGCAATGGCGCGATGTAGTCGTCGAGCAGGGCAAAGTTGCACACCAGCGTATCGAACTGACCGAGCGTCTGGCCCTGATCGACCAGCGTCGCGTAATCCATCACCTCGAAGCGCCCGCCACCAGCCACCTGCGCGGCTTCGATCAGCGGCGCGGAGGCATCCACGCCGACACACTCGCTGCCGTTCTCGGCCAGTGCACGACAGAGCCAGCCTTCGCCGCAACCGATATCCAGCACACGCTGCGCCGGGCCCTCGGCGATGGCGCTGAGGATAGCCGCATCAGTAACCAGCCTTCGGCTCTCGATGCGCTGCTCGCGCACGGTGCGGGTCCAGGCTTCGGCGTTGGTCTGCCAGCTCTGGCGGATTCGGGCGTCGTGGTCGGTCATGGCGATATCCGTGAGTTGGGCGAAGCGATCGCGGATGAATCCGCTCCTGCGCAGGTGCCGGGCTACGGCGTCCTGAACGCCTTGGGTAGCGCCAGGCCCTTGGGCGGTGGGGTCTGCGGCAGCATCTCACGGCAACCGGCATCGCGGAATGGTCCGCCGATCTTCTGCCATCCCTCGCCCGGCGACGTCTGCTGGCAGGTATAGGCGCCGTCGAGCTTGCTCTGCCAACGGTAGAACGGCATGGGCGCCGCGTGAGCGCTCTCGGTCAGCAGCAGAGCAGCCAGCGGCAAGGCGAAGGGCAGAAAATGCGAACGCATGGGCGAGGGTTCCTGTCGAAGTCAGTACATTGCACCTGCTGGCCGTCGGCAAATCAATCCGGCGAGTCATCAACGGTGCCTTGCGGCGCGCAGATTTTCCGCCGCCGACTACGCTGGAGAATAGGAAAGCCGCTGGGACGGGGCTTTCGCGGCGCCGGGAGGGGCGTCGGCCATCACGTGGGCGGAGTCCGCTGACCTGAGGGCCTGTTGGCGTTTCGCCGTGTCTGCGACGTCGCCACCTTTGCGCAGAACCACGGCCTACCTCGAGACGCCAACAGAACCTCGCCGTTGAGCATGGGCAGGGCGTGAAGATGGGCAACTCGAAGCATTCCGGTACGCAAGCAGCAGGTCAACCGGGACGTCTGGGGCCCGGTATTTCCCCGCAGAAAGTCCACCATCACCGCTTCCTGATCCTGTTTCTCTTTCTCCTGCCGCTGCTTGCCGCGATGGGCGCTGCGCTGCTTTACGAAGCGCGCACCTCCAAGCTGCAGGCGCGCGAGCTGGCACGCTACGCCAGCGGCCTGACCTGGAGCCTGGAACAGGGCAGCAGCGACGATGTGGTGTATCCACAAGGCGGCCCCTTCGACCGGCGTCTGGGCTATCAGCAGTTGCCGACCTTCCTGAGCCGCCTGCACGAGCGCAACTTCGTCACCCTGAGCCAGGCGCGCTTCTCCGATCCGCTGCTGCAGTACACCGGCCACGGCATGTTCCCGCCCTACCCGGAGAAGGCCCAGGCCGGCGTCGACATCGCCGACTGCCGCGGCCTGCCGATCTACAACTTCCGCTATCCGCAGCGTCTATACGCCAACTTCGAGAGCATCTCGCCGGCCATCGTCAACAGCCTGCTGTTCATCGAGAACCGCGATCTGCTCGATCCCGACCGCCCCTACCTGAACCCGGCCATCGACTGGAGTCGCTTCACCCAGGCCTCGGTGGCGCAGGTGGGCAAGCTGGTCGGCCTGGGCAACCACGCCCCCGGCGGCAGCACCCTGGCCACGCAGATCGAGAAATACCGCCACTCCGAAGATGGCCGCACCAACTCCATTACCGACAAGCTGCGGCAGATGGCATCGGCGAGCGTACGCACCTACCAGAACGGTGCGGAGAACATGGCCGCACGGCGCAACGTCGCCCTCACCTACCTCAACTCGGTGCCGCTCTCGGCGCAACCGGGCTACGGCGAAGTCAGCGGCCTGCCCGACGGCCTGTGGATCTGGTACGGCGCCGACTACCAGCAGGTCAACAAGCTGCTCAATGCTCCCCCCGCCTCCGGCGCGGAGCTGGCCGCGCAGGGCAAGGCGTTGCGTCAGGTGGTGTCGCTGATGATTGCCCACCGCCGACCTTCCTGGTACCTCGCCCGTGGTCGCGACCAGCTCGCCGTGCTGACCGACAGCTACCTGCGCCTGCTCGCGCAGAACAACGTGATCGCCCCGGAACTACGCGATGCGGCGCTCAAGCAGAAGCTGGCGTTCCGCGATCCGCGCAGCGAGCCGAGCTTTACCCCGCTGGAAAACAACAAGGGCATCGGTCTTGCGCGCACCCGCCTGGCCGGCATGCTCGACGTGCCGCTGTACGACCTCGACCGCTTCGACATGAGCTTCACCACCACCCTGCAGCATGAGTTGCAGGAGCAGGTCACCGGCTACCTGCGGCACCTGTCCGACCCGGACTTCGCCGAGCAGATCGGTCTGTTCGGCGAGCACCTGCTGTCCAGGGACAAGACCAGGGACGTGCGCTACAGCTTCACCCTGTTCGAACGCACCCCGAGTGGCAACCGTGTGCGCGTGCAGACCGACAGCACCGAGCAGCCCTTCGACATCAACGAAGGCAGCAAGCTGGAACTGGGCTCCACCGCCAAGCTGCGGGTGCTCTCCACCTACCTGGAAACCATCGCCGACCTTCACGACCAATACGCAGCGATGAGCGCCGCCGAACTGAAGAAGGTGGATATCGAACCGCTGGACATTCTCAGCCGCTGGTCCATCGACTACCTGATCGCCGCCAAGGACCGCAACCTGCCGGACATGCTCGCCGCCGCGCTGCAGCGCAAGTATTCCGCCAGCCCCTATGAAAGCTTCTTCACCGGCGGCGGCGTGCATACCTTCAGCAACTTCCGCAAGGAGGACAACGGCCGCATCCCGACCCTGCAGGACGCGCTGCGCGAATCGATCAACCTGCCCTTCGTGCGCCTGCTGCGCGACCTGGTGCGCCATGACATCTACGCCAACGAGGGCAGCAAGGTAGCCGTGCTGGCCGACGACAAGGACCCGCGCCGGCAGGACTACCTCGACCGCTTCGTCGACAAGGAGAGCCAGGTCTACCTGCTGCGCTTCTGGCAGAAGTACAAGGGCAAGGACAACGACGAGCGCCTCACCACCTTCCTCGATGGCCTGCGCGCCTGGCCGGTGCGCCTGGCGGCGATCCACCGCTACCTGCAACCGCAGGCCGATATCCCGACCTTCGCCGCCTTCCTCCAGGATCGCCTGAAGCAGGGCAAGTACGCCGGCGACAAGCTCACCGACAAGCGCATCGAGGATCTGTATACGCGCTACGGACCGGGCGCCTTCGACCTCAATGACCAGGGCTATGTCGCCCGCGTGCACCCGCTGGAACTGTGGCTGCTGGGCTACCTGCAGCGCCAGCCGGCGGCGACCTTCGCCGATGCCGTGGCCGCCAGCAGTGCCGAGCGCAAGGAAGTCTACGGCTGGCTGTTCAAGTCGCGGCACAAGTACGCCCGCGATAAACGCATCCGCATCATGCTGGAGGTCGAGGCCTTCCTCGACCTGCACGAACAGTGGAAGCGCCTGGGTTATCCGTTCGATCACCTGGTGCCGTCACTGGCCACCGCACTGGGTAGTTCCGGCGACCGCCCGGCGGCGCTGGCGGAGCTGATGGGGATCATCCTCAACGACGGTGTGCGCCTGCCGACCCTGCGCATCGACAGCCTGCACTTCGCCGCCGCCACGCCCTACGAAGTCACCCTTGGCCCGGAGTCCGGCAATGGCCGCCAGGTGATGCGTTCGGAGGTCGCCCAGGCACTGCGTACCGCGTTGTCGCAGGTAGTCGACGCGGGCACTGCGCGGCGCTTGTCCGGCACCTTCAAGCTGGCCGATGGCAATGCGCTGGTGATGGGCGGCAAGACCGGCACGGGTGATAACCGCATCGAAAGCGTCACCCGCAGTGGCTGGGTGAAGAGCTCGAAGGCGATGAACCGCACGGCGACCTTCGTCTTCTATATCGGTCCGCGCCACTTCGGCACGCTGACCGCCTACGTGGCCGGCAGCGAGTCGGACAACTTCAAGTTCACCTCGGCGCTGCCGGTGCAGGTGCTCAAGGGCATGGCGCCGCTGCTGACCAGCTACCTGGAGCCGGGGATCAGCACCGGCTGCCAGGAGCGCCTGGATAATCTGCGGGTGAGTTGGCGGTAGGCGCTGCTGCATGGAACCGCTTCGCCCCTCACCCTAGCCCTGGCTGCGCGCCACGCTCAGAGGGAGAGATGACTGTCCCGAGTGCTCTGGCATTGCTGCGCTGTCCGGCTGACTCGGTTTGTATCCAGGGTACCGAACGGCTCCCTCTCCCTGGGGAGAGGGCTGGGGTGAGGGGATAGCCCAGATGCCTGAACCTGTAGGAGCGAGCTTGCTCGCGAACCGCTTCATGCCATGGGCAACTGGCCAGGTTCGCGAGCAAGCTCGCTCCTACGAAGAGCCGCTCTGTTACTTGCCCTGCACGCTCTTCACATACAACGCTTCGACCTGCTCCCGCGCCCACGGCGTGCGACGCAGGAAGGTCAGGCTGGACTTGATGCTCGGGTCATTCTTGAAGCAGCGCACGTCGATGCGCTTGGCCAGCCCGTCCCAGCCGTACTGCGCCACCAGCTGGTTGAGGATGGCTTCCAGGGTCACGCCGTGCAGCGGATTCTTCGGTTTGTCGGTCATGTCGGTGTCGTCGTGCGGGGAATGCGCGGCACCTTAACACCAAGCGATCAGGCCCGCAGCCCGGCCACACCGGCGATGATCAGGGCGACCGACGCCAGCTTGGTCAGGGTCAGCGCCTCGCCCAGCAGCAGGAAGCCGAAGAACACCGTGCCCAGCGTGCCAATGGCGGTCCAGACCGGGTAGGCGATGCTCACCGGCAACTGACGCATCGCCAGGGTGAGGAAGAAGATCCCGCCGATCACCGCGAATACCGTCACCACGGTGGGCAGCGGCCGGGTGAAGCCCTCGGCGTACTTCATCGACACCGCGAACATCACCTCGAACACCGCGGCCACCATCAGCATGGCCCAGGCCATCACGCACGCGCCCACTCGCTCTCGGCGAGATCGGCCAGGGCCTTTTCAGCCTGTTGATAGGACGCGCGGAAGGCTTCGGGATTGCCCTCCTCGCCTTCGGCGGCGATCACCTGCACATCGTGGATGCCGATGAAGCCCAGGGCCACACGCAGCCAGACGTCGGCATGATTCATCCATTCGAGTGCGCCGCCTGGCCCCATGCCTGCACCACCACGGCTGGTGATGATCAACGCCTTTCGCCCCGTGACCAGCGGTTTGTATTCCGCCTCGCCATCTTTCACGAGCAGATCGACCGTGCGGCCGACACGGACGATCTGGTCGACCCATGCCTTCAGCCCGCTGGGTACGCTGAAGTTGTACATCGGCGCAGAAATCACCAGCAGATCGTGGGCGAGCAGTTCGTCGACCAATTCATCGCTCAGTGCCAACTCGGCCTGCAACTCGGCGGGGCGTTGTTCACCCAGCGGGTGGAAGGCGGCAGCAATGAATCCTTCGCTGACATGCGGCAGGTTCGCGCGGCCAACTTCACGGCGGGTGATCTCGGCTTGCGGCAGCGCGGCGAGAAAACCCTCCACCAGGCGGCGGGAATGGGAGCGATCGGCGCGGGGGCTGGCGTGAATGGCAAGAACTCTGTTCATCTGTCTTTCCTTGCTTGAGGTGTACACTGCGAAGGTCCTGATTGGCCTCCAATTGCTGCCTAAGCTATTTCCAGGTGGAAAGACGGACAACTGAGGGAATTTCCCTCCAGATGAATTCAACTCATCCATGGAGCACCGAATGTTCGCCAACCTGCCGCTTCCCGCCCTGCGCACCTTCGAATCCGCTGCGCGCCAGCTGAGCTTCAAGGCCGCCGCCGAGGAACTGGCGGTGACGCCCACGGCGGTTTCCCACCAGGTCCGCGCGCTGGAGGAATGGCTGGGCCTGCCGCTGTTCGAGCGCCTGCCACGCCAGGTGCGCCTGACCGAGGCCGGCGAACGCTTGTTCCGCAGCCTGCACGGTGCGCTGCTGGAGGTCTCGCAGTCGGTGGACAGCCTGCGCCCGCAGCGCAGCGCCAGCAGCCTGACGATCTCCACCACCCCCGCGTTCGCTGCGCTCTGGCTGGTGCCGCGCCTGGGCCGTTTCTACGCGCGCCATCCGCATATCCGCCTGCGCCTGGACAGCCAGTGCGAACTGCTCGACCTGCAGCAGGACGCCAGCGTCGACCTGGCGATTCGTTACGGTTTCAACGACTACCCGCGCATGCACAGCCAGTTCCTTCTGGCCGAACGCTTCGCCGTGTATGGCGCGCCAGCGCTGGTGGCCAGCGCCGACGTGGAAGTACCGGAGATGATCAGCGTGCGCTGGCACAATTCCGAGCTCTACGAACGCGGCTGGAAGGCCTGGTGCCAGATGGCCGGCGAGGAATGCCTGCTGACCTGCGCCGTGCAACGCGAGTACGACGAGGAGTTCTACGCCCTGCAGGCGGCGATCGCCGGCCAGGGCCTGGTACTGGCCAGCTCGCTGCTGGTATCCGAGTGTGTGGAGAAGGGCCTGCTGGTGCCGTATCGCCCGGAGATCAACGTGCCCGGTGCCCGCTATACCGCACTGTGCGTGCCAGGGCGCGAGCGCCATCCGCCAGTGCGCGCGTTCCTCGACTGGCTGGCCGAGGAAGCGGCGCAGGCGGCTGATCCGCTGATCGACAACGCCGCCTGAGCCTGCCGCTGCGCCCGCGCAGGCGTCCCTTTGCCGTGCGCGGAGCGGGATGCGTGGTTAGAATTGCACTCCGCCGCAACAACAATTCTTCTTTGCCCGCGACACGCCCCTGCGTGATCCCAAGGCACGGCCTGAGCCCCCTCTCACCTCAGGATTCCCATGACAACCGCGCAAGACACCCGTACCGGCAGTTGGCTGAACGTCATCGCCCTGGCCATCGCCGCCTTCATTTTCAACACCACCGAGTTCGTCCCGGTGGGCCTGCTCAGCGACATCGGCCGCAGCTTCGACATGCGCCCGGAACAGACCGGGCTGATGCTCACGCTCTACGCCTGGGTCGTGTCGCTGGCCTCGCTGCCGCTGATGCAGCTGACCCGCAACATGGAACGCCGCCGCCTGCTGGTGGTGATCTTCTGCCTGTTCATCGTCAGCCACGTGCTCTCCGGCTTCGCCTGGAACTTCACGGTGCTGATGATCAGCCGCTTCGGCATCGCCTTCGCCCACGCGGTGTTCTGGTCGATCACCGCCTCGCTCGCCGTGCGCGTGGCGCCGCCGGGGCAGCAGGCGAAAGCCCTCGGCCTGCTGGCCACCGGGACCATCCTGGCGATGGTGCTGGGCATTCCACTGGGCCGCGTGCTGGGTGAAGCGATGGGCTGGCGCACCACCTTCCTGGCAATTGCCGGCGTTTCGGTACTCGTCGTGCTCTGGCTGGCCCGCGCGCTACCGCTGCTGCCGAGCCAGAACTCCGGTTCGCTGCGCAGCCTGCCGCTGCTGCTGCGCCGCCCGGCGCTGGTGTCGATGTATGTGCTCACCGTGCTGGTGATCACCGCGCAGTTCACCGCCTACAGCTACATCGAACCGTTCGCGCGGGAGATCGCCGCGCTGGACAGCCAGCAGACCACCCTGCTCCTGCTGCTGTTCGGCGGCGCCGGAATGTTCGGTTCGATCCTCTTCAGCCGCTACAGCGAACGCTTTCCGCGCGCCTTCCCGTGCCTGGCCATCGCCGTGCTTGGCGGCTCGCTCCTGCTGCTGATGCCGCTGGCGCACTCGCCCACGGCGCTGCTGGGCCTGAGCCTGTTCTGGGGCGCGGCGATCCTCTGCTTCGGCCTGGCGCTGCAGGCCAAGGTGCTGCAACTGGCCCACGATGCCACCGACGTTGCGATGGCGATGTTCTCCGGCCTGTACAACGTCGGTATCGGCGGCGGTGCGCTGCTGGGCAGCCGCGTGGCGGTGGGCATGGGGCTGGAATGGATCGGCTATGTCGGCGGCGCGCTGGCAGTGGTCGGCCTGCTGCTGTGCCTGTTCGCCTGCTGGCGCTATGCGGCGGCGATGAGTGGCGGGCACACCTCGCATTAATCGCCACACGCCGGACTCACCGAATAGCGTAGGAGCGAAGACCTGTAGGAGCGAGCTTGCTCGCACCCCCCTTGATGCCATGGGTGTCGGGCGAATTCACGAGCAAGCTCGCTCCTACAAAGAGCCCCAATGAAAAAGGCCGCGCCCCTTGCGGGAGCGCGGCCTTTTTCATTCAGCGCAGGATCAGCGGCTGGTCACGGCAGTGCCGGCCGGCTGAGTGGCCTCGGCGTATTCCGCCTCGGCTTCCTCGAAGCGCTGGATCATCGCCTTCGACGGTGCCGAGCCGATCAGGCTGAACACCACGATGGAGAGGCTGGAGAGGATGAAGCCCGGAATGATCTCGTACAGGCCGAGCCAGCCGAACTGCTTCCAGACGATCACGGTGACCGCACCGACGATGATGCCGGCCAGCGCGCCGTTGCGGGTCATGCCCTTCCACAGCACGGAGAACAGCACCAGCGGACCGAAGGCAGCACCGAAGCCGGCCCAGGCGTAGGACACCAGGCCGAGGACGCGGTTTTCCGGGTTGGCAGCCAGGGCGATGGACACCAGCGCCACCAGCAGCACCATGGCGCGACCGACCCAGACGAGCTCAAGCTGGCTGGCGTTCTTGCGCAGGAAGGCCTTGTAGAAGTCTTCGGTCAGCGCCGAGGAGCACACCAGCAGCTGGCAGCTCAGGGTGCTCATTACCGCGGCGAGGATGGCGGACAGCAGCACGCCGGCGATCCACGGGTTGAAGAGGATCTTCGCCAGTTCGATGAAGATGCGCTCGTGGTTCTCGCCCACCGCGCCAGCCTGTTCCGGATGCGCCTGGAAGTAGGCGATGCCGAAGAAGCCCACGGCGACGGCGCCGCCCAGGCAGAGGATCATCCAGGTCATGGAGATGCGGCGGGCAGCCGGGATCGACTTCACCGAATCAGCGGCCATGAAGCGCGCCAGGATGTGCGGCTGGCCGAAGTAGCCCAGGCCCCAGGCCATCAGCGACAGCACGCCGACGAAGGAAGCGCCCTTGAACATGTCGAAGTTGGCGGCGTCCTTCAGCTCGATGGCGGCGAAGGTCGGTTCCACGCCACCGGTGGCGAACAGCACGATCACCGGGGTGAGGATCAGCGCGAAGATCATCAGCGAGGCCTGCACGGTGTCGGTCCAGCTCACCGCCAGGAAACCGCCGACGAAGGTGTAGGCGATGGTCGCGGCAGCACCGGCCCACAGCGCGGTCTCGTAGGACATGCCGAAGGTGCTTTCGAACAGGCGGGCGCCAGCGACGATGCCAGAGGCGCAGTAGATGGTGAAGAACACCAGGATCACCAGCGCGGAGATCACCCGCAGGATGCGGCTGTTGTCCTCGAAGCGGGTGCTGAAGTAGTCCGGGAGCGTCAGGGCGTTGCCGTTGTGCTCGGTGTGCACGCGCAGGCGGCCGGCGACGAACAGCCAGTTCAGGTAGGCGCCGCAGATCAGGCCGATGGCGATCCAGCTTTCCGAGATGCCCGACAGGTAGATGGCGCCCGGCAGGCCCATCAGCAGCCAGCCGCTCATGTCCGAGGCACCAGCCGACAGCGCAGTGACGAAGCTGCCGAGGCTGCGGCCACCGAGGATGTAGTCGGAGAAGTTGTTGGTCGAACGATAGGCGGCCAAGCCGATCAGAACCATGGCCGCGATGTAGATCACGAAGGTGATCAGTGTTGGCGTGTTGACGCTCATGGGGACTCCCCTACAGCTTGTTTTTATCCAGGCTCGCGGGGTATCGCGAACCCTTGACTGGCAGCCGGCATGGTTGACGCCGGCCGGTTAGCGCTTGCTCACAGGCAAACCGGGTTGCGCGTGATGCCAAACAGGCACCGAACCGCTACGCATCCCGACGCAGGCACGCCCTCGTCCTTGCTGGCGTCTTCCTGCAGCCGCCGTCTCACCACGGCGACTTCCGTCCCGCCTTCGCCGGTAAGCGAGGTGCGGGCCGTTTCCCGGGCCAGGCCCGGTCATCCTTCAGGCGCCGAAGTGGGCGCCCCGCTCCCGACGAATTCTCCCCAGCCGCACAATACGGGGCTGGCGACGAAGCTCGTCGGCAGTAACTGAAATTGAGCACACGCACGCATGAAGAAGCGGCAGGGAGTGGCCGGCGCGCGAGGGCGCGGATTGTACAGAAAGCAGGCGATGCGGTTGCACCGGTCCGACCGGTGACGGCGCGAGGCCACGGGCAGGCGCTGCAGGCCGGGCCGTGAAGGAAGTGACGCGGCCAGGTGCAGGCGCGCGACAGGCAAAGACAGAACCGGTGATGGGCATGGCGCCCCTCCCGCGTATCGAGCTGGCTGTTGTTCTTGGTCTGACCGGGTTGCACCTTGGAACACCAGCAACGCGGTGGGCGGACTCTATGGGTTGCACCCTGAGGAATTCTTGCTGAAAGCTCTGGAGTTCTTGCAAAAGACTCCGGCCCCACAGGCCGACAATTGACCATTCGATCAGCAATCAGGCCGGCGCAGGCTAACGAAATCAGCTGCGCCGCAGGCTGCCCGGGGTCAATCCCAGGTAGCGACGCATTGCCGTGGTCAGCGCGCTCTGGCTGGAGAAACCGCACTCGCCGGCCACCCCGACCAGCGGCAGGTCGGTTTCCCGCAGCAGCCGCGCGGCACGGTCGAGACGCTGGCGCAACAGATACTGGTGCGGCGTTAGACCGACGCGGTCCTTGAACTGCGCATGGAAGTGGCTGGGGCTCAGGCAGGCAACCTGCGCCAGCTCGGCCACGGTGATGCGCCGGGAAAGATGATCGGTGATGTAGCCGTCCAGCCGCTGCAGATCCAGCGGCCCGTTGCGCGGCGCACGCTCCTCGCCGAACAGTCGCAGATGCAATGCACGCAGCAAAACACCGCCCAGGGCACGGGCGAGCAACGGGTCATCGCCGTAGCGGGCGATCTCCGCTCCGGCGTAGCTGAGCAGGTGCTGGAAATCTGCATCCAGGGTCGGGTAGCGCGGCACCTCGAACAGCCGCGCCAACAGTTCGCGGTCCTGCTCACTGGTGCCGGCTTCATTCAGGTCGACGATCAGCATGCGGTTATCACCGAGCCCGGCGAACTCGTGGTCGATATCCCCCGGCACCAGGCAGGCGCGCATGCGGCAAACCTCACCAGCGGCGCCGCCGATCTCGAATTCCGCGCGGCCGCTCAGAGACATCACCAACTGGTGATGGTCATGGGCGTGCTGGTCGGTCTGGTCGGACAGCGTGGCGAGGCGGGTATCGAACATGGCGCAAACTGATCAAATTTTGAGCATGGTACGAAATTTCGTTCAGCCTGCCCAGCCGAAAGGTGCAACCCGGCGCAACTGCAAAGAAGCAAAAGCAACAAAGCATCTAAGCCAGAAAGTCTTGCTAACCAACAGATATGTTATGTTATAACAAATAACGCTTCCCCATAGCCCCTTCCCCGCCGCCTGGCGCATCCCTGACCACGAGGGAGGGGTTCGCTTTGCCAGAAGAAAACCAGGAGTTCGTCATGCCCCCATTCCTTCCCCGCCCGCGCTGGCGCCTTGCACCGCTGGGCCTGGCCCTGTGCGCCGGCGCACCCTCGCTGGCCGATGCCGCCCCCACCGAGCTGGAGCCACAGGTAATCACCGCCAACCCGCTGGGTGATGCCTCCCCCGCTGCTCCCAGCAGCGTGCTGACGGGTGATGAACTGACCCTGCGGCAGAAAGGCAGCCTGGGTGAAACCCTCAATGGCACGCCGGGCGTTTCCTCCACCTGGTTCGGTCCCGGCGCCAGCCGCCCGGTGATCCGCGGCATGGACGGCGACCGTATCCGTATCCTGCGCAATGGCGTGGGCGCGCTGGACGCCTCGTCGCTGTCCTACGACCATGCCGTGCCGGAAGACCCCAACGTGGTCGAGCGCATCGAAGTCGTGCGCGGCCCGGCCGCCCTGCTCTACGGCGGCAACGCCATCGGCGGCGTGGTCAACAGTTTCGACAACCGCATCCCCAGCGAACCAGTGGACGGTATCCACGGCCAGGGCGAGCTGCGCTACGGCGGCGCGGACACCACCCGCAGTGCCGCCGGCGCGCTCGAAGCCGGCGACGGCAACTTCGCCCTGCACCTCGATGCCGGCTCCCGCGAGTTCAATGACCTGCGCATTCCCGGTTACGCTCACTCCGCGCGCCAACGCCAAACCGATGGTGACGACGCCAAGCACCGCGTGAACAACAGCGACGGCCGCCAGGACAGCGGTGCCATCGGCGGCAGCTACCACTGGGATCACGGTTATGCGGGGCTGTCCTACAGCGGCTACGACGGCAACTATGGATCGCCCGCCGAGGACGACGTGCGCCTGAAGATGCAGCAGGACCGCTACGCCTTCGCCTCGGAAATCCGCGACCTCGACGGCCCCTTCAGCTCGGTCAAGCTGGACGCGGCCTACACCGAGTACCAGCACAAGGAAATCGAGGACGGCGAGACTGGCACCACCTTCAAGAACGACGGCTACGAGGCGCGCATCGAGGCGCGGCACAAACCGATCGGCCCGGTTGAAGGCATCGTCGGCGCGCAAGTGGCCAACAGTCGCTTCTCGGCGCTGGGCGAAGAGGCCTTCGTGCCGCATACCGAGACCGACAGCGCCGCGCTGTTCTTCCTGGAGAATTGGCAGGCCACCGAGCGCCTGGCGCTGAACCTGGGCGGCCGCGCCGAGCACACGCGCATCGAGCCGAACGCCAAGGACAATGAACGTTTCGCCGAGAACGACGGTTCACGCAGCTTCACCGCGGGCAGCCTGTCCACGGGCGCGGTGTACAAGCTGACGCCGGTCTGGTCACTGGCTGGCACCCTGGCCTACACCGAACGCGCGCCGACCTTCTACGAGCTGTACGCCAATGGTGCTCACGCGGCCACCGGCACCTATGAAGTGGGTGACGCGAACGCGAGCAAGGAAAAAGCCGTGTCCACCGACCTCGCCCTGCGCTTCGACAGCGGCCGGCACAAAGGCAGCGTCGGCGTGTTCTACAGCCGCTTCTCCAACTACATCGGCCTGCTGGCGAGCGGGCGCTACCGCGACGAGGAAGGCGCGGTGGTGGGCGCTGGCGACGACGAGGCATTGCCCGAATACCTCTACAGTGGCGTGAAGGCAGACTTCTATGGCGTCGAGGCGCAGGATCGCATCCACCTGCTGGACAGCCCCTATGGCCGTTTCGACCTGGAACTGTCCGGCGACTACACCCGCGCCAAGAACAAGGACACCGGCGAAGCCCTGCCGCGCATCGCCCCGCTGCGCCTGAACAGCGCGCTGCTGTGGGAACTGCAGCAGTGGCAGGCGCGGCTCGACGTGGAATACGCTGCCGACCAGAACCGCGTGCCGGAGAACGAACTGCGCACCGACGGCTACACCACCCTCGGCGCCAGCCTCGGCTACCGCTTCGACCTGGGCGACAGCCGCTGGCTGGCCTTCGTCAAGGGCGAGAACCTGACCAACCAGACCGTGCGCTACGCCAGCTCGATCCTGCGAGACAGCGTGCCGGCTGGCGGGCGTGGTATCCAGGCGGGGGTAAAAGTGGCCTTCTAAAGGCTAAGGCCGACGCCCGGCGTAATCCCGGGCGAACTGCGCGGCGATCCGCCCGGACCGCGACCCGCGATGGGTCGCCCAGCGGATCGCCGCCTGTTCCCACTCCTCCTGCGCTATGCCGCCCAGGCCGTGGTATTGCAGCCAGCGGGCGACTGCCTCCAGGTACTGCTCCTGGCTGAAGGCATAGAAAGATATCCACAGGCCGAAGCGCTCGGAGAGCGAGATTTTCTCCTCCACCGCCTCGCCCGGGTGCAACTCGCCGCTCTCGCTGCGCTGGAAGGACAGGTTGTCCTCGGCACGCTCGGCGAGCAGGTGGCGACGGTTGGAAGTGGCGTAGATCAGCACGTTGCCGGACTGCCCGGCCACCGAGCCGTCGAGCACGGTCTTCAGGCCCTTGTAGCCGGTTTCGCCATCCTCGAAGGACAGGTCGTCGCAGAACAGGATGAAACGCTCCTGGCGCTGGCGCAGCAGGTCGATGATCTGCGGCAGGTCGGCCAGATGCTCCTTGTCCACCTCGATCAGGCGCAACCCTTCGGCATGAAAGGCATGCAGGCAGGCCTTCACCAGCGAACTCTTGCCAGTGCCGCGGGCGCCGGTCAGCAGCACGTTGTTGGCCGGGCGGCCGGACACGAACTGACGGGTGTTCTGCTCGATCAGCGCCTTCTGCCGGTCGACATTGCGCAGGTCATCGAAGGCGATCAGCGCCGGCTCGATCACCGGCGTCAGGCGCGGCTGGCCCTGGCGGTATTCCCACAGGTGGGCGATGGCGCCCTCCGCCAACGCCAACTCGGGGCGCGCAGGCAGGGATTGTTCAAGCAGCCGGGCAATGCGGGCCAGTTGCTCGGTGATGGAGGCCAGTGCGTTCATGGAAAGTTCGGTCATAGCAGGATCATCAGGGCAGATGGGGACTGTTCAGCAGCCTAGCGATGAAGGAAAGTGGTCGTCTAACGACAAACAGGCACCCACATGCGCAAAAAGGACACCGCAGGCCAACTGCCGGAAAACCACGGCGACGAACGGGCCGCCAGCCCGGTGGCGGCCATTGCCCTGGACTTCCCCGACGGCCATCAGGTGCCCGCACACAGCCACCATCGCGCGCAGTTGCTCTATGCCGTGCGCGGCGTGCTGGTGGTGGGCAGCGCCAGCGGCCAGTGGGTGGTGCCGGACAACCGCGGCCTGTGGATACCCGGCGGCGTGGAGCACTGGACGCGGATGGTCGGCGACGTGCAGGTACGCACGCTTTATGTGGAGCCGGGCAGCGCCCCGCACCTGCCGCCGGACTGCTGTGTGCTGGCAGTCTCGCCGCTGCTGCGGGAGTTGATCCTGGCCGCGCTGTCGATCAGTGGCGAGGTCACCCCGGACTCCCGCGACGGGCGCGTCCTCGGCCTGATGCTGGACGAGCTGCGCGAAGACCCCATGTTGCCGTTGCACCTGCCGCTGCCCGCCCATCCGCGCCTGCGCGCGCTGTGCCAGGCCATCCAGGCGCAGCCCGGCGACAACGCCGGCCTGGACGAGTGGGCGGCGAAACTGAACGTGGACAGCAAGACGGTTCAGCGCTGGTTCTCCCGCGAAACCGGGCTGACCTTCGGCCAATGGCGGCAACAGGCACGCCTGCTGGCCGCGCTGGAACGCCTGGCCCTGGGCGAGAGCGTGCTGAACGTGGCGCTGGAAGTCGGCTACAGCACGCCCAGCGCCTTCAGCGCGATGTTCAGCCGCCACTTCGGCCGGCCTCCCAGTGATTTCCTGCGCCCGCGCCCGCTAATCCGTTCGTAAGCTCAAGTCGGACACAATCGGCCGCAACATGCTCCAGACACATCCTGCAGCAGCATGGGATTGAAACCCCGAGCCGGTTTCCCCATCTAGACTGTCATGTTCAATCAGTCAGGTGCCTCATGAGCGACCACGACGAGATTCACGATATCCATAGCGCCGAAGAGGTCAGCAACACCGGGCTGGTGTTGCCGGGGCAGAACCTGCCGACCACGGTCTACGTCATTCCGATCCACAACCGGCCCTTCTTCCCGGCGCAGGTCCTGCCGGTGATCGTCAACGAGGAGCCCTGGGCGGAGACGCTGGAACTGGTCGCCAAGACCGAGCACCACAGCCTGGCGCTGTTCTTCATGGAGAATCCGCCGGACGACCCGCGCCACTTCGACCCGGACAGCCTGCCCGAGCACGGCACGCTGGTGCGCGTGCACCACGCCAGCCGCGAGGGCGGTAAGCTGCAGTTTGTCGCCCAGGGCCTGTCGCGCGTACGCATCCGCGGCTGGATCAAGCGCCATCGCCCGCCTTTCCTGGTGGAGGTGGAGTATCCGCACACCCCCAGCGACCCCAGCGATGAGGTGAAGGCCTACGGCATGGCCCTGATCAATGCGATCAAGGAGCTGCTGCCGCTCAACCCGCTGTACAGCGAAGAGTTGAAGAACTACCTCAACCGCTTCAACCCCAACGACCCATCGCCGCTGACCGACTTCGCTGCGGCGCTGACCACCGCCCCCGGTGCCGAGCTGCAGGGCGTGCTGGATACCGTGCCGATCCTCAAGCGCATGGAGAAGGTGCTGCCGCTGCTGCGCAAGGAAGTGGAAGTCGCGCGCCTGCAGAAGGAACTGTCTGCCGAGGTGAATCGCAAGATCGGCGAGCGCCAGCGCGAGTTCTTCCTGCAGGAACAGCTGAAGATCATCCAGCAGGAGCTGGGCATCACCAAGGACGACAAGAGCGCCGACTCCGACGAATTCCGCGCGCGCCTCGAAGGCAAGGTCCTGCCCGAGCAGGCGAAGAAGCGCATCGACGAAGAGCTGAACAAGCTGTCGATCCTGGAGACCGGCTCGCCGGAGTACGCCGTCACGCGCAACTACCTCGACTGGGCGACCTCCGTCCCGTGGGGACTGATGGGCGTCGACAAGCTCGACCTCAAGCACGCGCGCAAGGTCCTCGACCGCCACCATTCCGGCCTGGAAGACGTGAAGGACCGCATCCTCGAATTCCTCGCGGTGGGCACCTTCAAGGGCGAGATCGCCGGCTCCATCGTGCTGCTGGTGGGCCCGCCCGGTGTGGGCAAGACCAGCATCGGCAAGTCCATCGCCGAGAGCCTGGGGCGGCCGTTCTATCGCTTCAGTGTGGGCGGCATGCGTGACGAGGCCGAGATCAAGGGCCATCGCCGCACCTACATCGGCGCCCTGCCCGGCAAGCTGGTGCAGGCGCTGAAAGAGGTGGAGGTGATGAACCCGGTGATCATGCTCGACGAGATCGACAAGCTCGGCAGCAGCTACCAGGGCGACCCTGCCTCGGCGCTGCTGGAGACGCTCGATCCGGAGCAGAACGTGGAGTTCCTCGACCACTACCTGGACCTGCGCCTGGACCTGTCCAAGGTGCTGTTCGTCTGCACCGCCAACACCCTGGACTCCATCCCCGGCCCGTTGCTCGACCGCATGGAAGTCATTCGCCTGTCCGGCTACATCGCCGAGGAAAAGCTCGCCATCGCCAAGCGCCACCTGTGGCCCAAGCAGCTGGAAAAGGCCGGCGTGCCGAAGAACCGCGTATCGATCAACGACGCTGCCCTGCGTGCAGTGATCGAGGGGTACGCCCGCGAAGCCGGCGTGCGCCAGCTGGAGAAAGTGCTCGGCAAGCTGGTACGCAAGTCGGTGATGAAGCTGCTGGAGAATCCCGAATCGACGGTGAAGATCGGTGCCAAGGACCTCGAGGAGTACCTGGGCATGCCGGTGTTCCGTACCGAGCAGGTGCTCTCCGGCGTCGGCGTGATCACCGGCCTGGCCTGGACCAGCATGGGCGGCGCGACCCTGCCCATCGAGGCGACGCGCATCCACACGCTGAACCGCGGCTTCAAGCTGACCGGGCAACTGGGCGACGTGATGAAGGAATCGGCGGAGATCGCCTACAGCTACATCAGCTCGAACCTGAAGAAGTATGGTGGCGAGCCGACCTTCTTCGACCAGGCCTTCGTCCACGTGCACGTGCCCGAAGGCGCCACGCCCAAGGACGGCCCCAGCGCCGGCGTCACCATGGCCAGCGCCCTGCTGTCCCTGGCGCGCAAGCAGGCGCCGAAGAAGGGCGTGGCGATGACCGGCGAGCTGACCCTCACCGGACAGGTCCTGCCGATTGGCGGGGTGCGCGAAAAAGTCATCGCGGCGCGCCGGCAGAAGATCTTCGAGCTGATCCTGCCCGAGCCCAACCGCGGCGACTTCGAGGAACTGCCGGAGTACCTGAAGGAAGGGCTGACGGTGCACTTTGCCAAACGCTATGGGGATGTGGCGAAGGTGTTGTTCCCCGGCTGACTGGCTGCGTCCGGCTGATCGCGGACATGCCACGCTCCTGCAGCGGATTCGACCTGTAGGAGCGAGGGGGACGCCTAGTTCTTGCTCGCGAACACGTTCCGTTGCGAGGCCAGGTTCGCGAGCAAGCTCGCTCCTACGAAAAGCTTTATCTCCTCTGCCTCGGCTTTGGCTAGTAAGAGACTTCCAGAGAAACCACCACACACTCCGAACTGCCCCTTTCAGGAGGCCTCGTTGAAGCGGGGTTTCAGGGGTTGAGCGACATGGATGTCGCGAGAGCCACGATGGGCCAGGGATGGCCCGTCGTGGCGTGCCCCTGAAACTCCGCTTCAACGAGGGTATTTTTCGCCTAAGCGAAAAACCGGATGGAGGGGCAAGCCTTCTTGGTTACTTCTTCGGCGTTTGGAAGAAGTAACTCGCCCGAGGGGGCGAAATAAAATCTCTCAACACACGCAAAAGCGGCGCAGAAACTCCCAACCCCAAACACGCACAAAACGGACAAAGTCCGCTTCAAGCCCGATTGCGTTATCCTGCGGCCCAACCTGTCCCCTCCCAGGAGCCGTCATGCCGTCGTACCGCCCATTGCTGCCCCTCACCCTGGCCCTGCTCGCCGGCTGCGCCGGACAGAGCAAACCCGTGGTCACCCTGGAAGACGCCAGCGACTGCAAACCACTGAAACTGCACACCGGCCAGGAGCTTGTGCTGATCCTGCCGAGCAACCCCACCACCGGCTTCCGCTGGGAACTGCGCAACGCCGCCAACGGCCTGCTGCGCGCCCTCGGACCGGAGGTCTACAGCAACCCGGAAGACGCAGGCCTGGTCGGCAGCGCCGGCGAATCCACCTGGCGCTTCCGCGTGACCGCCGCCGGCGAAGACACCCTGGAACTGGCCTACCGCCGGCCCTGGGAAGCAGAAGTCGCCCCCGCGCAGACTTTCGTCTGCCCCATCGCCGTGAAGTAATGCGGCGATACCCGGCGCCATAAGCCGCTCGCGCTGGCGCCTTCGGCCTGTAGGCCGGGCGCGGCGCTGCGGCACAGTGGGCGTTCATTTCCTCGGGAGGGATCCCCATGCGCTGGGCACTCTTGGCACTGATCGGCGGTGCCGCCTACCTGTTTGCCGTGACCTTCGACCTGCCCATCCTCCGCATGCTGTGCAAACCGCTGCCGGTGCTGGCCATGCTGTTCTGGATCCTCGGCACCCCTGCAGACGGCTATCGCCGCTGGGTCGCCATCGGCCTGGTGCTGTCGATGCTCGGCGACATCCTGCTGGAATGGCCGATCAATGCCTTCGTCCCCGGCCTGGCCGCCTTCCTGCTCGCGCATCTGGCCTACCTCGTCGCCTACCTGGGCGACAGCCGCCGTTTCGCCCCGCTCGGCCTGCTGGTTGCCGGTGCGCTGGGCGGCGGTCTGTTCGCCCTGCTCTACAGCCGTGGCCTCGGCCCCCTGCTGCTACCCATTGCACTGTACAGCCTGACCATCAGCGCGATGCTCTGGCGCGCCATTGCCCGACTTGGCGTGTCCTCGATCGCCAATGCCAGCCGCATGTTCGCCGCCCTCGGCGCACTGCTGTTCGTCAGCTCCGATTCGATGATCGGCTTCAGCCGCTTCGTCGCCGCCTTCGATGGCTCCTCCTACGCCATCATGCTCACCTACTGGCTCGGCCAGTTCGGTATCGCCGCTTCGGTCACATCCCGTCATATCGCTCTGCCATACTCGGAAGGACAAACCACTTCCCGGGCCTGACATGCTGCGAATCGCTTCACCGCTGCTGCTCCTCTGCTCGGCGCTGGCCAGCGCCGAGCCCCTGCGCCTGGCCGGCGACGATTGGTGCCCCTACCTCTGCCCGGACAATCCGGAAAAGCCCGGCTTCCTCCTCGAAGCCCTCGGCCAGGTGTTGCCGCAACCACCGCTGTTCGAACCCCTGCCCTGGCCGCGCGCCCTGCAGATGGCTCGCGAAGGCCTGGTCGACGGCGTAGTCGGCGCATACAGCGAAGAGTCCGAGGAACTGCTGATCGGCGAGGAGCCCATCGGCTGGGTGACCATGCGCTTCTATGTACGCAAGGACAACCCCTGGACCTGGCAGGGCCCGACCTCGCTGAGCAGCCAGTCCATCGGCCTGGCGCAGGGTTATTCGTACGGCAGGGAACTCGACGCCTGGCGCGACCAGCACCTCTCCAACCATGAACAGGTGCAGGTACTCAGCGGCGAGAAAGTGCTCGAACGCAATATCCAGAAACTACTGCTGGGGCGCATCACGGTGCTGCTCGAGGACAGCCAGATCGTCGAACACTACCTGCACCGTCATGGCCTGTCGGGGAGCATTAAAGCCGTCGGCGAGCTCGCCGATAAACGCCCTATGTACGTTGCTCTCAATCCGCGCCTGGAGGGTGTGCAGGAGCGCCTGAGCGACCTCGACGAAGGCCTGCGCGAGCTGCGCCGCAACGACCAGTGGAAGCCCCTGATGCAGGGTTATGGCATCGCCGTTGACTAGTCCTGCGAAGGCGTGAGAAAAGTCCGGCAGAGCCCTCTGTCATCGGCTATAGATCAATCATAAGAGACTGGGAAAAGGGGAGCTCCATGCGTGCAGTAGTTCGCTCGATGTTGTTGCTGGGAGCCTGCCTGACTCTCTCGGCCTGTGGCAGCCTGCTGCCCAGCGAACGCGCGGAAGTGCAATCACCATTCCTGGATTACCAGGATGCACAGAGCCGCTATAACCAGGTTGACCCTGGCAAGACCACCAAGTCGCAGCTCTACGCGCTGGGCTTCGATCCGCTGTCCCAGGGCAATGCCAAGATGCTGTCGTTCATCGACGTGCGCCTGCTCTTCGTGCAGCCGAATATCCCCATCGACTACCTGCCTGACGGCCTGGTGACCTGCCTGCAGGCCAAGGACCGCTGCGTGGGGTACGCCTTCGACTTCAACAAGACCGACAGCCAGCGCGTCGGCAGCTTCTGGGCCGACATCTTCAACTTCCGCAAGCGCCGCCAGGTGCAGGGCTGGTCGTTCCGCCCGGTGTTCGTGCTGATCGATGACGTGGTGGTGCACAAGACCAGCAACGGCGAGCCGAATATCCGCCGCATGGAAGACAAGAAGAACCCCCTCGGCCCGCTGCAGGGCGCCGGCGAATACTTCTCCGACCAGCTCAAGTGACCCTTATCGGCTGACGCTTGGGCGCACTTCGCGCCTCGGCTACAATGCGCGCCCCGGCACACCGGGCGCGCCGCGCCCTGTTGCCTGTTCAGCGTAACGAGGCCCCATCCAGCGTGAGCGAATCCGACCGCATCTTCGCCCAGCCGCAAGCCCAGGTTCCCGACTTCACCTTCAACGAGGACGTGGTGCGCGTCTTCCCGGACATGATCAAGCGATCGGTGCCGGGCTACCCCACCATCGTCGAGAACATCGGCGTGCTCGGTGCGCGCTTCGCAGCGCCGAACAGTGTGCTCTACGACCTCGGCTGCTCACTGGGCGCCGTGACCCAGGCACTGCGCCGCCACGTGAAAACCGATGGCTGCCGCGTCATCGGCGTCGACAACTCCGCACCGATGATCGAGCGCTGCGGTGAATACCTGCGCGCCCAGGACGCCATGCACCAGGAGCTGTTGCCGGTCGAACTGATCGAGGCGGACATCCTCACCCTGGACCTCAAGCCCTGCTCGCTGATCGCGCTGAACTTCACCCTGCAGTTCATCGCCCCTGCACAACGCCTGGAACTGCTTGCCCGGCTGCACAGCGCCCTGCTCCCGGGCGGTGCGCTGATCCTCTCGGAAAAACTGCGCTTCGCCGACGAACAGGAGCACGAGCTGCTCACCAACCTGCACATCGACTTCAAGCGCGCCAATGGCTACAGCGAACTGGAAATCGCCCAGAAGCGCACCGCCATCGAGAACGTCATGCGTCCCGACACCCTGGAAACCCACCGCGAGCGCCTGCTGGCCGCCGGTTTCTCCAAGGTCGTGCCCTGGTTCCAATGCCTCAACTTCGCTTCCCTGATTGCCCTGCCATGATCGAACGCTTCGACCTCGACCGCCTCGGCCTTGAACTGGCCGGCACACCGCTGGAATCCTGGGCCGCCGCGCTGCCCGCGCAACTGGCTGCCAAGGTCGACGACGGCCATGGCGACCTGGAGCGCTGGCTGGCGGCGGTGGATCGTCTGCCCGAACTGCAGCCTGCCGCCATCGAACTGCGCGAACGCTTCAATCTGGAAGGCGCCTGCGACGAGGCCACCCGCGACCAGCTCAAGCTGGCCCTGCAAGGGCTGATTCCCTGGCGCAAAGGTCCGTTCCACCTGTTCGGTGTGCATATCGACACCGAATGGCGCTCGGACTGGAAATGGCAGCGCGTCTCGCCGCACCTCGATCTGACCGGCAAGCGCGTGCTGGATGTCGGCTGTGGCAACGGCTACTACCAGTGGCGCATGCTCGGCGCCGGCGCGCGCAGTGTGGTGGGCGTCGACCCCAACTGGCTGTTCTTCTGCCAGTTCCTCGCCATGAAGCGTTACCTGCCGGACCTGCCGGCCTGGCACCTGCCCCTCGCCCTGGAAGACCTGCCCGAGAAGCTCGAAGGCTTCGACACCGTGTTCTCCATGGGCGTGCTCTACCACCGCCGCTCGCCCATCGACCATCTGCTCGCGCTGAAAGATTGCCTGCTCAAGGGAGGCGAACTGGTGCTGGAAACCCTGGTGGTGGAAGGCGACGTGAACACCGTGCTGGTGCCCGAAGACCGTTACGCGCAGATGCGCAACGTGTGGTTCCTGCCATCGGTGCCGGCGCTGGAGCTGTGGCTGCGTCGCGCCGGATTCACCGACGTGCGCAGCGTGGACATCAGCCGTACCTCGGTGGAAGAACAGCGAGCGACCGAGTGGATGCGCTACCAGTCGCTGCCGGACTTCCTCGATCCGGACGACCATGACCGCACCATCGAAGGCCTGCCGGCACCGCTGCGCGCTACGCTGGTGGCGCGTAAACCCTAGATCGGTTCGCGAGCAAGCTCGGCCCCTGTGTAGGAGCGAGCTTGCTCGCGAAGCAAAGCCGGCAACACTCAGCGATTCGCCGCCGCCACGATCAGCGCCTTCATTTCCGCAACCGCCTGCTTGAAGCCGACGAACAGCGCGTGGGCAACGATGGCGTGGCCGATGTTCAGCTCGTTGATCCCGGCGATCGCCGCTACCGGCTCGGCGTTGTGGTAGTGCAGGCCGTGGCCGGCGTTGACGATCAGCCCGTGGGACAGGCCGAACTCCACACCATCGCGGATGCGCGCCAGCTCATGGGCGGCTTCGGCCGGGTTGTGCGCATCGGCGTAGCGGCCGGTGTGCAACTCGACGGCCGGCGCACCAATACGTGCAGAAGCCTCGATCTGACGCTGGTCCGGATCGATGAACAGCGACACTTCGCAACCGGCGGCCGCCAGGCGCTGCACTGCTTCGCGGATGCGTGCTTCCTGGCCAGCGACGTCCAGGCCGCCTTCGGTGGTCAGCTCCTGGCGGGTTTCCGGCACCAGGCAGACATGGGCCGGGCGGATGATCTCGGCGAACTTCATCATCTCCTCGGTGACGCCCATCTCGAAGTTCATGCGCGTCTGCAGCACTTCGGCGAGCACGCGCACGTCGCGGTCCTGGATGTGCCGGCGGTCTTCGCGCAGGTGCACGGTGATGCCATCGGCGCCGGCTTCCTCGGCGTCCAGCGCGGCTTTCACCGGGTCGGGATAACGGGTGCCGCGGGCCTGGCGCAGGGTGGCGACGTGGTCGATGTTCACGCCGAGCAGGATACGGTTGGCTTCAGTCACGGGAGTTGTCCTTGCGATTCATGAAGAGCTCGCGGCTGACCAGCGGTCGGCCGCCAAGATGGGGCGCCAGAGCCTGGCGCATCAGGCGCTTGGCTGCCGCCAGGGCACCGGGGGCACTCCAGTCGGCTTCGGCCATGGCGAGCAGGTCGGCACCGTGGAACAGGCCCGGCTGCAGGCTGCCGACCGGCTCGAGGCCCGAGTCGGGCACCAGGCGGTAGAGACCGTCGGGGGCGACGCTCTGGCCGACGATATCGGTGTCCAGGGAAAAACCATAGCCCAGGTCGTCCAGCAGGCGCCATTCGAAGGAGCGCAGCAGCGGCTCCAGCGGCCTGCCAGCCGCCAGCAGTGGCAGGGTCGCGCGGTAGTGCTCGAACAGCGCGGGATGCGGGTCTTCCGCCGGCAGCAGGCGGATCATCAGCTCGTTCAGGTACAGGCCGCTGAACAGCGCCTCGCCACTGAGCAGATTGGGAATGCCATGGGGCTCCAGGCGCACGACGTTCTTCAGCTCGCTGCGCCCGCGGAACTCGGCTTCCAGCGGTACGAACGGCCGCGCCAGCGCACCAGCCTTGCCCCGCGCGCCGCGCAGCACAGCACGCAGACGCCCCTGCGGGGTGAAGAAATCCACCAGCGCGCTGGTTTCCTTGTAGGGACGGCTGTGCAAGACGAAGGCGGCTTGGGCAGTGGAAGCGAGGCTCATGGCGCTACGCCTGGAGTGGAAGTCGGGAAGCGGATGCGCTCAGGCACCCGCAGGGTACGCCCCGCGAAGTTCGCGGGGCGTCGAGGGTCAGAGGTCGCCGTAGCCCAGCGAACGCAGTGCGCGCTCGTCGTCGGACCAGCCGCCCTTCACTTTCACCCAGAGGTTGAGCATGACCTTGGAATCGAACAACACTTCCATGTCCTTGCGCGCGTTCTGGCCAATGCTTTTGATGCGCTCGCCCTTCTCGCCGATGATGATCTTCTTCTGGCCGTCGCGTTCGACCAGGATCAGCGCATGGATGTGCAGGATAGGACCGTCCTGCTTGAACTCCTCGATCTCCACGGTGACCTGGTACGGCAGCTCGGCGCCGAGTTGGCGCATGATCTTCTCGCGCACCAGTTCGGCGGCAAGGAAGCGGCTGCTGCGGTCGGTGATCTGGTCTTCCGGGAAGAAGTGCTCGCTCTCCGGCAGGCGCTCGGCCACCAGGGACTCCAGCACGTCAAGGTTCTGCCCGTGCTGGGCGGAAATCGGCACGACTTCGGCGTTCGGCAGCTGTTCGGCCAGCCATTGCAGATGCGGCAGCAGGTCGCCCTTGTCTTCCATGCGGTCGACCTTGTTCACCGCCAGCAGGACCGGGCAGCTCACGTACTTGACCTTGTCGTAGACCATCTGGTCTTCGTCGGTCCAGCGGTTGCGGTCGACGACGAAGATCACCACATCGACGTCCTTCAGCGCGGCACTGGCCGAACGGTTCATGTAGCGGTTGAGTGCCTTGTCGTTGTCCTTGTGCAGGCCAGGGGTGTCGACATACACCGCCTGCACGTCACCCTCGGTCTTGATGCCCAGCAGGGTGTGGCGGGTGGTCTGAGGCTTGCGCGAGGTGATCGCCAGCTTCTGCCCGAGGATGTGGTTGAGCAGGGTCGACTTGCCGACATTGGGGCGGCCGACGATGGCAACGTAACCGCAACGAACGGCTCCTGCTTCATCCTGCTCGGATGGGTCGTGCTGGTCTTGCTCGTGCTCACTCATGGCCATTCTCCACGCCCAGGGCTGCCAGCGCGGCGGCGGCTGCCACCTGCTCGGCGATGCGGCGGCTGCCGCCGTGACCGTGGGTCTTGTCATTCAGCAGGGCCACCTCGCACTCCACGAAGAAAGTGCGGCAATGCGGTTCGCCCTGGATATCCACCACGTCGTAGCGCGGTAGTTCGCACCCGCGGGACTGCAGGAATTCCTGCAGGCGGGTCTTGGGGTCCTTGTTGGTATCCACCGGGGTCAGCTCGCGCAACTGCGGGCCGAGCCAGTCCATGATCCGCTCACGGGCGGAATCCATGCCGGTGTCCAGATAAATGGCGCCGATCAGCGCTTCCATGGCGTCTGCCAGGATCGACTCGCGACGGAAACCGCCGCTCTTCAGCTCGCCCGAGCCCAGTCGCAGGTAATCCCCGATTTCGAAACCGCGAGCCAGCAGGGCCAGGGTCTCGCCTTTCACCAGTCGCGCGCGCAGGCGAGACAGCTGGCCTTCGCGGGCCTGGGGAAAGTGGGTGAACAGAGCTTCGCCGATGACGAAGTTGAGGATGGCGTCACCGAGGAACTCCAGGCGCTCGTTGTTGCGCCCGGCGAAACTGCGATGGGTCAGCGCCAGGACCATCAGGTCCTGGTCGCGGAAGGTGTAGCCAAGCTTGCGCTCGAGTCGATCCAGGCTGTTGTTACTCACGGCATTCGTACACGGAATTCTTTGTCAAATTTCACCACCAGGTCGATGTTCTGTACCAGTGGCTCGCGTTTTTCGTATTTCAGGTGGGCGCGGAACTCGTTGTTCTCGAGCTTCACGTCCAGGGCATCTTCCAGATTGAGGTCACGGATGTTGTTGAGCATCAGCGCCTTGTTCACATAGGCGTAGAACTCCGGAACCGAGTGCACTTCCGCGGCCTTGTCGGTTTCCACCGAAGTAACGGCCTTCTCGATGGCGTAGTAGTCCATGTAGTGCGGAATGATCTTGAACGCGGCGCTGGCAAGGAATGCCACGACGGCAAGCACGACCAGCCAACCCAGCAACGACATTCCCTTCTGCGAACGTGCGTACGTCATATCGACCTCATGTCGGTATCTTTCTTATTTGCCCGCCAGGCGCGACGGGTCCAAGTAAAGCGGGGCTGCCTCGCTCCCCGCGTGCAGCCCCGCCCATTTTTCTAGCATCGTTCCAGCGTTGCCGGCCTGGACCGTCTCACAAGTTTAGTGAATCACACCAACTCGCGAGAAATTCGGCATGTTGCGCATCTTCGGGTCCGGCCAGCTCATCCAGACCGCGAACGCCTTGCCGACGATATTGCGGTCCGGAACCATGCCCAGCAGCTCTTTCGGAATCTTCGGATCGTTCCAGTAGCGGCTGTCGTTGGAGTTGTCGCGGTTGTCGCCCATCATAAAGTAATGGCCGGCCGGCACTTTCCACTGCTTGCCCGGCTCGATGCGGAAGCGGGTCATTTCCTTGCGGATCATGTGCTCCACGGCGCCCAGCTTCTCCTGGTACAGGGTCACGCTGCCCAGGGTGCCCGGCTCCTCGCCCACCAGCGACTCGGCCACGGCCTGGTCGTTGATGTACAGGCGCTTGTCGCTGGTGTAGCGGATGGTGTCACCCGGCACGCCGATGACCCGCTTGATGTAGTTGATGTTCGGGTCGCTGGGATAGCGGAACACCATGACATCGCCACGCTGCGGGTCTCCCACCGGGATCACCTTGGTGTCCAGCACCGGCAGGCGGATGCCGTAGGCAAACTTGTTCACCAGGATGAAATCACCCACTTCCAGCGTCGGCTTCATCGAGCCGGACGGAATCTGGAACGGCTCGACCAGGAACGAACGCAGCACCAGTACGATGAACAGCACCGGGAAGAACGACTTGCCGTACTCGACGAGCACCGGCTCCTTGTTGAGCTTCTCCAGCACTTCCGGGTCGGGCTCGCCGACCGTGCCCTCGTAGGCGGAAATGGCTGCCCGGCGGCGCGGTGCGAACAGCACCAGGTCCACCAGGGCGAGAACGCCGCAAACTGCGACGGCAATCACCAGCAACAGCGGGAAATTCAGGGTCATAGGGTTCAACTGTCCACTTTGAGCACAGCGAGGAAGGCTTCCTGCGGAATCTCCACGCTACCGACCTGCTTCATCCTTTTCTTACCGGCCTTCTGCTTCTCCAGCAGCTTGCGCTTACGGCTCACGTCACCACCATAGCACTTGGCCAGCACGTTCTTCCTGAGCGCCTTGACCGTCGAGCGAGCGATGATCTGCCCGCCGATGGCTGCCTGAATCGCGACATCGAACATCTGCCGCGGAATCAATTCCTTCATCTTCTCCACCAGTTGACGGCCCTTGTAGGGGGCGTTGTCGCGGTGGACGATCAGAGCGAGGGCGTCGACCTTCTCGCCGTTGATCAGCACATCGAGACGCACCAGGTTGGCCGGCTCGAAGCGATCGAAGCTGTAATCCAGCGAAGCATAGCCACGACTGGTGGACTTCAGGCGGTCGAAGAAGTCCAGCACCACTTCGTTCATCGGCAGGTCGTAGATCACCTGGACCTGGCCGCTGAGGAAGTGCATGTCGCGCTGGACGCCACGCTTCTCGATGCACAGGGTAATGACGTTGCCCAGGTGCTCCTGAGGCACAAGAATCGTCGCGCGGCAGATCGGCTCGCGCATTTCATCGATGGACGAGAGGTCGGGCAGCTTGGACGGGTTGTCGACATAGAGGATGTCGCCGTTCTTCTGCACGA
The DNA here is from genome assembly GCF_029840045.1 of Pseudomonas sp. GD03903. Lineage (NCBI taxonomy): Bacteria > Pseudomonadati > Pseudomonadota > Gammaproteobacteria > Pseudomonadales > Pseudomonadaceae > Pseudomonas > Pseudomonas sp. GD03903. Next base: position 34,259 of record NZ_JAOCBT010000002.1, on the reverse strand, counting down.
TCTCGAAGATCACGGTCGGTGCGGTGGTGATCAGGTCCAGGTCGTATTCGCGCTCCAGGCGCTCCTGGATGATCTCCATGTGCAGCATGCCGAGGAAGCCGATACGGAAGCCGAAGCCCAGGGCCTCGGAGCTTTCCGGTTCGTACTGCAGCGCCGCGTCGTTCAGGGTCAGCTTCTGCAGGGCTTCGCGGAAGTCTTCGAAGTCATCGGAGCTGACCGGGAACAGGCCGGCGTAGACCTGCGGCTTGATGCGTTTGAAGCCCGGCAGCACGTCCACGTCGGGCGTGTTGTTCAGGGTCAGGGTGTCGCCCACCGGGGCCCCGAGAATGTCCTTGATGCCGGCGATGATGAAGCCCACTTCGCCAGCCTTGAGGTCCGGAGTCTCGGTGTGCTTGGGGGTGAAGACACCGACGCTGTCCACCTGGTGGACCTTGCCGGTGGACTTCACCAGGATCTTGTCGCCTTTCTTCACCCGGCCGTGCTTGACGCGCACCAGCGAGACCACGCCCAGGTAGTTGTCGAACCAGGAGTCGATGATCAGCGCCTGCAGCGGCGCGTCGATCTCGCCTTCGGGCGCCGGGATGGCGGTGACCAGGCGCTCCAGTACATCTTCCACGCCCATGCCGCTCTTGGCCGAGCAGGCTACGGCGTCAGTGGCGTCGATGCCGATGATGCTTTCGATCTCGTCCTTCACGCGGTCCGGGTCGGCCTGCGGCAGGTCCATCTTGTTCAGCACGGGCATCACTTCCAGGCCCTGCTCGATGGCGGTGTAGCAGTTGGCGACCGACTGCGCTTCCACGCCCTGGCCTGCGTCCACCACCAGCAGCGCGCCTTCGCAGGCGGCCAGCGAGCGGCTGACTTCGTAGGTGAAGTCGACGTGGCCGGGGGTATCGATGAAGTTCAGCTGGTAGGTCTTGCCGTCCTTCGCCTTGTAGTGAAGGGTGACGCTGTGCGCCTTGATGGTGATGCCGCGCTCACGCTCCAGGTCCATGGAGTCCAGAACCTGGGCCTCCATCTCGCGGTCGGACAGGCCGCCGCACATCTGGATGAAGCGGTCTGCCAGCGTCGACTTGCCATGGTCGATGTGGGCGATGATGGAGAAATTGCGGATATGACTCAGGTCACTCACGGCGAACACACTCGGAAGGCTGAAGGCGGCGGTCCGCCGAAAAATAGCCGGGGAGTTTACCTGAATACAGCCAGGGGCGTCACGCCGCGCCGGACGGTCAGGCATGAAAAAGGGCGGTCGAGACCGCCCTTTTTCGGTGCGCCAACCTTATTCGGTCAGCTTGAAGGTGATGAAGCTCGCACGACCCTGGCGCAGCACGCGCATGGAGATCGAACGATCCTTCGGCAGCGCCTTGGCGATTTCGCTGAAGGTTTTCGAAGAATCCACTGCACGGTTGTTCAGGTGGGTGATGACGTCGCCCGCACGCAGGCCGATCATCGCCGCCGGTCCACCCTGCACTTCCTTGATCACCACGCCGCCCTTGATATCCAGGGACTTGCGCTGCTCGGCAGTCAGCTCCGCCACGGTCACGCCCATGCGGTTGCTGCTGCGCTCGGCGCCTTTGCCTTCGACCGCGGCAACGGCATCGTCGTCGTCCGGCAGGCTGCCGATGGTCATGCTCAGGGTCTGGCGCTTATTGTCACGGATGACTTCTAGGGACGCCTTGTCGCCGGGCTTCATGTTGCCCACCAGGTGCGGCAGGTCGGCGGATTCGTTGATGGTCTGGCCATTCAGGCTGAGGATCACGTCCCCCACCTGCAGGCCGCCCTTGGCTGCCGGGCCATCTTCCACCAACTGCGCCACCAGCGCGCCGGCCGGCTTGTCGAGGCCGAAGGACTCAGCCAGGTCCTTGTTCACTTCCTGGATCACCACGCCCAGCCAGCCACGGTTGACCTTGCCGCCAGCCTTGAGCTGATCGGCGACGTTCAGCGCCACATCGATCGGGATCGCGAACGAAAGCCCCATGAAGCCGCCGGAACGAGTGAATATCTGCGAGTTGATGCCCACCACTTCACCCTGCAGGTTCAGCAGCGGGCCGCCGGAGTTACCCGGGTTGATCGCCACGTCGGTCTGGATGAACGGCACGTAGTTCTCGTTCGGCAGGCTACGGCCCTTGGCGCTGACGATACCGGCCGTCACCGAGTGATCGAAGCCGAACGGCGAACCGATGGCCAGCACCCACTCACCGACCTTCAGCTTGTCGGAATCGCCCAGCTTGAGCGTCGGCAGGCCCTTGGCGTCGATTTTCAGCACGGCCACATCGCTGCGCGGATCGGCACCGACCAGCTTGGCCTTGTGCTCGCTGCGATCGGACAGGCGCACGAGGATCTCGTCAGCATCGGCCACCACGTGGTTGTTGGTGAGGATGTAGCCATCATCGGAAATGATGAAGCCCGAGCCCAGCGACTGGGCTTCACGCTGCTGGCCACGGGGCGCCTGCCCCTGGCCGCGGGGAATGCTGCGTTCGAAGAATTCGCGCAGGCCCGGCGGCAGGCCGTCGAGGTCCGGAATGCCCATCTGCGCGTTGGAGCGATCGGGAAGCTTCTGCGTGGTACTGATGTTGACCACCGCCGGCGAAGCCTTCTCGACCAGCGGCGTAAAGTCCGGTAGTTCAGCCCGCGCGGTGACCGACAGGCTCAGGGCCAGCAGGGCGACCAGCGCAGCCATGCTGCGTTTCAGGGTTTGCATTGACTACAGCTCCCGTGATGTTGATTGGGAAGATCACTAAACAGGGCCGGGCGGCCCACCGACCAGCGCACGCAGCACAACCGGTTGCATCGCCGGATCATCCGTATGGCGTCGCGCGTAGTGACGCACCAGCAGCCAGGTCAGCAGGAATCCCGCCAGCCCGGCCACGATGATGAGAGGTTCCCTCAGATCGAAGCATGCCGCCAGCAGCGCCAGCGCGAACAGTCCGATCAGTGGGGAAAGATAGAAAAGCAGGGCGCTCTTGAGCAGAAGCTCTTCGTCCATGCCAAGCAGGATTTCATCGCCTGGCTTAAGGCTCGATGAAGCCGGACTCCAGGGGATCGACGTGGTTACGCGGCCACGCCGCTGGAGAAGCCCCAGTCGCTCACCCAGCCCATGACCGCAAGCGGCGTTGGCTGAACATCCCGAGCAGGTGGAGCGGCGCAGCGTTTCGACCTGGACAGCGCCAGACTCGATCGCAATCACCCTCCCCCGCTCCTGGATCACTGTGGCTGGGCTCCCGATGGCCGCATGGACAACGCCACGCGCTCGGCCGTGCCACTGGGTATCTCGCCGACGACTGTCACCATGGTGCCGCCGTCTTCGCTGGCGAACCGCCTCGACACCACAGTGGTCGGGCCCAACTGGGTACGGGCATCATCGACCTTGGCGCCATGCAGCGGCTCGAGGAACACCGAGAAGCGCGCCAGGCCGTCGCCATAGGCCAGGCAAAGCACCTGGTCATTGGAAACCGGGCTGCGTTCCTGCAGCGTGCTGTTCAGGGTGAAGCCCGGCGGCACCCATTCGGAGTGCCAGTTGGTCTTCACTTCGGCGACCTTCGCTTCCTTCACCGGCTTGCATGCCGAGCTCGGCTGCAGCTCGCCGTCGTCCGGCGCCGCCATGTCGATGCGGGTGAATTGCAGGCGCTCGATGATCTGACCCTTGTCGTTGAGCAGCAGGGACTTGAGCGGCAGGCCGGTCTGCTTGTCCAGGTGCAGCTCGAATCCGTAGCGATGCTGGTCACGCGGGATCACCGCCAGCACCACTGCCGGGCGGTCGGCAATGCGCGACTCGCCGGCGACGCGAACGTCATAGTAGGCGGACAGATCGGTCGGATTGAGCTTGCGTGCCGGCCACATCTCACCGGTCGACACCTGGCCCGACATCCCCCCGCCTACGCACTGGGTAGCGCCATCGACGCGCACCACTTCCTGGCGCGGCCCATCGACCTGGACCAGATGCTCGCGCACGGAGCCATCGCTCTCCACACGATGCCAGACATCGTGGGTGGTGAAGGCTCCGCTGCGTTCGTAGATGAAGGTACCCTGGAAGTTCTGTTGCTGATCAGCCTCGGAGAGGCGCTTGATCCAGTCCAACGCATCGGCGGCCTGGACTGGCAATGCCAGCAGACCGCCGAGGAAGAACAACAGTGCTGTCGTAGCGCGCATGTCGCTCCTTAAGGTCGCAAATCAGCGGCTTTCCAGGCTCGCGGCGCGCGCGTAAGGCAGGGCGCTGTCGGTGCCGCTGACAGCGGACTGCTGCGCGTGCTGACGCAGGTAACCCGGAAGACGCTGCTCGTGCCAGGTGGTCTGCCCGCCCTGGGCATTGGTGATCACCTGCGGCGCCTCGTCCTGAGTGTAGCCTGCCAATACCGCCGGGCCTTGCACTTGCGGCAGGGCGATCTGCGGAGTGGCGCCTTGCTGGGCAAGGCCGTTGGCAACACTGTCATCCTGGTGGTACATGCGCACACCGGCCAGCACGGCCAGGGTCACCGAGGCGGCGACGGCCAGGCGGCCGACGTTGCGCCAGGGATTGCGACTGCGCGGCGCCGGTACGGCCTCATCGGCCAATGCGGCGGAGACGGCAGCTGCAATGTCCAGCTTGGGCATGGCCGGCTCACGGTGCATCACTGCACGGGCCAGTTGGTAACGGGACCAGGTGGCCCGCAATTCGGCGTCCTCGCCGCAGGCTGCAAGCACACGCCGCAGCTCCAGCTCATCCGCTTCGTTATCCATAACAGCGGACAGCGACTCCTGCAGGGCTTCACGACTCATAGCGGTACCTCTCTTGGCTTCTGCCGCTGTATCAGACTTCATCATGCAACAAAGGCTGCAAAGCTTTGTCGATCGCTTCCCGCGCACGGAAGATCCGTGAGCGGACGGTTCCCACCGGACACTGCATCACGGTGGCGATATCTTCGTAACTCAGGCCTTCGAACTCACGCAGGGTCAAGGCCGTGCGCAAATCATCGGGCAACTGCTGGATGGTGCGATGGACCGTTTCCTCGATCTCATCCCGCAGCATGGCTCTTTCCGGCGACTCGATGTCCTTCAGGGCGTGATCGCCGTCGAAGAACTCCGCGTCCTCTGCCGTGACATCGCTGTCCGGCGGCCGCCGACCGCGCGCAACCAGATGGTTCTTCGCGGTGTTGATGGCGATACGGTACAGCCAGGTATAAAAGGCACTGTCACCGCGGAAGTTACCCAAGGCGCGATACGCCTTGATGAACGCTTCCTGTGCGACGTCCTGGGCTTCCTGGGCGTCGTGCACGAATCGCACGATCAGCCCCAGAATCTTGTGCTGGTACTTCAGCACCAGCAGGTCGAAGGCCCGTTTATCTCCGCGCTGTACCCGTTCAACCAGTTGCTGATCCGTTTCCTGGGTTAGCATGAATGCTCCTCTGAAAACCTGGAGGAGCTTCGAGCACCCTGGTGAATCGTCCTGCCAAGATAGACTCGGGTCTTTTGCAAAAGTTCTCCCCTCCAAGCATACGCCGCACAGTTTTTTCACATTGGCGGCAACCGGACCCCGACATGCGTCCGAAGCCCGTCAAATTCAACTGTACCGGGCGGAACACCCGCTCCCCTTCCGCGCAATGTCAATCTGCGCGCAAAGCTGATTGGGTATTCCGCGTTCGAACCGGAACGCCTGAAAAAGTTCCGGGGATTTACCGTGATCCTTCAATGATTTCGACGCCCTCGGACGCCCGCCAGGCCGGCTTGAGCGGGGAAGAATGCCTCCCGCCCTGCGACTGCCGTCCCGCCGCACGCACCTTCGGTGTCATCGGTTCGCCAGTATTGTGCCGTGGCCCCCTTCTATATACTAGGGCGCCATTTTGTGGAGCCGGGTATGAGTCAGCATTTCCAGCATGATGTCCTAGTGATCGGCAGCGGGGCCGCCGGCCTGACCCTGGCGTTGACGCTGCCTTCGCACTTGCGGATTGCCGTGCTGAGCAAGGGCGAACTGTCCCAGGGCTCCACCTTCTGGGCCCAGGGCGGGGTCGCTGCCGTGCTGGATGACACCGATACCGTGGAATCCCACGTCGAGGACACCCTGGTAGCCGGTGCCGGCCTGTGCCGCGAGGACGCGGTGAAATTCACCGTCGAGCATAGCCGCGAGGCCATCCAGTGGCTGATCGAGCAGGGCGTGCCGTTCACCCGCGACCACGAGCCGGGCCGCGAGGACGGCGGCTTCGAATTCCACCTGACCCGCGAGGGCGGTCACAGCCACCGGCGCATCATCCACGCCGCCGACGCTACCGGCGCCGCCATCTTCAATACGCTGCTGGAGCAGGCACGCCAACGGCCGAACATCGAACTGCTGTCGCAACGGGTCGCCGTCGACCTGATCACCGAGCGAAAACTGGCGATGAACGGCCAGCGCTGCCTGGGCGCCTACGTGCTGGACCGCGCCACCGGCGAAGTGGATACCTTCAGCGCGCGCTTCACCGTGCTCGCCTCCGGCGGCGCCAGCAAGGTCTACCTCTATACCAGCAATCCCGACGGCAACTCCGGCGATGGCATCGCCATGGCCTGGCGCGCCGGCTGCCGGGTCGGCAACCTGGAGTTCAACCAGTTCCACCCGACCTGCCTGTACCACCCGCAGGCCAAGAGTTTCCTGATCACCGAGGCGCTGCGCGGCGAAGGCGCCCTGCTCCGTCTGCCCAACGGCGAGCGCTTCATGCCGCGCTTCCACGCCCTGGGCGAACTCGCCCCGCGTGACGTGGTAGCCCGCGCCATCGACCATGAAATGAAGCGCCTGGGCATCGACTACGTCTACCTGGACATCAGTCACAAGCCGGCCGAGTTCATCCGCGAACACTTCCCCACCGTCTACGAGCGCTGCCTGGACTTCGGCATCGACATCACCTGCGAACCCATCCCGGTGGTGCCGGCGGCGCACTACACCTGCGGCGGCGTACTGGTGGATTCCCAGGGTCGCACCGACGTACCGAACCTCTACGCCATCGGCGAAACCACCTTCACCGGCCTGCACGGCGCCAACCGCATGGCCAGCAACTCGCTGCTGGAGTGCTTCGTCTACGCCCGCTCCGCTGCCGCCGACATCTTCGCCGAGCTTCCCAAGGCACAGCCCCTGGTCGCGCTGCCGTGCTGGGATGCCAGCCAGGTGACCGATTCCGACGAGGACGTGATCATCGCGCACAACTGGGACGAGCTACGGCGTTTCATGTGGGACTACGTGGGCATCGTGCGCACCAACAAGCGCCTGGCCCGAGCCCAGCACCGGGTGCGTCTGCTGCTGGACGAAATCGACGAGTTCTACTCGAACTACAAGGTCAGCCGCGACCTCATCGAGCTGCGCAACCTCGCCCAGGTGGCCGAGCTGATCATCCTCTCCGCCATGCAGCGTCACGAGAGCCGCGGCCTGCACTACACGCTGGACTACCCGGACCTGCTGCCCGAGGCCCGCGACACTATCCTGGCGCCGCCCACCTACTGCGACTGAAGCGCAGCCGCACGCGCAGGCGCCGGTGCAGCTCGGGCGCCAGGGCATCGGCGGGAACACAGACGCTGCGCGCCAGCCAGTCGCCGGGACGGCGGAAACGCAGGACGATCAACCAGGGCAACGCCAGGCTGTCCGGCAGCAACTGCACCGGCTGGAAGCCCTCCCGCGCACTCCACAGCTGCCAGCCCTCGGCGTTGTGGCGCAGCGCACGTACCGAATCCGCCGCGCGCAATAGAATCCGCCCAGGCACAACCCAGCAGGCATGCAGCAGGCAGAGGCTCAGGCCGAGCGTCTTCCAGTGCAGGGGAATCTCCGCGAGCAGCAGCGCCAGGACGGCACCGAACTGCGCGGCGAGATAGGCCGCCAGCAAACCGACGGACGGTTGCCAGCGGCATTCGAAGGGGTCACTTCGGCTGGACACGGTCCAGGATCATCCGAACGATGATGCGCAGGTCGGCATCTTCCGGCTCGCCGCGCTGCATGAACCAGCCGAACATGTCCTGGTCCTCGCATTCCAGCAGCTTGCGGAAGCGCGCCTGATCATCGGCGGGCAGGCCCGGGTAGACTTCCTGGACAAAGGGCACCAGCAGGACGTCCAGTTCCAGCATGCCGCGGCGGCTGTGCCAGAAAAGGCGTTTGAGTTCGGTTTCGTCGGTCATCTGCGGGCACCTCGATTAACAGCGGGCGAATACGTGTTGTCGCTCGCGAAGTCGACGGACGGCGCGAGCCGAGCGGCATTATACGCATGCTCGACTCCCCCGGCACCCGCTGACAAGGCACGGCCCGGGCTCTATCATGAGGCCCCTAACTTTCTTCCAGCGAATCGTGATGACCGACTCTGCTTTCTACACCGAACTCAATCACGAAGGGATTCTCGCCGTCCGTGGCGCGGACGCCGGCAAATTCCTCCAGGGCCAGCTGACCTGCAATCTCAATTATCTCAACGCCGAATACTCCAGCCTCGGCGCTCGCTGCACGCCCAAGGGCCGCATGACCTCCAGCTTCCGCATCCTCGCCGAGGGCGAAGGCTTCCTGTTGGCCATGGCCAGGGACCTGCTGGACAGCCAACTGACCGACCTGAAGAAGTACGCGGTGTTTTCCAAGGCCACCCTCGCCGATGACAGCGCCCAGTGGGCGCGCTTCGGCCTGAGCGGTGCCGATGCCGTACTCGCCGAGCTGGGCCTGGCGCTCTCCGGCGAAGCCGACCAGGTGGCACGGGCCGACGGCCTGATCGCCATCGGCCTCGGCCAGGGCCGCGTCGAACTCTGGGCGCCGGCCGAACGCGCCGCCGCCATTGCCGAGCTGCTGCAGGCTCGCCTGCCCCACGCCGAGCTCAACGACTGGCTGCTCGGCCAGGTCCGTGCCGGCGTCGGCCAGGTGTTCGGCGCCACCCGCGAGCTATTCATCCCGCAGATGATCAACCTGCAGGCGGTGGGCGGCGTGAGCTTCAAGAAAGGCTGCTACACCGGCCAGGAAATCGTCGCGCGCATGCAGTACCTCGGCCGCCTCAAGCGCCGCCTGCAGCGCCTGAAACTCGATGGTGCCGACCTGCCGGAGCCGGGCCGTGAGCTGTTCTCGCCGGTGCATTCCAGCAGCGTCGGCGAAGTGGTACTGGCGGCCCGCGCGGCCGATGGCGTGGAACTGCTCGCCGTGCTGCAGGAAGACGCCGCTGCCGACGGCAATGTGCGCCTGGGCGAGGACCAGCCCCTGCGCCTGCTGGACCTGCCCTACGTTCTGGACAGCGACCGCGAGATCCAGCGCTGAATTCCGTGCCGGGCGGGGAGCCCGGCTTTCCCTGAAGGACACTGCATGAGCAAGCTTGCCGAAAAAGTACAACAGGAACTGCTGCGGGCTATCGATAACGATGAGCTGGTGCTGCCGACGCTGCCGGAAGTCGCCCTGCGCGTCCGCGAGGCGGCGGAAGACCCGGACATCAGCATCCAGGACCTCAGCAAGGTGATCGGCAACGACGCTGCCCTGACCGCACGCATCATCAAGGTGGTGAACAGCCCGCTGCTGCGCACCAACAAGGAAATCACCGACCTGCAGATGGCGATCAGCCGCCTGGGCATCAACTACACCTGCAACCTGGCCACCGGCCTGGCCATGGAGCAGATGTTCCAGGCCACGTCCGACGTGGTCGATCGCAAGATGCGCGAGGTGTGGAACAAGAGCACCGAGATCGCCGGCATCTGCCATGCCCTGTGCCGCCACTACACCCGCCTGGCGCCGGACCAGGCGACCCTCGCCGGGCTGGTGCACCAGATCGGCGTGCTGCCGATCCTCACCTACGCCGAGGAGCACAGCGAACTGCTGGCCGACTCCATCAGCCTCAACCACGTGATCGAGCGCATCCACCCGATCATCGGCGACCGCATCCTCAAGGCCTGGGACTTCCCGGCGCCGATCGCTGCGGTGCCGGGGCAACACCTGGACTTCACCCGCGACTCGGCCAAGGTCGACTACGTGGACATCGTCCAGGTCGCCACCCTGCAGAGCTACCTCGGCAGCCAGCACCCCTACACCGAGCTGGACTGGGCGACCATCCCGGCCTTCGCCAAGCTGGGCCTGGACCCGACAGCGGACGTGAAGGAAGACGAAGACCTCTCCGCCGCCATGGAAGCGGCGATGAGCATGCTGCAGTAACGGCAGACCATTGCGCCGGCGGTGATCGATCGCGGACGGAGTCCGCTCCTACGCAGGGATCAAGCTCCGGGTAGGAGCGGACTCCGTCCGCGATGCTTTCGCCCAACACCGAAACCCGCCCTCACCGGCGGGTTTCGCGTTTCTGGCTCAGGCGTTTTCCGCGGGGAAGGTCACCCGCACCAGCAGCCCGCCCAGTTCGCCCTGGCCCAGCTCGATGCGGGCGCGGTGGGCGCTGCAGATCTCGCCGACGATGGCCAGCCCCAGGCCGGTGCCCTGCTGGCGGCGGCGGTAGAAGCGGCGGAATACCTTGTCGCGCTCTTCCGGCGGGATGCCGGGGCCGTCGTCCTCGACCTCCAGCTCCGCCGGCGAGCGCACGCGGATGATCACGTTGCCGTCCGCCGGGGCGTGGGCAATGGCGTTGTCCACCAGGTTGCTGAGCAGCTCGTTGAGCAGGGTCGGATCGCCCTTCACCCAGGCCGGCTCGGCAGCCTCCAGCGCCAAGCTGACGCCGCGCGAATAGGCCAGCGGCGCCAGCGCCAGGCCCAGTTCGCGGGCCAGCTGGCCCAGTTCGATGCGCTCCCCGGCGCCTTCGGCGATGGCGCGCGCGCCACTCTCCACCCGCGCCAACGACAGCAACTGGTTGGCCAGCCCGGTCACCCGGTCGGTGTTCTGCACCGCATCCGCCAGCGTCGCCCGCCACTGCTGCGGGTCCTGCTCGCGCAGGCCCAGCTCCAGCCGCGCCTTGAGTGCCGCCAGCGGGGTACGCAGTTCGTGGGAGGCCTCGGCGATGAACTGCGACTGCCGGTCGAACAACCCGCGCAGGCGCACGGTGAAGTGGTTGAGCGCCGCCACCAGCGGACGCAGCTCCTTCTGCACGCGGACTTCCGGCAATGGCCGCAGGTCGTCCGGCTGGCGATCTTCCACGGCCTCACGCAGACGATCCAGCGGGCGCAGGCCGGCGCTCACCGCGTACCAGACCATCATCAGCGCGGCGATGGCCGACAGCGCCAGGTTGAGCAGCGTGTCGGCGAGCAGGTTGCGCGCCAGCCGCTCGCGCGCGCCCATGGTTTCGGCGACACGGATTTCCGCCATGCCGTTGACCGTCGGCTGGCTCACCGGCTGCAGCAGGCTGACCACCCGCACGCCCTGCCCTTCGTAGGTGGCATCGTAGAACTTGGCCAGCGCCGGGTAGTCGTCCGTGCGCGGCGTGGTCGGCAGCGGCGGCGGCAGGTTCTCATAGCCGGAGATCATCTTTCCCTGGGGGTCGATGACCTGGTAGAAGATGCGCCCGGCGCTGTCGTACTCGAAGCTGTCCAGCGCCACGTAGGGCACATTGGCGCGCAGGGTGCCGTCACTGGCGTAGAGGCCATCGGCAATGTCCCGCGCCGACGCCAGCAGGGTCCGGTCATAGGCGATGTCGGCCGCGTGCCGGGCGCGCCAGTAGGTCGCCGCACTGCCGATCAGCAACAGCACCAGCAGCAGGCCGCCGAGGCGCCAGAGCAGGCGCCCGCGCAGGCTGCCCGTACCCGGGAAGGCCCAGCGCCGTTCAGCCATCCTGGGCTTCCAGCAGGTAACCCAGGCCGCGGAAGGTAACGATGCGCACCGAGCTGCCCTCGAGCTTCTTGCGCAGGCGATGCACGTAGATCTCGATGGCATCGGCGCTGGCGTCCTGGTCCAGGCCGAACACCTGTGCCGCCAGTTGCTCCTTGCTCATCACCCGCCCCGGCCGGGCAATCAGCGCCTCCAGCACGGCCTGCTCGCGGGAGGTCAGGTTCATCGCCTGCTCGGCGAGGGTGAAGCGCCGCGCGCCGAGGTCGTAGACCAGTTCGCCGCAGCGTTGCTGCTGCTCGCCGCCGAGCACGCTGCGACGCAGCAGGGCCTTCACCCGCGCTTCCAGTTCGGTGAGCTCGAAGGGTTTGGCCAGGTAATCGTCGGCGCCCAGGTTCAGCCCGTGCACGCGGTCGCGCACTTCGCCGCGGGCGGTGAGCATCAGCACGGGCAGGGTCTTGCCGCGCTCGCGCAGACGCGCCAGCACCTGGAAGCCGTCCAGCCGAGGCAGGCCGACGTCGAGGATCGCCAGCGCATAGTCCTCGCTCGCCAGCGCCAGATCGGCGGCCACGCCATCCTGCAGCAGGTCCACGGTCCAGCCGGCGCCCTTGAGCGCCTGGGCGACGCTTTCGCCGAGTTGCGGATGGTCTTCAACCAGGAGAATTCGCACGCGTTTCTACCCCTCGGACTACAGGTTCGGGCCGGCAGTTTACCCATCCGCGAGCCGCTGTGAATGGGGGAAATTCGCTGAAATCACTGCGAAAGGAGACTGAAAGCCTGGCGAAAGCTTAGCCCGTTAGCATCGCCAACGAGCCGCCTCCCAACCCCGAACTTTCAGCGCCGACTGCCCAGGCGCAACGGCGGGAGAAGCGGACTCGACGACGGCGAAGACCGTCAACAGAGCGCAAGGCGGCGTGGTGCCCTTGCGCGACAACAACAAGAACGGAGACCACAGATGCCCACCGCCCAGCCTTTGGCTGCACCGGCTTTCGCCAAGCCCAATTGCCGTTGCCTGACTCCCGCCCTGCTGGCTTTCGCCGGGGTCGCCCCGCTGTGCGATGCCGCCGGCTTCATCGAAGACAGCAGCGCCACGCTCAGCACCCAGAACATCTACTTCAACCGCGACTTCCGTGACGGCGCCGGCCAGTCCAAGCGCGAGGAGTGGGCGCAGGGTTTCATCCTCGACTTCCAGTCCGGCTACACCCCCGGCACCATCGGCGTCGGCCTCGATGCCATGGGCATGCTCGGCCTGAAGCTCGATTCCTCGCCGGACCGCACCGGCACCGGCCTGTTGCCGACCCACGATGACGGCCGCGCCGCCGACGAGTACAGCAAGCTCGGCCTGACTGCCAAGTTCAAGGCCTCCGAGACAGAGCTGAAGATCGGCAGCCTGATCCCCGACCTGCCAACCCTGCAGCCCAACGACAGCCGTCTGTTCCCGCAGACCTTCGAGGGCGGCCTGCTCAACTCCACCGACCTGCCGGGCCTGAACTTCACCGGCGGGCGCCTGGAGAAGGTCAAGGACCGCGATTCCAGCGACTACACCGACCTGGCGCTGAACAACAAGAACCGTCGCTTCTCCGGTGGCAGCGCCGAAGGCAAGCACTACGATCTGGCCGGCGGCGACTACAAGTTCACCGATAACCTCACCGGTCGTTACCACTACGCGCAGCTGGACGAGGTCTACCGCCAGCACTTCGTCGGCCTGCTCGCGGCCTACCCGCTGGGCCCCGGCAAGTTCAGCGCCGATGTACGCCTGGCCGTCAGCGACGACCAGGGCGAGGCGCGCGGCGGAGAGATCGACAACCGCGCCTTCAACGGCCTGCTTGGCTACGCCCTGGGCGCCAGCAAGTTCAGCCTCGGCTGGCAGCAGATGAGCGGCGACAGCGCCTTCCCCTACATCGATGGCAGCAACCCCTACCTGGTCAACTTCGTCCAGGTCGGCGACTTCGCCGAGACCGACGAGCGCTCCTGGCAGGTCCGCCACGACTACGACTTCGCCGGCCTCGGCATCCCCGGCCTGACCCTGATGAATCGCTACATCAGCGGCGACAATGCCAAAATCAACGGCATGGACGGTCACGGCAAGGAATGGGAGCGCAACACCGACATCAAGTACGTGATCCAGAGCGGCCCGCTCAAGGACGTGGCAGTGCGCGTGCGCAACGCCACCTACCGTTCGAGCTTCGCGCGGGACGCCGACGAGACACGTATCTACCTCAGCTACTCCCTGGCGATCTGGTAAACCGACAACAATAAGAGGAATCGCACCATGTCCACCGTCCTGCGCAACCTGACCCTGGCCGGCGCCACCCTGCTCGCCGCCAGCCAACTGATGGCCGAGCCCAAGCGCCCGGAATGCATCGCCCCGGCCTCTCCCGGCGGCGGCTTCGACCTCACCTGCAAGCTGGCACAGAGCGCCCTGGTGGACGAGAAGCTGCTGACCAAGCCGATGCGCGTCACCTACATGCCCGGCGGCGTCGGCGCCGTGGCCTACAACGCGGTGGTCGCCCAGCGCCCGGCCGATGGCAACACCATCACCGCCTTCTCCAGCGGCTCGTTGCTGAACCTGGCCCAGGGCAAGTTCGGCCGCTTCGACGAGAACGCCGTGAAATGGCTGGCCGCCGTGGGCACCAGCTACGGCGCCATCGCGGTGCCCAGTGACTCGCCGTACCAGAACCTCGGCGACCTGGTCGCTGCGCTGAAGGCCGACCCGGGCAAGGTGGTGATCGGCTCCGGCGGTACCGTCGGCAGCCAGGACTGGATGCAGACCGCGCTGATCGCCAAGGCTGCCGGCATCGATCCGAAGCAGCTGCGCTACGTCGCCCTGGAAGGCGGCGGCGAGATCGCCACGGCGCTGCTGGGCGGGCACATCCAGGTCGGCAGCACGGATATCTCCGACTCCATGCCGCACATCCGCGCCGGCAAGATGCGCATCCTTGCGGTGTTCTCCGAAGAGCGTCTGAAGGATGAAGGCATGGCCGACATCCCCACCGCCAAGGAGCAGGGCTTCGACATCGTCTGGCCGGTGGTGCGCGGCTTCTACGTCGGGCCGAAGGTGAGCGACGAGGACTACCAGTTCTGGAAGGCCTCGTTCGACAAGCTGCTGGCCTCGGAAGACTTCGCCAAGCTGCGCGACCAGCGCGAGCTGTTCCCCTTCGCCATGACCGGCCCGGAACTGGACGCCTACGTGAAGCAGCAGGTGGCCCAGTACAAGCAGCTCGCCCGCGAGTTCGGCCTCATCCAGTAACGCCCCGTGCGGCGCCGCCTTCAGCGAAGGCGGCGCAAGGAGACTCCCCATGTCCCGTACCAGCCTCTTCCAGCGGCTGTTCGCCGGCGCCTGGCTGTTCGCCTGCGTCGCCTTCGCCCTGATCGCCTGGCAGCTGCAGGCGCCCTTTTCCTACGAACCGGTTGGCCCGCGCGCCTATCCGCTGCTCTGCCTGGGCCTGATGGCCGCCGGCCTCGCCTGGCTGATCGTGCGGCCGACGCCGATCAAGCGCGAGGACGACGAGCCCGCGCTGGAAGGCGCGCTGCTGGCCAAGGTGGTGCTCTGCGTCGTGCTGCTGGCGGTCTACGCCGGGCTGTTCGAGCCGCTGGGCTTCATCCCCGCCAGTGCCCTGGTCGGCACCTTCATCGCGCTGATCTACGGCGGCCGCCCGCTGGCCAGCGTGGTCACTGCCACGCTGCTCGCCATCGGCCTCTACGTGCTGTTCGACCGCACCCTGGACGTCCCGCTGCCGCTGGGCATCCTCGATCCCCTGCTCTGAGGACTGAATCATGGATACGTTGAGCTACCTCGGCCAGGGCTTCGGTGTTGCCCTGACCCCCTACAATCTGATCACCGCGCTGATCGGCACGCTGATCGGCACCGTCGTCGGCCTGCTGCCGGGCCTGGGCCCGATCAACGGCGTGGCCCTGCTGATCCCGGTGGCCTTCGCCCTCGGCCTGCCGCCGGAGTCGGCGCTGATCCTGCTGGCCGCCGTGTACCTGGGCTGTGAGTACGGCGGGCGGATTTCCTCGATCCTGCTGAATATCCCCGGCGAAGCCTCCACCGTGATGACCACCCTCGACGGCTACCCCATGGCACGCAACGGCCTGGCCGGCGTGGCCCTGTCGCTGTCGGCCTGGAGCTCGTTCATCGGCGCCTTCATCGCCACCTGCGGCATGGTGCTGTTCGCCCCGCTGCTGGCGAAATGGGCGATCGCCTTCGGCCCGGCGGAATACTTCGTGCTGATGGTCTTCGCCATCGTCGCCCTTGGCGGCCTGGCCGGCGACCGACCGCTGAAGACGTTGCTGGCAGCGCTGCTCGGGCTGTTCCTCTCCAGCGTCGGCATCGACGCCAACAGCGGCGTGTACCGCTTCACCTTCGACAACATCCACGTCTCCGACGGCATCCAGTTCGTGGTGCTGGTACTGGGTCTGTTCTCGGTGAGCGAAATCCTCCTGCTGCTGGAGAAGACCCACCACGGCCACAAGATGGTCGAAGCCAGCGGGCGCATGCTGTTCAACGCCAAGGAAGCCGCCTCGGTCGCCGTGGTCAACCTGCGTTGCGGCCTGCTCGGCTTCATCATGGGCGTACTGCCCGGCGCCGGGGCGACCCTGGCCAGCGCCGTGGCCTATATGACCGAGAAGAAAATGGCCGGGGAGTCGGGCAAGTTCGGCAAGGGCGACCTGCGCGGCCTCGCCGCCCCGGAAACCGCCATCGGTGCCTCCGCCTGTGGCGCCCTGGTGCCGATGCTGACCCTCGGCGTGCCCGGCTCGGGCACCACTGCGGTGATGATCGGCGCGCTCAGCCTGTACAACATCACCCCCGGCCCGCTGCTGTTCCAGGAGCAGCCGAACATCGTCTGGGGCCTGATCGCCTCGCTGTTCATCGCCAACGTCATGCTGATCATCCTCAACGTGCCGATGGTCCGGGTGTTCACCCGCATCCTCTCGGTGCCGAACTGGGCGCTGGTGCCGGGCATCGCGATCATCACCGCGATCGGCGTCTACGCCGTGCACGCCACCACCTTCGACCTGTTCCTGATGGTCGCCATCGGCATCCTCGGCTACATCCTGCGCAAGCTGGATTTCCCGCTCTCGCCACTGCTGCTGGGCTTCATCCTCGGCGGGCTGATGGAGCAGAACCTGCGCCGCGCGCTGTCCATCTCCAACGGCGAACTGGGCATCCTCTGGTCCAGCCCCATCGCCATCGGCACCTGGGCACTGGTCGCGCTGATGCTCGGCCTGCCGCTGTACCGCGCCTGGCGCAAGCGCACCCGCCGCGCCCGCGAGGCGCTGGCTGACGCCGCGTAAACACAACCACGCTCGCCGCGTCGAGACGCGCGGCGACTTTCAAGGCCCGCCTTCGTGCGGGCCTCTTTTTTAGCGGGATCAGGATGCGCGGGAAACGCGCAGCGGAACCTTCCAGCGCTCACCGCTGACCGGCTTGGGGCAGACGACTTCAACGACCTTGCGGGTGAGCGCGCGCCCGTCTGGTGCCGAGAGTCGAATCTCCCCCCAGCGGGCATCCAGCGGCACCGAGCAGCGGGCGACGAGGATCTTGAGATTGGCTTCGGCGACGGTCCAGGTGGTGTTGCTGCGGGCGTTCTCGGCGGCCACGAAGGCGCGGGCCACCTGGTCGATTTCGTACAGGCACTGGACCGATTCGGTGGAGCGCCACTCTTCGAGGTGGGAGCCGGCGGCAAAGCCGCTCGCGCCGAGCATCAGCCCCGGCAGGACAGCCAGCCATGCACGCCGGAGCATCGGCATCACACCGGCGGCAGCGACCAGTCGATGGGCGTCAGGCCGTGCTGTTCGAGGAACTTGTTGGTGCGGCTGAAGTGGCCATTGCCGAGGAAGCCGCGGTAGGCCGACAGCGGCGACGGGTGCGCGGACTTGAGCACCAGGTGCTTCTGCGGGTCGATCAGCTTCTGCTTGCTCTGCGCGTGGGAGCCCCAGAGCAGGAACACCAGGTTCTCGCAGCGCTCGCTGACCACTTCGATAATCCGGTCGGTGAAGGGCTGCCAGCCGGCCTTCGCATGGGAGCCGGCGTTGGCCTGCTCGACGGTCAGCGAGGTGTTGAGCAGCAGCACGCCCTGCTCGGCCCAGTGCTGCAGATAGCCGTGGTTGGGGATCGGCAGATTGAGGTCGCGTTGCAGCTCTTTATAGATGTTCTGCAGCGACGGCGGCGTCGGCACGCCCGGCTGCACCGAGAAGCACAGGCCGTGGGCCTGGCCGGGGCCGTGGTACGGGTCCTGGCCGATGATCACCACCTTGATGCGCTCCAGCGGCGTGGTGTTCAGCGCATTGAAGATCAGCGGCCCGGGCGGGAAGATCACCTTGCCGGCAGCCTTCTCCGCGCGCAGGAATTCACCCAGTTGCTTCATGTAGGGCTTGTCGAATTCCTCGTGGAGGGCTTCTTTCCAGCTGGCTTCCAGCTTGATGCGATCTTCGTTGGTCATGGTGCGTCTGCCTGGTGAAACGAACCGGCACGCTAAGCAAGCGCCCCCGCCAAGTCAAGGCGCCTTGTGCCGCGCCGCGAGTGCCTGAGACAGGCGCGGCAGCCCGCTGCCCAGGCCCGCCAGCGTCCAGGCCAGCACCGCCACCGTCAGGCCGAGGTGGAACAGTTCGCGACGCGGTACACCGGCCAACTCACCACGGGTGCCGATCAGCAGCCCGCTGCCGATGAACAGCAGCGCACCGAGCAGGGCCAGCGCATAGCGCCGCGAACGCCCGGGCCAGGCGATCACCAGTAGCGCCAGGAGGTTGCTCAGCAGCGTGACCTGCGACGGCAACAGCACCAGCGCCATGCACGCCAGCAGCACCAGCGCCCGCTGCACCGGAGCGCCGGTCAGCCGCCCCAGCGCAATCAATGGCAAACCGACGGCGCCCGACACGACGCTGGCCAGGTGGTGCGGCTCGGCCATCGCCGCAACGCCGCCATACTCCAGCGCGCCCAGCAGCGCCGCCACGCCCATGGACAGGAACCCCAGCGCCCGCCAGCCCATTTGCCCGCGCAGGGCAAGCCAGGCGGCGACAGCGCAAGCCAGGGTCAGCAGCAGTTCGGCGATCACAGGCAGCATCAACGGGTTCCTTCTCCGGGTAGTCGGCGAAGACTAGCGAGCCACAGGGCAGTGCGCACGTTCAAGCACGCCAGCGCAGGTGACGCCATGCGCCAGCTTGCGTCCTTTCGCCACGCCCGGATTCGACCAAAGGCCAATGGGAGTGGCCAGCCAGTCTGTGCACAGTCCCTTCTTCGCTTCACCCGCCAATAAAAACAACAGGGAACGAACATGCGATTTCTGACTGCCGCACTCTCGCTGGTGGCTGCCCTCAGCTGCCTGGCGCACGCCGCCGAACCGATCAACCTCGGCCTCAATTACCCGCGCACCGGCTCCTACAAGGAAGAAGGCCTGGCACAGATGCGCGGCGCGCTGCTGGCCATCGACGAGATCAACGCCCAGGGCGGCGTGCTCGGCCGGCCGTTGCACCTGCTGAGCAAGGACGACGCCTCGCGCCCGGAAAAGGCCCTGCGCAATATCGACGCCATGGCCGCCGACGGCGCGGCGATGTTCTTTGGCGGGGCTTCCAGCGCGGTGGCCATCGCCGCCGGCGAACGCGCGGCGCAGAAGAAGCTGCTGTACTTCGGCACCCTCACCTACTCCAACGACACCACCGGCAAGGACGGCCAGCGCTACATGTTCCGCGAGTGCAACAGCGCCTGGATGAGCGCCCGCGCCCTGGGCAGCTACCTGGGCCGCACGCTGCCGGGCAAGCGCTACTTCTACGTCACCGCCAACTACACCTGGGGCCTGACCACCGAAAGTTCGCTGCGCCACTACACCGGCACCGAGGACGCCGCCCGGCATCCGTCGATCAAGGTGCCCTTCCCCGGCGCGCGCCTCTCCGATTATCGCGACGCACTGACCCAGGCGGCCGCGAGCCAGGCCGACGTGCTGGTGCTGGCTCTGTTCGGCGAGGACCTCGTGCACGCCATGCGCATCGCCGATGAACTGGGGCTGACGCGCAACCACCAGATCATCGCGCCCAACCTTACCCAGAGCATGGTCGAGCTGGCCGGCCCCGGCCTGATGCAGGGCGTGATCGGCACCGAACCCTGGACCTGGCAGGTGCCCGAGCGCGAAGGCTCGGCACGCGGCCAGGCCTTCGTGCGCGATTTCACCCAGCGCTACGGGGTCTACCCGGCCAGCTCCGCCGCCTCGGCCTACAGCATCGTCTACCAATGGGCCGACGCCGCCAGACGCAGCGGCAGCCTGGACAGCGACGCGCTGGTCAAGGCACTGGAAGGCCACCGCTACAACCTGCTCAAGGGCGAGCAGCAATGGCGCGACTTCGACCACCAGAACATCCAGCGCGTCTACGTGGTAAAGGTGAAGCCGCGCGACGAGGTACTGCGCGACCCGCTGCACCAGGACTACTTCGAGATCGTCGAGCACATGGACGGCCCCGAAGCGGCTCCGAGCCTCGCCGAGTGGCAGGCCGAACGCAGCGCCGCGGGCAAGCCGCTGACCCTGCAATGACTCAGCCGGTATGCAGCGCCCGGTAGTGACTGGGCGCCATGCCCACCACGCTCTTGAACAGCCGCGAGAAGTAGTACGGATCGGCGTAGCCCAGTTGCTCGGCGACCTGGCGTACTTCGAGATTGCCCTGGTCCAGCAGGCGGCAGGCGTGGGTCATCTTCAGCCGGATGAAGTCCTGGATCGGCGCCTGCCCGGTCAGTGCGCGATAGGTCTTGGCGAAGTGGAAGCGCGACAGGCGGAACTGCGCCGCCAGCTCGTCGAGGTTCAGCGCATCGTGCAGGTGCTCGTGCATCATCGCCTGCACCGCCTCCACGTCCAGCACCCGCCCGGACTTCAGCCGCGCCCGCGCCGGGCGCAGGGCCAGCGAGGTCAGCAGGCTCTGCAACAGGTGAGCGGCATGGATGAAGTGCGGCAGGCTCAGGCCCTGCCGACGCAGCGCCAGTAACGCATCGAACTCCCCGAGAAGGCGCGGCTGCACACCCACGCGCAGGCGCGGCGACTTGCCCAGCGGGCGCAGGAAGTCCTCCGCCAGGCGGCCTTCCAGGTGCACCCAGAAGATCGACCAGGGCCGCTGGGGATCGGCGCCATAGGCATGCGCGCGGCCCTTGGGCAGCACCAGCAGGTCGCCGCCGGTTACCTCGAATCGTCCATCCTGCGTTTCCAGCCAGCCATGCCCTGCGCTGCAGTAGATCAGCAGGTGATCGTCCGGCACCTGCCGCTCCATGCGGTGCCCCACCGCCGCCGGGTAATACCCCAGGGCCAGCGGATAGCAGGCCTGACCGAGCGGATGGCGGTCCAGCGCACGGCGCAGGCGCGGTGGGGTGATAAAGCGAACGCCTTGCTGCGGCAGCGGCCAGGTGGAAATCAGCGGACGGGACATGTTCGGTATTCCGGCGACGGCAAGACCAAGATCGTCCATCCCCTACACAAGATCGTCAATCCACAGCGGCAGACGCAACCGCTATAACCGAACAACCAGGCGTGCCCTGCGCACGCTGCTGTAGCCGACAAGAACAACCAGAGGTAGCTGCATGCATTTCGATCTGTCCGAAGAACAACGCCTGCTGGTGGATAGCGCCCGTGCCTTCGCCAGCCGCGAGCTGGCGCCCCACGCCGCCGACTGGGATCGCCAGCACCACTTCCCGGTGGAGGTGATCCGCCGCGCCGCCGAGCAGGGCTACCTGGGCCTGTACATCGCCGAGGAAGACGGCGGCCTGGGCCTGTCGCGGCTGTCTGCCTCGCTGATCTTCGAGCAACTGGCGGCCGGCTGCGTCGCCACCACCGCCTACATGACCATCCACAACATGGCCAGCTGGATGCTCGCCAGCTTCGGCGACGCCGCGCTCAAGGAGCAGTGGCTGCCGGGGCTGATTGGCGGCGAACTGCTCGCTTCCTATTGCCTCACCGAGCCGGACGCCGGCTCCGACGCCGCGCGCCTGCGCACCCGCGCCAAGCGCGATGGCGACGACTACGTGCTGGATGGTGCCAAGACCTTCATCTCCGGCGCCGGCGCCACCGACGTGCTGATCGTCATGGCGCGCACCGGCGAGGAAGGCGCCAAGGGCATCTCCTGCTTCCTGGTGCCGGCCAACGCCGAGGGCATCCGCTACGGCCGCAACGAGGACAAGATGGGCTGGAAGGCCCAGCCGACCCGCACCATCACCTTCGAAGGCGTGCGCATTCCCGCCGGCAATCGCATCGGGCCGGAGGGCCAGGGCTTCGTCTACGCCATGAAGGGCCTGGACGGCGGCCGCCTGAACATCGCCAGTTGCTCCCTCGGCGCGGCCCAGGCGGCGCTGGAGCAGTCGCTGCGCTATGTCGAGGAGCGCAAGCAGTTCGGCAAGGCGCTGGCCGAGTTCCAGGCGCTGCAGTTCAAGCTCGCCGACATGCTCACCGACCTCACCGCCAGCCGGCAGATGGTGCGCCTGGCCGCGCACAAGCTGGACCACAAGGACGGCGAGGCGACGCTGTATTGCGCCATGGCCAAGCGTTTTGCCACCGACCGCTGCTTCGCCCTGTGCAACGAGGCGCTGCAACTCCACGGCGGCTACGGCTACCTCAACGACTACCCGCTGGAGCGCTGGGTGCGCGACAGCCGCGTGCACCAGATCCTCGAAGGCACCAACGAGATCATGCGGGTGATCGTCGCCCGCCGTTTACTGGAACAGGGTGGGATGCTGGACCGCCTGCTCTGAAATCAAATGGCCGAACCGTAGGGCGCATAACCTGGAACAGGTTATCCGCCGACGCCTGGATGGCGGATAACGCTGGCGCGTTATTCGCCCTACGTAACTGGACCGCTTGCTGTGAAGCCTTCCCTGTAGGAGCGAGGGGGACGCCATCGTTATTGCTCGCGAACCATCTCCGCAGCGGGGTTGGGTCGCGAGCAAGCTCGCTCCTACGAAGAGCCTGGCACTGGAAAAACCGCCCGCCAATGCGGGTGCGATCGAACAGATCGGACATGGACGCGCCCTGCCGCGCACACCTAGAGTCCATGCCCATGACCGACAAGGAGATGCCCATGAGCAACGCCCTCGAGCCCTACAAGCCCGGAGTCTTCGACCTGACCCACAAGCTGACCGTCGAGAAACACGGCCACACCGCGCTGATCACCATCAACCATCCGCCGGCCAATACCTGGGATCGCGATTCGCTGATCGGCCTGCGCCAGGTGATCGAGCACCTCAACCGCGACGACGACATCTACGCCCTGGTGGTAACCGGCCAGGGCCCGAAATTCTTCTCCGCCGGCGCCGACCTGAACATGTTCGCCGACGGTGACAAGGCCCGCGCCCGCGAGATGGCCCGGCGCTTCGGCGAAGCCTTCGAGGCGCTGCGCGATTTCCGTGGCGTGTCGATCGCCGCGATCAACGGCTACGCCATGGGCGGTGGCCTGGAATGCGCGCTCGCCTGCGACATCCGCATCGCCGAACGTCAGGCGCAGATGGCCCTGCCCGAAGCGACCGTGGGCCTGCTGCCCTGCGCCGGCGGCACCCAGGCACTGCCCTGGCTGGTGGGCGAAGGCTGGGCCAAGCGCATGATCCTCTGCGGCGAGCGCGTGGATGCCGAGACGGCGCTGCGCATCGGCCTGGTCGAGCAGGTCGTCGACACCGGCGAAGCACGCGGCACGGCGCTGCTGCTGGCAGCCAAGGTCGCGCGGCAGAGCCCGGTGGCGGTACGCACCATCAAGCCGCTGATCCAGGGCGCCCGCGAACGCGGCCCGAGCACCTGGCTGCCGGAGGAGCGCGAGCGCTTCGTCGACCTGTTCGACGCCGACGACACTCGTGAAGGCGTGAATGCCTTCCTGGAAAAACGCGACCCGCACTGGCGCAACCAATAAGGCCCCGACCATGAATGTGATGTTCGAAGAACGCCCCGGCCTGCACGGCTTCCGCATCGGCGTGGTGACGCTGGATGCGGAGAAGAGCCTGAATGCCCTGAGCCTGCCGATGATCGAGGCGATGAACCACCAGCTGCGCGTCTGGCAGGCCGACGAGCAGATCGCCTGCGTGGTCCTGCGCGGCAATGGCGGCAAGGCCTTCTGCGCCGGCGGCGACGTACGCAAGCTGGTGGATGCCTGCCGCGAGAAGCCCGGCGAGGTGCCGGAGCTGGCCCGTCGCTTCTTTGCCGACGAATACCGCCTGGACTACCTCCTTCACACCTACGGCAAGCCGCTGATCTGCTGGGCCCACGGCTACGTGATGGGCGGCGGCATGGGCCTGATGCAGGGCGCCGGCATACGCATCGTCACCCCGAGCAGCCGCCTGGCCATGCCGGAAGTGAATATCGGCCTGTACCCGGATGTCGGCGCGACCTGGTTCCTCGCCCGCCTGCCCGGCCGCCTCGGCCTGTTCCTCGGCCTGACCGCCACGCAGATGAACGCCCGCGACGCCCTGGACCTGGACCTCGCCGACCGCTTCCTGCTCGACACCCAGCAGGAAGACCTGATCGACGGCCTGGTGCAACTGAACTGGCGCGAACAGGCCGAGGTGCAGCTGCACAGCCTGTTGCAGGCACTGGAAAACGAGGCTCGCGGTGAGCTGCCGGATGCCCAGTTGCTGCCGCGCCGCGAACGCCTGGACGCGGTGCTCGACAGCGCCAACATCACCGAGGCCTGGAACGCGCTGACCGCGCTGGTCGACGACGAGGACGCGCTGATTGCCCGTGGGGCGAAGACCCTCGCCGCAGGTTGCCCACTGACCGCCCATCTGGTCTGGGAACAGATACGCCGCGCGCGCCATCTGTCGACTGCCGAGGTGTTCCGCATGGAGTACGCGATGAGCCTGAACTGCTGCCGCCACCCGGAATTCCCGGAAGGCGTGCGGGCCCGGCTGATCGACAAGGACAACACCCCGCACTGGCACTGGCCGGATATCGCTGCCATACCTGATGCTGTGGTGAATGCGCACTTCGACGCGACCTGGGAGGGCGA
The DNA here is from genome assembly GCF_029840045.1 of Pseudomonas sp. GD03903. Classification (NCBI taxonomy): domain Bacteria; kingdom Pseudomonadati; phylum Pseudomonadota; class Gammaproteobacteria; order Pseudomonadales; family Pseudomonadaceae; genus Pseudomonas; species Pseudomonas sp. GD03903. The sequence goes on along the minus strand of NZ_JAOCBT010000002.1, from coordinate 9,664 downwards.
GCATCCGCTGGCGGACCTCTAGCCCCCTGCAGGAGCGAGCTCGCTCGCGAACGGCCTCGCAGCGGGGCCAGATTCGCGAGCAAGCTCGCTCCTACAAACAGCAAAAGCGCTGGAGTGCCTGTCGTCGTTGAACAGGAGGAAACCAGCATGCAAACCATCGCCTTCATCGGCCTCGGCCACATGGGCGCGCCCATGGCCGCCAACCTGATCAAGGCCGGCTACCTGCTGCGCGTGTTCGACCTGGTGCAGAGCGCCATCGACGGCCTGGTCGCCCAGGGCGCCAGTGCTGCGCGCAGCGCTCATGATGCAGTGGACGGCGCCGACATGGTGGTCACCATGTTGCCGGCCAGCGGGCACGTCGAGGGGCTCTACCTGGGCAATGAGGGCCTGCTGGCGCACATCGCCCCCGGCACCCTGGTGCTGGAGTGCTCCACCATCGCCCCCGCCTCGGCGCGCAAGGTCCACCAGGCCGCCGCCGAACGCAGGATTGCCATGCTCGACGCCCCGGTCTCCGGCGGTACCGGCGGCGCCATCGCCGGCACCCTGACCTTCATGGTCGGCGGCGACGCCGAAGTGCTCGAACGCGCCCGCCCGGTGTTTTCCGCCATGGGCCGGAACATCTTCCACGCCGGCGGCGACGGCGCCGGGCAGGTCGCCAAGGTGTGCAACAACCAGTTGCTCGCCGTGCTGATGATCGGCACCGCCGAATCCCTCGCCCTCGGCGCCGCCAACGGGCTGGACCCTGCCGTGCTGTCGGAGATCATGCGCCGCAGCTCCGGCGGCAACTGGGCATTGGAGGTGTACAACCCCTGGCCCGGCGTCATGGAGAATGCCCCCGCCTCACGCGGCTACAGCGGTGGCTTCATGACGTCGCTGATGACCAAGGACCTGGGCCTGGCGCTGGAAACGGCGCAGGTCAGCGGCAACAGCACGCCCATGGGCAGCCTGGCACTGGCGCTGTATCGCCTGCTGGTAAAACAGGGGCATGGCGAGCAGGACTTCTCGGTGGTGCAGAAACTCTTCGATAACTGACCTTATTGTGAAGCCACGCTTACGAGTGCATGGCGTGAGGGTGGCTTTATCCACAGCCACACCCGGACGAAGATGAATCACCTGCCGGCCATAGCTGCAAGGCGCGGCCTTCCCTCCCACGAATAGGTGATTCCATGAACATTGCCCTGATCGGCGCCACCGGCCACGTCGGCCATTACTTCCTCGAAGAAGCCCTGCGCCGTGGCCATAGCGTGACCGCACTGGTGCGCGACCCGGCTAAGCTGCCGGCGCGCGACAACCTCAAGGTGGTCCAGGCCGACGTCTACGACCCGGCGCAGGTCGCCCGTGCCGTCGCTGGCCAGGATGTCGTCATCAGCGCTTTCAATGCCGGCTGGGGCAATCCGGATATCCGTGGCGCCCACGCCAAGGGCAGCCGCGCCATTCTCGACGGCGTGAAGGCGGCTGATGTGAAGCGCCTGCTGGTGCTCGGCGGCGCCGGCAGCCTGGAGATCGCCCCCGGCCAACGTCTGGTGGACAGCCCGGAATTCCCCGAGCAATGGAAACAGGGTGCGCTGGGCGCCGCCGACGCGCTGGACCAGCTGCGCGCCGAGAAGGAACTGGACTGGGCCTTCCTCAGCCCGGCGATGCTGCTCGATGGCGAAACCCGCAGCGGCAGCTTCCGCGTCGGCGGTGACCAGGTGTTGTTCGATGGCAACGGCGAGAGCCGCATCTCCCTGCCGGACCTGGCGGTGGCGATGCTCGACGAGGCCGAGCAGGCCAACCATCACCAGCAGCGGTTTACCGTGGCGTATTGATTCGCTTCGGCGGGTTCGCGAGCAAGCTCGCTCCTACAGATACCGGTTGCCGCATGGCGCTCTTGTAGGAGCGAGCTTGCTCGCGAAGCGTGTTCAAGCCAACGCGCAGGGGTGGAGCTGATCACAGACAGAGCCTGCTCCCGCACAGCTGAAACCCTGCACCCACAAAAAAGGGCCATCCCACGGGATGGCCCTTTTGCGCAGGCCTTCTCGGCTTAGCGTTCGCGCAGCGCCTCCGCCTTGGCCCGCAGGATGGGCTTGAGCAGGTAGCTGAGGATGCTCTTCTTGCCGGTCATGATGTCCACGGTGGCGATCATCCCGGGGATGATCAGCAGCGGCTTGTCGTCGCTGCCCAGGTGGCTTTTGCGGGTGCGCAGCTTGATCAGGTAGAAGCTGTTGCCGTCGTCATCGGTGACGGTGTCGGCGCCGATCTGCTCCAGGTCCGCCTGCAGGCCGCCATAGATGGTGTAGTCGTAGGCGGTGAACTTGACCATGGCGTGCTGGCCGGGTCGCAGGAAGGCGATGTCCTGCGGACGGATGCGCGCTTCCACCAGCAGGGTGTCGTCCAGCGGGACGATCTCGATCAGGTCGCTGCCCGGCTGGATCACGCCGCCGATGGTGTTCACCAGCAACTGCTTGACGATACCGCGCACCGGCGAGGTGACCAGGGTGCGGCTGACGCGATCTTCCAGCGCCTTGCCGGTGGCGGTGGCCTTGCTCAGTTCGGTGCGGGCTTCGTTGAGCTCCTTCAGCGCGTCGCTGCGGAAGCGCGAGCGGGTTTCGGCAACCTTGCGCTCCACTTCCTTCACCGCCGCCTCGGCCCGCGGGATCGCCAGGGTGGTGGCGTCGAGCTGGCCACGGTTCTCCACCTCGCCGCGCTTGAGGCGCAGCAGCTCCACCTGGGACATCGCGCCCTGGGCCACCAGCGGCTCGGACATGGAAATCTCCTGGCGCAGCAGGTTCAGGCTGTTGCGGTACTGCGCCTGCTTGGAGACGAACTCGCGCAGTTCCTGCTGCTTCTGCACCAGTTGCTGCTGTAGGCCGTCGGTTTCGTCCTTGAGCTGCTGCTGGCGGCTGTGGAACAGCGCTTCTTCGCTGCTGGCCTGGCCGGGCACCTTGGCGCGAACGTCATCGGGGATGTTCAGCGCGCGTTCTTCCACCTCGGCGGACAGCCGTTCCACGCGCAGGAACATCGCCAGGCGGTCGGCCTCGGTTTCGCCGACGTTGGACTGGAAGCGCGTCGGATCCAGGCGCATCAGCTGCTCGCCGGCCTGCACCACCTGCCCTTCGTGGACGAAAATCTGCGAAACGATGCCGCCCTCCAGGTTCTGGATCTTCTGCACCTTGGACGAGGGGATGGCCTTGCCCTCGCCGCGGGTGACCTCGTCGATCTGCGCGAAGTGTGCCCAGAGCAGCAGGAAGGCGACGAAGCCGATGAGGATCCAGATGGTCAGGCGCACCACGCGCGGCGCGTCCTCGATCAGCGCCTTGCTGACTTCCGGGAGCGGCTGGCCGGCGAGGTTGTCGCCGCCCTTGAAATAGCCACGGACAGAGTGGCGGATACTGCCCAGAGGATTAAGCGACACTGATCTGCCCCTTCTTCAGTGCATCCATGACCACGTCCTTCGGACCGTCGGCGATGATGCGGCCCTTGTCGATGATCACCAGGCGCTCCACCAGGCTGAGCATGGAGGCGCGGTGGGTGACCAGCAGCAGTGTCTTCTCGCCCATGATCGATTGCAGGCGCTGTTTCAGGCGCTCCTCGCCGGCGTTGTCCATGGCGCTGGTGGGTTCGTCCAGCAGCAGGATCGGCGGGTCGAGCAACAATGCGCGGGCCAGGGCGACGTTCTGCCGCTGGCCGCCGGAGAGGTTGTGGCCACGCTCGCCAACCTGCAGTTCGTAGCCCTGCGGATGCAGGCGGACGAACTCGTTCACGCCGGTCAGCTCGGCTACTTCCAGCACGCGTTCGTCATCGATGTAGCGCGCGCCGCTGACCAGGTTGTCGCGCAGGGTGCCGCTGAACAGGCTGATGTCCTGCGGCACGTAGCCGATGTTGTGGCGCAGCTCGCTGATGTCCAGTTGGCGCACGTCGGCGCCGTCGACCAGCAGGTTGCCGTTGTCGGGCTGGTGCAGGCCGACGATCAGCTTGGCCAGGGAGCTCTTGCCCGAGCCGCTGCGGCCGATGATGCCAATCTTCTCGCCGGCGCGGATCTGCAGGTTGATGCCGTGCAGCGCCGCGACCTGCTGGTTCGGGTAGGCGAAGTCGAGGCCGCGCATCTCGATGCCGCCGCGCAGCTGCGAGCGGGTCAGCGGGCGTTCGTCGGCATTGCGCTCCTGCGGCAGCTCCATCATCTGGTTGGTGGTGGCCATGGACAGGCGCGCCTGCTGGTAGCGCTGGATCAGCCCGGAGAGCTGGGTCAGCGGGCCGAGGGCGCGGCCGTTGAGCATGTAGCAGGCGATCAGGCCGCCCATGGACAGGTCGCCGGCGATGATCAGGTAGACGCCGCCGATGATCATGATGACCCCGGCCAGCGCCTGGATCAGCACGGTGATGTTCATTGCCAGGGTCGACAGCAGCTTGACCCGCAGCTCCAGGCGGCTGAGGGTGCCGATGGTCTGCTCCCAGAGGTACTGGCGCTCGCTCTCGGCGTTGTTGACCTTCACCGCGTCGAGGCTGGCGAGGGTCTCGATCAGGCTCGACTGGCGCTCGGCGGCCAGCGCCATGGTGCGGTTCATGGTTTCCACCAGGGGCCGCTGCATCAGCCAGCCCAGGCCGGCGGCCAGCGGGAAGGCAATCAGCGGGACGAACACCAGCGGCCCGCCGATGATGCCGATCACCAGCAGGATCAGCAGGGTGAAGGGCATGTCGATCAGGGTGGTCAGCGTGAGCGAGTTGAGGAAGTCGCGCAGCGTCTGGAATTCGTGGATGTTCTGGGCGAACGAGCCGACCCGCGCCGGGCGGTACTTCATGCTCATGCCGACGATACGCTCGAACAGCGTCGCCGAGATGATCAGGTCGGTCTTCTTGCCGGCCAGGTCCAGGCACAGGCCGCGCATGGTCTTGAGCAGCAGGTCGAACAGGTAGGCGCCGCTGATGCCGATGGCCAGCACCCAGAGGGTGGCGGCGGCCTGGTTGGGCACCACGCGGTCATAGACGTTCATCACGAACAGCGGCGCGGCCAGGGCGATCAGGTTGATCAGCAGGCTCGCGGCGACGGCGTCGACATACAGCCAGCGCGAGCGCTTGAGGGTGTCGCGGAACCAGCTCTTGGCGCGCGGGATGAGTTCGCCGTGCTGCAGGTCGAACTTGTGCTGCGGCTGGGCGAAGAAGGCCTGGCCGGCGTAGTCCTCGCCGAGCAGTTCGCGGCTGACGCGGACTTCGCCGCCGTCGCTCTCGGACAGCAGCAGGCGCGCATCGCCATTGCTCTCCCAGCCCAGCAGCACCGCGCAGCGTCCTTCGCGCAGCAGCAACATGGCCGGCATCGCCAGGGCGGGAATCTGCTCCAGCTTGCGCTGCAGCAGGCGCCCCTGCAGGCCGGCGCGAGCGGCCGCGCGGGGCAGCAGCTCGGCGGAGAGGCGCTGGCCGGGCAGCGGCAGGCCGCTGGTGAGCATGGCCCGGCTGGCCGGCTTCTGGTGCAGCTGACAGAGCGTCAGCAGGCTGTCCAGCAGCGGGTCGTCGAGCAGACCGCGTGGATCGTGGCTTAGGGGTACGGCGCTGACTTCTTGATCCACGCGGATGCTCTCTCGGGCAGGTTAGTTGAGGCCGGGCAGCTGGACTTTCGGCTTGACGTCTTCGGAAGCCACCGCGGCCATCGGCGCGACCACACCCTGGCTCTTGAGCAGTTCGCCCAGGGTGGCCTTGATGCGGTACTGGGTGAACAGCTCGGTGTACTTCAGGTCGGCCAGACGGCGCGAAGCGTTGAATAGTTCGTTCTCGCTGTCCAGCAGGTCGAGCAGGGTGCGCTCGCCGATGGTGAACTGCTTCTGGTAGGCCTCGCGCACGCGGGTGCTGTAGTCCACGTACTGGCGGGCGATCGGCAGCTGATCACGGGCGTTGTTCAGGGCGTTCCAGGACAATCCGAGTTCCTCGTTCAACTGGCGCAGGGCGTTGTTGCGGATATCCAGGGCCTGGTTCGCTTCGTACGACTTGGCTTCCAGCTCGGCCTTGTTGCTGCCACCGGCGAACAGGTTGTAGCGCATGCGCAGCATGGCCTGCCATTCGTTGTTGTGGCCTTCTTCTCCGTCGAGGTTGTTATCGGCACCGCGGGAAAGTTCTGCATCGAATCTCGGATAGAAGGTCGATTTCGCTGCTTCGTACTGCTTCTCGGCGGCAGCCACGTCGGACTCCGCGGAGCGCAGGATCGGGCTGTTCTCGACCAGTTGGCGACGGGCGGCCTGGAGGTCATCCGGCAGCTGGCCGGCAAGACCGCTCGGGTCGCTCAGGTCCACCGGGTCGCTGCCCACCACGCTGTAGTAGTTGGTGCGGGCGTCGGCCAGGTTGGTCTTCTCGGTCATCAGGTTGTTCTGCGCCTGGGCCAGGCGGGCCTCGGCCTGGTCCTGGTCGGCGAGGCGACCGACGCCACGGGAACTGCGCAGGCTGATCTGGTCGTAGACGCGCTGGTGATTCTTCAGGTTTTCCTCGGCCAGGCGAACCATTTCCTGACGGCGCAGCACATCGGTGTAGACCTGGGCGACATCCAGCGCGGTGCGTTCGGAGGTGCCGAGCAATGCGTAGGCGCGGGAGTTCACGTTGGCCTGCTGGCGGCCGACTTCGCTGGAGGTGGCAAAGCCGTCGAACACCATCTGGCGCAGGGCGAGGTTGGATTCGCCACGGTTCAGGGTTTCCCAGTGGTCGCCTTGGCCGCGGGTGGTGGTGTTGTCGGAGCCTTCACGGCCGTAACCGGCGGTCAGGTCGACGGACGGCAGGTAGCCACCCTTCGCAGCGCGCAGCTGCTTGTCCGCGGCGAGGCGGGAATTCACCCCGGCCTGGATTTCCGGGTGGTACTCCAGAGCCTTCTGCATGGCCTGGTTGAGCGAGTCAGCTTGAACGGGGAGCACGAATGCCAGGGCGAAGGGCACTACAGGGGCGAATCGCATGCGCATGAGGAAAACATCCTTATCAGTGAGATAGCCGCAGCGATTCGATTGCCGCAATCAGCGTCAAAAGACCGGCGAATGGCTGCAAGGAAAGCATCAAAAAGCGTGATGAATTTCACGCTAAATTTTTTTGGGCGAGCCACCGATATCAAAGTGACATCGATTTGCCAATTGTTTAGGATGGCAATCGAATGGTCAATACATTGGCATATACGTAATTTCTATCCGCTATAAGCCATGATTTTGACGCCAACTTTTTTGCTCTTACAGACAAGGGAATGCCTCCTGAGCCGACCTCGCACGCGGCCGGTCGGCAACCAGGCAAGCCTCACCAGGAGAAGTGCATGAGCAGCGTCGTCGCCGTCGTAAAAAGCATCATCGGCCAAGTGATTGCGGTGTCCCCCGAGGGCGTCCAGCGCGTCCTGGTTGAAGGTGACCGCATCTACCAGGGCGAGCAGTTGCTCACTGGCGCTTCCGGCGCGGTGACGCTCGACGTCGGCAAGGGCAAGCTGGTTGACCTGGGCCGCGACAGCCAGTGGAGCAGCGCCGACCTGCCGCAGGCCGAGACGCACCACGCAGCCGTGCAGGCAAACAACGCGCCGAGCACCGAGGACCTGCAGAAGGCCATCGCCGCCGGTCTCGACCCGACCCAGGCCCTCGCCCCCACCGCAGCGGGCCCGACTGCCGCTCCGTCGGCAGCTGGCGGCAATGGTGGCGTTGGCGGCGGTCACAGCTTCGTGGTGCTCGATGCCACCGCCGGGCACGTCGACCCGACCATCGGCTACACCACCGCCGGCCTGGACAACGGTGGCTCCGCGGGCGACGAGCGCCAGGGCGACCTGCCGCCCAACCTCGCGCCCGAATTCGGCGAAGGCAGCAACGGTGTGCTGAACCTCACCACCGCCGAGGACACCCTGCTCACGGGCACCTTCGCCGCCCGCGATCCGAACGGCGACACCATCAGCTACAGCGTCGGCCAGGCGCCGGCCAACGGCCTGCTGGTGCTCAATCCCAACGGCACCTGGCAGTACAACCCGAACGGCGACTACAACGGCGCCGACAGCTTCACCGTGATCGTCACCGACGCCCGTGGCGCGTCCAGCACGCTCGTCGTCAACGTCGGCATCACCCCGGTGAACGACGCTCCGGTGGCCACTGGCACCTATACCAGCACCGTCACCGACACCGCCGCCAACGACAGCTTCGCCGACATCAAGGGCCAACTGACCGCCACCGACGTCGACGACACCAACCTGACCTGGAGCGGCAGCACCAAGGGCGCCTACGGTGAACTCACCGTCAACGCCGACGGCAGCTACACCTACGTGGTCGACGCCAATGCGGTGAACGCCCTGCCCCTGGGGCAGAACCCGAGCGAAAGCTTCACCGTCACCGTGACCGACCCGTCCGGCGCTACCGACACCCGCGTCATCACCATCAACGTGCAGGGCGCCAACGACACGCCGGTTGCCCAGGATGGCCAGGCCAGCGTCACCGAGGACAGCGTGATCGGCGGCCAACTGCAGGCCACCGACCGCGACACCGGCAGCACCCTGACCTTCACCACCAACGGCAACCCGCCGGCGGGCTTCACCCTGAAGCCGGACGGCAGCTGGACCTTCGATGGCAAGGACCCGGCCTACCAGCACCTGGCCGAGGGCGAAACCCAGGTGGTGCAGGTGCCCTACACCGTCACCGACGAGCACGGCGCCACCAGCAGCGCCACGCTGACCGTGACCCTGACCGGCACCAACGACGCGCCGGTGGCCCTGCCGGGCGCAGCCACCACCGAAGAGAACACCGTGCTCAATGGCCAGGTGCCGGCCGCCAGCGACGTGGACGGCAGCGTCAGCGGCTACCAGCTGACCACTGGCGTCGGCCAGGGCAACGGCAGCCTGACCTTCAATCCGGACGGCAGCTACAGCTTCAACCCCGGCAAGGACTTCGACAGCCTCGCCCAGGGCGAAACCCGCGACGTGACCTTCACCTACCAGGCGAAGGACAACAACGGTGCGCTGAGTGACCCGCAGACCATCACCATCACCGTCACCGGCACCAACGACGCCCCGGTCGCCCAGCCGGGCAGCGCCACCACCGAGGAGAACACCGTTCTCAACGGCCAGGTGCCGGCCGCCAGCGACGTGGACGGCAGCGTCACCGGCTACCAGCTGACCACTGGCGTCGGCCAGGGCAACGGCAGCCTGACCTTCAACGCCGACGGCAGCTACAGCTTCAACCCCGGCAAGGACTTCGACAGCCTGGCCGATGGCGAAACCCGCGACGTCACCTTCACCTACCAGGCCAAGGACAACAACGGCGCGCTGAGTGACCCGCAGACCGTCACCATCACCGTCACCGGCACCAACGACGCGGCGGTGATCACCGGGCAGAGCAGCGTCAGCGCCGATGAAACCGACGCCCCGCTGACCCTCGGCGGCAAGCTGGACATCAGCGACGTCGACAGCCCGGCCAGCTTCCAGGCGCAGAGCAACGTCGCCGGCCTGCACGGCACCTTCAATCTCGGCACCGACGGCACCTGGACCTACACCGCCAACAGCGCCTACAACGAGCTGAATGTCGGCGACAAGCTCACCGACACCTTCACCGTGAAGGCCGCCGACGGCACCAGCAGCAGCGTGACCGTGACCATCAACGGCACCAACGATGCACCGGTGGCCAGCGCCACCACTGGCACCGTGAAGGAAGATGCGCAGATCAGCGGCCAGCTCGCCGCCACCGACGCCGACAACGGCGCCAAG